>NZ_FNJS01000006.1:35927-198449 GCF_900104405.1 Arthrobacter sp. ok909 | reverse complement strand
CTTCAACGCCCCGTCTGTTCCGGTCTACGCACCGAACTCCGTCGGCGGCCCCGCTGCCGTGGAGCCCGCGGTCGCAGGCGGCGGCTGGGAGAACGACGGCGAGCTCACGCTCTCCGCGCACACCCTGCACGCCGAGGACAGCGACTTCGGCCAGGCCGGCACGCTGTACCGCGAGGTCTACAACGACGGCGAGAAAGCCCGCCTGCTCGAGACCGTCACCGGCGCCGTCAGCGGCGTCAGGAACGCCGACATCAAGGAACGCGCCATCGCGTACTGGACCAACGTCGACGCCGGGTTCGGCGCCAAGCTGCGCGCCAACCTCGGCGCCGGCCAGGTTGAGTCCGACGCCGAGGCCGCCAACAAGGTCTAATCAGCAAGGCCCGTCTGTGACCGGCTGAGCCGATAAACGCCCCGCCACGGAAATCCCCCGGAGATCCGTGGCGGGGCGTTTTGCCGTTTTCCACATAGGTGCTTGCAGCCCTCGCCACGAGTCGCGGCAGATCCCTAGGATTTAGCCATGACCGTATTTGCAGGCATTCCGGATGACGCCTTCCGGTTCTATTCCGAGCTTGAGCAGAACAACAACCGGGACTGGTGGCTGGAGCACAAGCCTGTCTACGATGCCGCGGTGAACGGGCCGTTGACCGAGCTGCTCGCCGAGCTGGAACCCCGGTTCGGCCCGGCGAAACTCTTTCGGCCCAACCGGGATGTCCGCTTCTCGCCGGACAAGTCGCCCTACAAGACGGCGCAGGGAGCCTTCGCCGCGCTGGCGGAGGGAGTGGGTTTCTACGTCCAGCTCAGTGCCGACGGCCTCCTCATCGGCGGCGGCTGCCATACCCACACCCCGGCCCAGCTGGCACGCTTTCGCGGTGCCGTGGACGACCCCGCCAGCGGAGAGGCTCTGCAGGAAATCGTGCGCCACGCCGAGGCCGCAGGGTTCGCCGTGGAAGGCGAACGCCTGAAGACCGTGCCGCGGGGCTTCGACAAGGACCACCCCAGGGCCGAGCTGCTCAAACACAAGTCCCTTACGGCCGGTGAGAACGTCGGGCAGCCCGATTGGCTTGCCGGGCCCGGGGCGGTGGAGGAAGTGGCCCGGCGCTGGGAGGAGCTGCGTCCCCTGGTGGAGTGGGTCGGCCGTTACGCGGCTCCCTGACCTGGACCCTGGCCTTCAGCGTCAGATGTGCTGGCCGTCGGTGGCGAGCCGCCGGTCGAGGTTGTTGAAGAAGACCAGCATCATCAGCTCGAAGGCCTCGGTGGCTTCCTCGGGCTGGTTGTTGACGACAAAGTCGAACTGCAGCCCATAGAACGCGGCGGTGAAGAGACGGGCGTCGGTGTCGGCGAACTCTGGCCGGATCCCCTGGATGACGAGCCAGTCCCGGGACTTCTCGTGCAGCATGCGGAAGTGCTCCTGGGCTGTGCCGCGCGGCACCGCCGCCACCACGTCCTGCGCCGTCGCCTCAAATTCCAGCCGGGCCAGGTGACGGTTGCGCTGCGCCATGGTCCACTGCCAGGACTCCAGGAGGAAGGCCCGCCAGGCATCCCTGTCGATGTCCCGGACGTCGGTGGCACGGATGCTGTCCAGCCGGGATTCGATGCCGCGGATGATCTCGTTGATCAGCTGTTCACGGTGGCCGAAGTGGTACACCAGAACGTAGCTGCTGACCCCCAGCCCGTCGGCGAGGCTTCGAAACGTCAGCTCCGCCAGCGTCTTGTCCATGAGGTAGTCGAGAATCGCCGACAACAGCTCTGATTTGCGTTCCGGTCTTGCTGGGCGGGCCATGTCTCCATCTTAGGGAGCCGGGGTCCTCCGCGCCCGCCGTCTGCAGTCTCCCGAACCGGACGGTCCAACGCCGAAGTCGCCGGAGCCGTGCCAATTCGCCGGAAGTTGTCGGCGAATTCGCAGGTCTCCGGCGACTTCGATTTGTCGGGACCGGTCATTTCCCGATCAGGAGCGGGTGAGCGCGTCCTCCTCGTTCGCCGGGGCGGCGGTGACGGCGTCGCCCTTGGCGGTGCCATTCACGGAGGCCCGGGCCGCCGCGAACTTTTCGTTCAGGCGGGAGTGGCGCTGGCCGTAGGCGAAGTAGATCGCGATGCCAATCACGAGCCAGATCGCGAAGAAGATCCAGGTTTCCACGGCGAGGTTCGTCATGAGGTAGAGGCACAGCACGGCCGAGACAACCGGGAGCACCTTGCCGAACGGGACGCGGAAGCTCGGCTTGAGGTCCGGGCGCTTCTTGCGCAAGACCAGGATGCCCAGGCTCACCATCACGAAGGCGGAGAGCGTGCCGATGTTGATCATTTCCTCGAGCAGGTCCACGTTGGTCAAGCCGGCGACGAGAGCCACGGCGGCGCCGCAGATGATCTGGAGGCGGGCCGGCGTCGCACGGATCGTGCTGGTTTTGGACAGTGAGCGCGGCAGCAGGCCGTCGCGGCTCATGGCCAGGACCACGCGCGACAGGCCCATGAGGAGCACCATGATGACGGTGGTGAGGCCCACGAGGGAGCCGAAGGCGATGACCTTGGCGGCGTCGGTGTTGCCGACGGCCTCGAAAGCGGTGGTAAGGGTCGGGTTCTTGGCCTCGGCCAGCTTGGTGTAGGACACCATGCCGGTCAGTGCCAGGGACACCAGGATGTAGAGCACGGTGACGATCGCAAGGCCGCCGAAGATGCCTCGTGGCAGCGTCTTCTGCGGGTTCTTGACCTCTTCGGCGGAGGTGGCGACGACGTCGAAGCCGATGAAGGCGAAGAAGACCAGGGCGGCGCCGGCGAAGATGCCGAGCGTGCCGTACTGGGCCGGGGCCGCGCCGGTGAGGAAGCCGAAGAAGGACTGCTTGAGGACGTCGGCGGTTCCGGTGCCGCCGGTCGGCTCGGAGGCCGGCACGAACGGGGCGTAGTTCTCGAACTTCACGTAGGTGAAGCCGACGACGATCACGAAGAGCACCACCGCGATCTTGATGAGCGTGAAGATGTTGCCGACGCGGGCGGAGAGCTTGGTACCGAGGACCAGCAGCACCGTGAAGATGGCAACGATCAGGAAGGCACCCCAGTAGAGGTCAACGCCGCCCAGGGAGATCGACGGCGGAACGTCGACTCCCATGAGCGCAAAGACCTTGCTGAGGTAGATGCCCCAGTACTTCGCGATCACGGCACCGGCTGTAAAGAGTTCCAAGATCAGGTTCCAGCCAATAATCCACGCGAGGATTTCCCCCATGGTCGCGTAGGTGAAGACGTACGCGGAGCCTGCCACCGGGATGGCCGTGGCAAACTCGGCGTAGCACATGATGGCGAGCGCGCACGTGACGGCGGCGATCGCGAAGGAAATGGTCACGGCCGGGCCGGCGAAATTCGCGGCGGCCTTGGCGCCGACCGAGAAGATCCCGGCGCCGACGGCGACCGCGACCCCCATGATCATGAGGTCCCACGTACTGAGCGAGCGCTTCAACTTGCGTCCGGGCTCATCGGCGTCGGACATGGACTGCTCGATGGATTTGGTCCGGAAAAGGTTCATAGGAAAGTCCGCAATCTCGATAACTGGTTTGGAAACAGACCTATCTAGTGTAGTGTCCATCCACTGGACGGCCCGATTTGTCCCACATAGTGAGACGCAGAGGTGGGCCGTGCCGGTATTGCCGGCACGGCCCACATCTCTAGCAGAGAGCTCTACGCTCCGCCGTTCCGGCTCAGACCGGCCAGTTTTCCATCAGCGCCGAGCGGATCAGGAACCGCTTGCCTTCCGGGGCCTCCACCGAGAAACCGCTCCCCCGGCCAGGGACAACGTCGACCGTCAGGTGCGTGTGGCTCCAGTAGTTGAACTGCTCCCGCGACATCCAAAATTCCACCGGCTGGGGCTGGATTCCGTCCGAAATGTCGAACAGGCCAAGCAGCACGTCCGAGTCCCCCGTGATGAACTCCCCGGCCGGGTAGCACATGGGCGAGGAACCGTCGCAACAGCCGCCGGACTGATGGAACATCAGCGGGCCGTGCTGCACCCACAGCTTGCGCAACAGGCCCACAGCCTCCGGGGTGAGCGCGACGCGGGAGAAGTCCTCCCCCGGGCGGGTCACGGCGGCGTCGAGCTTGGTCTCCGGCATCAGCGTCCTTCTTTCATCAGAACCTCAGCACCACACGGCCGTCGATCTTGGCGTGCTTCATCTCATCAAGAACGGCGTTCACTTCGGAAAGCGCCCTCGTGGACACCGTGGGGTGGATCTTGCCCTGGGCGTAGAAGTCGAGGGCCTCCTCAAGGTCCTGCCGCGTGCCCACAATGGAGCCGCGGACCGTCAGCCCCTTGAGCACAATCTCAAAGATCGGCGCCGGGAAGTCGCCCGGCGGCAGCCCGTTGAACACGATCGTTCCGCCGCGCCGGGCCATCCCAATGGCCTGCCCGAAGGCTGACGGGTGCACTGCCGTGACCAGGACTCCATGGCATCCTCCGGTTTCGCGCTGGATAACTTCGGCGGGATCCTCGTGCAGGGCATTGACCGTCAGCTCTGCACCGTGCTTCTTGGCCAGGGCGAGCTTGTCGTCGGCGATGTCCACCGCCGCGACCCGCAGCCCCATGGCCACGGCGTACTGGACAGCGATGTGGCCGAGTCCGCCGATCCCGGAGATGGTGACCCACTGGCCGGGCTTGGCCTCGGTCATCTTCAGGCCCTTGTAGACCGTGACGCCCGCGCAGAGCACCGGAGCCACTTCCACCGGATCCGAGCCGGCGGGGATTCGGGCAGCGAAGCGGCTGTCCACCAGCATGTACTCGCCGAAGGAGCCGTCCACGCTGTAGCCGGCGTTCTTCTGGGCCTCGCAGAGGGTTTCCCAGCCTG
Source organism: Arthrobacter sp. ok909 (assembly GCF_900104405.1). Classification (NCBI taxonomy): domain Bacteria; kingdom Bacillati; phylum Actinomycetota; class Actinomycetes; order Micrococcales; family Micrococcaceae; genus Arthrobacter; species Arthrobacter sp. ok909. The sequence continues at coordinate 193,629 of NZ_FNJS01000006.1, read as the reverse complement.
TCCGGCAGAACTGGCAGTCGCCGCAGGCGGACCACAGCCAGGCGTTGCCCACCAGGTCTCCGACGGCCAGGTCAGTGACGCCTTCGCCGAGGGCCACGACTTCGCCCACGCCTTCGTGGCCGGGAATGAACGGCGGGGTCGGCTTCACCGGCCAGTCGCCTTCGGCCGCATGGAGGTCGGTGTGGCAGACGCCGGTGGTGATGACTTTGACCAGCGCCTCGCCGCGGCCCGGGGAGGGAATGGGGAGGTCCTGGATCTGGAGGTCTTTGCCGAATTCAGTTACTACAGCTGCTTGCATTGTCGTCGTCATTGGCGAAATCCTTGCGTAGTTTTGGGGCGTAGTTATGGGGCGTAGTTTTGGGGCGTAGCTTTCGGGCGTATTCAGGGTTTGGTGTACTCCGTGGGGTGGTGGGTGGTACGTCCCGCCCGGGGGTGGCCAGGCATGGTGCGGGCGGGGCGGATCACTTCCGATCCGTCCCGCCCGGGTCAATGCGGCTTAGAAGAAGCCGAGCTTGTTCTCGTTGTAGCTGACCAGGAGGTTCTTGGTCTGCTGGTAGTGGTCCAGCATCATGGAGTGGTTCTCACGTCCGATGCCGGAGGACTTGTACCCGCCGAACGCGGCACCGGCCGGGTAGGCGTGGTAGTTGTTGACCCACACGCGGCCGGCCTGGATCTCGCGGCCGGCACGGTAGGCAACGTTGCCGTTGCGGGACCAGACGCCGGCGCCGAGGCCGTAGAGGGTGTCGTTGGCGATCCCCATGGCGTCGTTGTAATCGCTGAAGCGCGTCACGGACACCACCGGGCCGAAGATCTCCTCCTGGAAGATCCGCATTTTGTTGTGTCCCTCGAAGATGGTCGGCTGCACGTAGTAACCGCCGGCGAGGTCGCCGGACAGTTCGGCGCGGGCGCCGCCGGTGAGGGCCTTGGCGCCTTCCTGCTTTCCGATGTCGATGTAGGACAGGATCTTCTCGAGCTGGTCATTGGAGGCCTGGGCGCCGAGCTGCGTCTCGGCATCCAGCGGGTTGCCCTGGATGATCTTCTGCGTGCGGGCCAGCGCGTCAGCCATGAAGGAGTCGTAGATGCCCTCTTGAACCAAGGCGCGGGACGGGCAGGTGCAGACCTCGCCCTGATTGAAGGCGAAGAGCGTGAAGCCTTCAAGGGCCTTGTCGTAGAAGGCGTCGTTGGTGTCGGCGACGTCGTTGAAGAAGATGTTGGGGCTCTTGCCGCCGAGTTCCAGCGTGACCGGGATCAGGTTCTGGGAGGCGTACTGGCTGATCAGCCGGCCGGTGGTGGTTTCGCCGGTGAAGGCGATCTTGCGGATCCGCGGGCTGGAGGCCAGGGGCTTGCCGGCCTCCACACCGAAGCCGTTGACCACGTTGATGACGCCGGCCGGCAGGAGGTCGCTGATCAGTTCCATCAGCACCAGGATGGAGGACGGGGTCTGCTCGGCCGGCTTCAGGACGACGGCGTTGCCGGCGGCAAGGGCGGGGGCGAGCTTCCAGACGGCCATGAGGATCGGGAAGTTCCAGGGAATGATCTGGCCGACGACGCCGAGGGGCTCGTGGTAGTGGTAGGCGGTGGTGTCGTCGTCGAGCTGGGACAGTCGGCCCTCCTGGGCGCGGACGGCCGAGGCGAAGTAGCGGAAGTGGTCGGCGGCGAGCGGAATGTCCGCGTTGAGGGTTTCGCGGATCGGCTTGCCGTTGTCCCAGGATTCGGCGACGGCGAGCATCTCGGTGTTCGCGTCGATCCGGTCCGCGATCTTGTTCAGGATGGCGGCGCGCTCGGCCACGGACGTCTTGCCCCAGGACGGCGCAACCTTGTGCGCGGCGTCCAGCGCCAGCTCAATATCTTCGGCGGTGCCGCGGGCCACCTCACAGAAAGCCTTGCCTGTCACCGGGGTGATGTTCTCGAAGTACTGGCCCTTGACCGGGGCAACCCACTCGCCGCCGATCCAGTTCTCGTAGCGGTCCTTGAAGGTGACCTTCGAGCCCTCGGTACCGGGCTGGGCGAAAACAGTCATTGCTAGCTCCTTTGCTGTGCAAGAGAGGGGGCAGCAAGGCGCTTCCGGCCCCCGTTGCACTCAGCCTAGGGGCGCGAAGGTTGCAGTCAGGTTGCAACGGTGTGAGCCCGGTCACGGTCCGGATGCCCCGGGCCGTGACCGTTCAGGCGCTCAGTTCCCGGTCCAGCCGTTCCAGATCGGCGACGACGGCGGCACGCTTGGGCGAGCGCGGTGCCAGCAGCTTCAGCGCGGCGGTCCGGACGTCGACGTCGTCCTTTGCCTCAGGCAGTTCGGCGTACTTCAGCAGTGACTCGGCGCTGCCGTCCGTCAGCAGGGCCTCGCGCATCAGCTCGGAAACCCTGGCCCGCAGCTCCACGATGCCGGGCGCCTCCGAGCGCGGCAGTACGGCGCCGCGGTAGATTTCCAGCGCTATCCGGTGAGCGCCGCGTTGCAGGCAGCTCAGCACCTGTCCGGAGTCCGGCACGAGGTCGACCGGCAAGCGGTACGGGCGTGACGCCGGGACGGCCTCGGGATTGAGCTGCTGCAGGACCCTGCGCAGCCGTACCATCTCCGCGCGCAGCGTCATGGTGGAGGCCTCCCCGGGGTACAGGAGGGCGCACAGCTCCTCGGCGTTCAGGCCTTCGGGGTGGGTGCTGAGCAGGGCGAGGATCTCACTGTGCCGGGCGGACAGGGACACGGTGCGGCCGTCAATGCTGAGCAGGGCCTGATCGCGGCCAAGCAGTTGGAGGCTGTTCCGGTACAGGCTGCCGGCGGCCGGTGCCCCGGTCGTTTTCGGCGCGGCCGGGCGTCTCCGCCGGGAGGGCGAGGACTGGCGTGCGGCGGCCAACTGGAGCCGTTCCACCCGCAGATGCGCCTGGGCAGCGGCGACCGTCGCCTCGACGAGGGACAGGGTGTGGGGGGCCACGGCCGACTCCGTGCCGGTGATGTCCACGACCCCCAGCAGTGCGCCGGAATCCGGGTCGTGGAACGGCACGGCCGTGCAGCTCCAGGGATGGACCGAACGCTTGTAGTGTTCCGCGCCGGAGATCTGGATGCCCCGGCCCAGGGCCAGCGCGGTGCCCGGGGCGCTGGTGCCCACCGTCGCCTCGGACCAGTCGGCCCCGGGGACGAACATCATGCCTTCGGCCCGGCGCTGCAGGGCGGCGTCGCCTTCCACCCACAGCAGCCGGCCGACCTCGTCCCCCACGGCCACCAGCATCCCGCTGTCATGGCTTGGCAGGACCAGAAGCTTGTGGATCACAGGCATGATGGCGGCCAGGGGGTGCTGGCGGCGGTATTCCTCAAGTTCTTCGCGGTCCATGGCCAGAGGGGCCTCGGGGTTGTCCGGGTTGGCGTGCAGTTCCGCCGAACGGCGCCACGACTCCTGGATCAGGCTGCTGAGCCCGGGCAGGTGAAGGTCCTCCGGAAAGACGAGACCCCGGGAATCCAGTTCCTCGTGCCCGGCGCTGGCATGCTTCTGCCGCAGCGCTGCGGTGACCCCGCCTGCTGGCGGTAGCAGCGCTGCCGGATGGACCAGATTCCTCATTGAACTCCCACCGGACGGGCTCGACGGCGTGCCGAAGGCCGCCTCGTCCGCCCCAGTCTACGGGGCGTTCCAGATGGCCGCCAGAGCCGGCGTCTGCCGCGACGGGCCGGCCGGCATCAGGGCCAGTCGGACGGTTCGGCGCTGCGCAATCGGTTCCGCGCTGCGCAAAAGGGCTGTCGACGCCGGAATACCCTGTGCGCCAGCTTTATTGCGCGTCGTGGGAAAATCTGCGCCGCGGGACAGGCTAGCCGCGGGAAATCTCAATCATCTCCTCGCGCGGCACCACCTTGATGCGCTCCCGCTCGATCCCGTTGGTGTTCTCCGCAGCGGACCACTCAGCGCCGAGGGCGAGCTCGTGGGCATCGAGCTTGATCCACCCTTCCCAGGTCGTGTACTGGATGCCGCGTTCCTGCAGCAGATCGATGATGGCCTGCGGGTCCGGGTTCTGCGCCGGCGGCAAGGTGAGCCGGTCTTCCAGCAGGTAGCCGATGGTCTCCAGCGCGTCACCCTTGGTGTGGCCGATCAGCCCGACGGGTCCGCGCTTGATCCAGCCGGTGGCGTAGATCCCGGGGACCGGTTTCCCCTCAGCGTCGAGGACACGGCCGCCTTCGTTGGGGACAACGCCGCGGCGGGCATCGTACTCCAGCTCATCCAGCGGCGAGCCGTGGTAGCCGATCGCCCGGTAGACGGCCTGGACCGGGTAGTCGAGGAATTCCCCGGTGCCCTTGACGTTCCCGGTGCCGTCGAGCTGCATGCGTTCAAACTTGATGCCAGCGACTTTGCCGGGATTCGCGGCGCCGTCATGGATCTCGACCGGGCTGTGCAGGAAGTGCAGGTGCAGCCGGCGCGAGGACGGTTCCTCGGCTTCGGCGTGGTCCTCGACGAGCCAGTTGGTCAGGGTGTTGACCATGGTCCGGATCTGGTTGTTGCTGCGGATGGCCTCATCCGAGGCTTCGTCGAACTCGAAGTCCTCCGGATACAGCACAATGTCCACGTCCTTGGCATGGCTGAGTTCGCGCAGCTCCAGCGGGGTGAACTTCACCTGGGCCGGGCCGCGGCGGCCGAAGACATGGACGTCGGTGACCGGCGAGTCCTTGAGGGCCCGGTAGACGTTGTCCGGGATTTCGGTGACCAGGAGTTCATCGGCGTGCTTGACCAGCATGCGGGCCACGTCCAGGGCCACGTTGCCGTTGCCGATCACGGCGATCTCCTTCGCCTCCAGCGGCCAGTCCCGCGGCACGTCCGGGTGGCCGTCGTACCAGGAGACGAAGTCGGCCCCGCCGAAGGAACCCTCGAGCCCGATCCCGGGAATGTCCAGCTCGGCGTCCTTGATGGCTCCCGTGGAGAAGATCACGGCGTCGTAGAAGGCGCGGAAGTCATGCAGCGTCAGGTCCCGGCCGTAGGTTACGTTTCCAAGGAACCGGATGTCGCCGCGGTCCAGGACCTTGTGCAGGGCGTTGACGATGCCTTTGATCCGGGGATGGTCAGGAGCCACCCCGTAGCGGATCAGGCCGTATGGCGCCGGGTATGCCTCGAAGAGATCGATGCTGACCTCGACGTCGCCGTCTTTGACCTCATTGGACTTCGTCAGGATGTCCGCGGCGTAGACGCCGGCCGGACCCGCGCCGACAATGGCGACGCGGAGGGGACGAGTGGATGTGGATTCGGCCGAGTTGGACACCGGGAGCCCTTCTGAGTCTTAGGGACAGCGCCAGTACATACAGCGCACAGGCCCCTATTCTAAATGTCGCCGGGCGGCCTGCGGTCCGGTTGGTAGGAATAGGCGCCGTGCAGGTGGTGTTATTGGTTTTGTGCCTAAGCCCGAAGGATCCTTCTCCCCCGCCCCGCCGATCGACCCGCGCGTCCCAGCCCCTGCAGGGCGGCCGGCGCCGCAGCCGCCGGCCGGGCTCGCGCCGGTAGATAAGGAAACGACGCCGGGGATCCTGTTTGGGATCGGCGCCTACGGGCTGTGGGGACTGCTGCCCCTGTACTTCTATGCGCTCCGCCCTGCCGGCGCGGTCGAAATTGTCGCCAACCGGGTGGTCTGGTCGCTCGTGTTCTGCGTCCTGCTGATCACCGTGACGCGCTCGTGGCGGGTGCTGGCCGCTGCGTTCCGGAACCGCACGGTGATCGGCCCGCTGTCCATCGCCGCGGCTCTGATCGCGGTGAACTGGCTGACCTACACCTACGGCGTGACCACCGGCCAGGCCGTCGAGGCCTCCCTGGGCTACTTCATCAACCCGCTGGTCTCGGTGCTGCTGGGGGTCTTTGTCCTGAAGGAAAAGCTGCGGCCGCTGCAGTGGGCCGCCGTCGGCATCGGCTTTATTGCGGTGGGCGTGCTGACAGTCTCCTACGGCAAGCTCCCCTGGATCGCCCTGACGCTCGCGCTGAGCTTTGGCCTGTACGGCTTCGTCAAGAAGCGTGTTGGCCCGCGGGCGGACGCGATCACCAGCCTCACCGTGGAGACGATCGTACTGGCCCCGGCGGCTGCGGCCACCATGATTGTGCTCGCGGTCAGCGGGGCGGCCACGCTGGCCTCCAACGGCTCCGGGCACTTCTGGCTGCTGGTCGCGTCGGGTGTCATCACCGCCGTGCCGCTGCTGTTCTTCGGGGCCTCTGCCCGCCGGCTGCCCATGACCACCATCGGCTTGTTGCAGTACTTCGCACCCGTGCTGCAGTTCATTGTGGCGCTTGTGGTGTTCAAGGAACCCATGACTCTGGACCGCTGGATTGGCTTCGGCGTCGTGTGGCTGGCACTGCTCGTGCTGACCGTGGACATGCTGTTGGCGGCCGGGAAGAACTCCATGATCCGGAAACGGGCCCGCGCCGCCACCTAGCAGGACTCCCCCGGCGGGTTAGCCGTCTGCGCACCAGGGCCGCCGTGCGTTAGTGTCATCATGAAGGACACGTTGGGGCGGAATTAAGGATTGCTGGTGCCAGAAAACGATCTTGAGACTCCGGGCAGCCGGGATATCTCGTCCCTGGGCTTCGACAGCAGCGGTATCCTGCGCCTCGAGTGGGCCCGGGGCATCGTCATTGACGCCCCGAATGCCCAACTCGCCATGGATCGGGTCAATGCCTTGTGCGGCGGCCGGCCCACGCCGCTGCTGATTGACATGGCCACCACGGAATCCGTCAGCCGGGCCGCGCGGGCCGTGTTCGCCAAACGCTGTGACGCCTCGGCCATCGCACTGCTGGGCGCGTCCGCCGTTGACCGGGTTCTCGCCAACTTCTTCCTGGGCGTCAATTCGGCACCGGTCCCCACGCGCTTTTTCACCGACCGCGATGAGGCGGTCCGCTGGCTGATCTCGCAGGGCCATGACGGGGCGTGATGACGACCGCCGCCTCGAGGAACTCGTAGACGGCATCGTCGTGCTGTCCTCGGGCGATCTCTCCAACCGCCTGGAGGTCTCACCGGCACGGGACGGCATCGACGCCGTCACGACCGGCATCAATCTGCTCGCTGAAGAGCTTCAAAGCATGTACGAAGACATGGAAGTCCGGGTCGCCGAGCGGACCGCGCTCCTGGAAGCGGCCAAAGCCGAACTCCGGCGCGTCATCAACACTGACGAGCTGACGGGGCTGGCCAGCCGCTCGCTGCTGCAGGAAAAAGTGGCCGAGGCCGTCACCGGAGCCGGTGGGGGCCCCCAGCCCGCGCTCATTCTGCTGGACCTCGACTCCTTCCGGCTCATCAATGACAGCCTCGGCCACGCCGCCGGGGACGCCGTCCTGCGGGAGGCAGCCCTGCGGCTGGGCGCAGCGGCCGGAGCCGATCACTTGATCGCACGCCTCAGCGGCGATGAGTTCGCCGTGCTCGTGGTGGGCCAGGAACCGGACGCCGTGCTGGAGATCGCGTCCCGCCTCGGCGAATCGCTGAAGGACAGAATCGTTGCCGGCGGCGTCGCGGTCGCACTGACGGCCGGAACCGGGGTGCGGCTGGGCGAACCCGGGCTGCGCAGCGAGGAACTCATCCGCGATGCCAACATCGCCATGCATGAGGCCAAGAAGCGCGGCCGGGACACTCTCCTGGTGTTTTCCGCGGCCATGCACGAGGCCGCCAAGCAGCGGGTTCACCTGGTGGCCGAGCTCCGGACGGCGCTGGCAACAGACGAGCTCGAGCTGGAATACCAGCCCATCATGGATCTGCGCACGGGGACGATTGCCGGGACGGAGGCCCTCATCCGGTGGCGCCACCCGGACCTGGGTCTGCTGGCGCCGGATACGTTCCTCGACGCCGCTGACGAGGCCGGGCTCACGGTGGAAATCGGCCACTGGGTGCTCCGGAACGCCATCGCGCAAACCGGACGCTGGAAGTCCGATCCGGGGCTTCCGGCGGACTTCAGCACCCATATCAATCTCTCGCCGGCGGACCTGCACCATGTCGATCTGGCTCCGTATGTCGAAGACCTGCTGGTCCGGTACGGCGTCGAACCGCGCCATATCTCGATTGAAATCACCGAGACCGCAATCATGCGCGGCGGTCCGGAAGTGGCAGCCACCATGCAGTCGCTCAATGACCTCGGCGTCCGGATCGAGATCGACGACTTCGGCACCGGCTATTCCTCCATCAGCTACCTGCGCACCCTCCCTGCCTCGCAGGCGAAGATCGACAAGTCCCTCCTGGACGGGCTGACCACGGACCGGCAGCAGGAGACCTTCGTCGCGGCCATCTTGCAGCTGATCCATTCTGCCGGCCTGGGTGCCGTGGCCGAGGGCATCGAGGACCGGGAGCAGGCGGACCGCCTGCGGCACCTGGACTGTGAATTCGGCCAGGGATACTTCTTCAGCCGGCCCCTGCCCGTAGCGGCCATGACGGACCTGCTGGCGCACAGGGACGGCGCAGCCGCATGAGCGGAGCCGGTGCAGGGGGCACGAAAAACACAAGTACGCAGAAGACAGCCACGAGTAGGACAGGCACGCACAAGGCGGCGGACACGCTCCGGATGGTGGCCCGGGTGGTGGCCCTGTCCCTGCACCGGCCGCGACGCCCGGACCGGCGCTGGGATGAGTTCTGGCGCGGGGTGTCGCAGGGAGTGCTCACGGAACCGATCATCTGGGATACTTCGACCGCCGGCGACGACGAAGTGCGGCAGCATCTGCGGGCCCTGGCGGCCCTGATGGACACCAGCCTTCCGGTGGTCGATCTCGGCTGCGGGAACGGAGCCCTCTCGTGCCGGCTCGTCGAGGTCTTCCCCTCGGTGCTGGGCGTCGATGTCTCGCCTGCGGCCGTGGCCGCGGCGCAGTCCGCCCATGCACACGTCCTGGGCCTCAGCTTCCGGAGTCTGGATGCCACCCGGCCGGCCGCCGCGGCCGCGCTCGCGCACGAACTCGGCGACGTCAATGTCTTTGTCCGCGGCGTCTTCCACGTCCTTAGCCGGCGACGCAAGGCACGCCTTGCGGACTCCATCAAAGCGCTCCTCGGCACCCGGGGACGGATTTACCTGGTGGAGACAAATGTCCCGGGCGGGGCGCTGAGCTATCTTCGGGGCCTGGGCGCCACGGGCGAGCGGATCCCGGGACCGCTCCGCCAGGCAATTTCTGCCCTGCCAAAACCGGGCCATTTCGGCCCCAGGCAACGCTCCCGGGTGTTCCCCGAACGGCACTGGACCCTCATTGCGGAAGGTCCCGGCGTCCTGGCAACGGTGCCGATGGAGACCGGCGGACCGCCCGGCAGCATTCCGGCGTACTGGGCGGTCCTGGCCCCGCGGCCCCAAACCTCAGGGAATTAGACCTCCGCGAATCAAACCTCCGGGAAGGTATCCACCCGCTGGTAGTCGCGGGGCACAACCACCATCGGCACCGGGAGTGCCCGCAGCACCTTGTTGGCGGTACTGCCGATGAAGAGTTTGTATTTCTCCGCCAGACGGGAGGATCCCACGATCATGACCTCGCCGTCGTCCCATTCCAGGTCGTCGATCGCTTCCTCGATCGTGCGCCCGTGGGCGACTTCCACACTGACGTGGTGGCCCTCCGGCAGGCGGTGCGCGGCGGCGGCGAGCACGGTATTGGCATGGATGTGGGCGGCGTTGACGTTTTCCCCGCCCTCCTCGTCGACGTCCAGTTCCACAAGGGAGACCAGCCGGAGCGGTACGCCGCGGCGCTCGGCGGATTCTATAGCGACGTCGATCGCCGCTTCTGCCCCGGGGCGCTGGCCCACGGCGAGGGTCAGGCGCGTGATGGGTTCGGTCCGGCGGTAACCGCGCGGCGCCAGTGCCACCGGAACCGGGGCGGCGTGCAGGAGCGCGTTGGCCACGCTGCCTATGGTGTGCCGTTTGAAGAGGCCGTTGCTGGCGGCGCCGACCACGATCAGGCCGGCCCTGTACTCGAGGGCCGCGTCGATAAGGCCCGCCGCGAACGAGTCCGCCTGCCGGACGTGAAAGTGCGCCTCCAGCCCTTCCGGGACCAGAGCCATACCCTCGCGTTCCGCCGAGTGCATCTGCTGCTCCGCGGTGCTGGCGCGGCTTCCTTCCGGTTTCACGGCCGCATAGGGCGTGTGCCGGTCCACCACATAGACAAGGTCAAGATGCGCTCCCTGGGCCCGGGCCATGGCCGCAGCCAGGGCAACGGCGTCCGCGCCGCGTTCAGTGGGCGTATAACCGACTACGTATCGCATGTATGAACCCCTTATGGGTCTGTGGCAGACGCCAGCTGCGCCCCGGGGGTTCCGGGCGTCGTCGGCCGGGCTGCGTTCCTGCAGTGGTAGGAACGACTCTAGTCCAGAGACCTAAGAAACGGTGGTGACTTATGGCCCTGAGCTGCACAATCTTCTGTGTCTACGCTGGGATGGTCGAGGGGAGACCATCATGAATGTCATCAGCAACCGCCGGAACGGGTCGTGGACTGCCGGGCTGGGAGCTTTGACGCTCCTACTCGTCCTCACCGCCTGCACCCCGCCCGCGCCGCAGCCATCGGCCAGCAGCCAGCCGCCGTCGCCCTCGCCGACCGCGACAGCGAGCCCGTCGCCGTCGGCGACCGGTGATGCTGATGAAACGGCACCCCCGCAACCCGGCGACAAGGTGATCTCGTCCACGATCACCCACGACTGGTCGGTGCCAAAGTCCGGCACCCCGTTCCACACGGACCACGAGAACCCCGTGCCCATCGCGCCTCCGCCGGCGGCCCCGCTGCCCACGCTGTACGCCATCGGCGCAGGTCAGCACCCCTCCGATGCCCCGCCCTATGACCAGCTGAGCTTCCGGTTCAACGGCGGCTTCCCCAGCTACGACGTCGAGGTGGTCCCCGAGCTCGTCGCCGACGGCAGCGGCCAGCCGATCGAGATGCCGGGAACGGGAACCATCCTTGAGGTGACGTTCCATGGCGCCCAGGCGCACACCGCGGACGGCAAGGCCAACACGGTGACGAGCGCCCCGGCGCCGTCGATCGGCTACGAGGCTCTGACGAGCTACGCGCCGGCCGGGGACTTCGAGGGCGTGCTGACATACGGGATCGGCGTAGGCCGGCCCATGTCCACGGTCCCGGAGACGAAGGTGCGCGTTTACGAGGTGGAGAAGATTGAGCAGGGCCAGCATCTGTATGTCGTGGCGATCCAGCTGGACGCGACCGCCTGGAAGTAGCGAACGGGAAGTCAGGGCTTAAAGGGCGGAAGAGCCGCGGATGATGTGTCCGCGGCTCTTCCGTTTTTCCGGCTAGACCGGTCTCCGGGAAGGGATTGCCTTCCCGGCAGCTTGTTGGCTAGTGACTCAGGCGTTGGCCTTGATGGCAGCGGCCAGGACCTCGAGGCCGTCCAGCAGCAGTTCGTCGCTGATCACCAGCGGAGGCAGCAGCCGGATGACGTTGCCGTAGGTGCCGCAGGTGAGGATGATGACACCCTCCTTGAGGCAGGCCGCGGCGACGGCCTTGGTCAGCTCCGGGTTCGGTTCTTTGGAACCGGCCTGGACGAGCTCGATCGCCAGCATTGCGCCGCGGCCGCGGACATCGCCGATGACGGGCTGCTCACTCGCCAGTTCACGCAGTTTGCCGAGCGCGATCTCCTCGATGTGCTTGGCGCGGGCGTTGAGGTTGTACTGCTCCATCGAGCCGATGGATGCCAGAGCGGCGGCGCACGCGACCGGGTTGCCGCCGTAGGTGCCGCCGAGGCCGCCGGGGTGGACGGCGTCGAGGAGGTCGGCGCGGCCGGTGATGGCGGAGAGCGGCATGCCGCCGGCGATGCCCTTGGCCATGGTCAGGATGTCCGGGACAACACCTTCGTGGTTCACGGCGAACCATTCGCCGGTGCGGCAGAAGCCGGACTGGACCTCGTCGGCGATGAAGACGATGCCCTTGTCCTTGGCCCACGCGGCCAGCGCCGGCAGGAAACCCTCGGCCGGGACAATGAAGCCGCCCTCGCCCTGGATGGGTTCGATGATGATGGCGGCAACCTGGTCGCCGCCGATCTGCTTCTCGATCATGGTGATGGCGCGCTTGGCGGCCTCGGCCCCGGTGATCTCCGGGTTCTCCTCGCGGAACGGGTAGCTCATCGGCATGCGGTAGACCTCGGGCGCAAACGGGCCGAAGTTGGTCTTGTACGGCATGGCCTTGGCAGTCAGCGCCATGGTCAGGTTGGTGCGGCCGTGGTAGGCGTGGTCAAAGGCGACGACGGCGTCCCGGCCGGTTGCCAGGCGGGCCACCTTGATGGCGTTCTCGACAGCTTCGGCACCGGAATTGAAGAGCACGGTGCGCTTCTCGTGGTCGCCCGGGGTGAGGCGGTTCAGCTGCTCGGCAACGGCCACATAGCCTTCGTAGGGCGTGACCATGAAACACGTGTGGGTGAAGTGCTCCACGGCTTCCTTCACGGCGCCGACGACGGCGGGGTCCGAGGCGCCGACGCTCGTCACGGCAATGCCGGAGCCGAGGTCGATGAAGGAGTTGCCGTCGACATCGTGGATGATGCCGCCGTCGGCGTCGGCCACGAACACCGGAACGCTCGACGCGACGCCGGCGGCGACGACCGCCTTGCGGCGCTCGGTCAGGGCAACGGACTTGGGGCCCGGGAAGTCGGCCTGGACGCGGCGCTTCTGCTCAAGCCGGTAGGTGATGTCATGTGCGGTGGTGGTCATGGGAAAGCCTTTCTAAGCGTGCGGTGAGGCGCGCGAGTTATGCGTCAGGTTGAGTTATGCCACTGCGATAGGCGGTTGCGTTATGCGGCTGCGTTATGCGGCTGCGTTATGCGTCGAGCGCACTCATGACGTGCTTGATGCGGGTGTAGTCCTCGACGCCGTACATGGACAGGTCCTTGCCGTAGCCGGACTGCTTGAAGCCGCCGTGCGGCATTTCGGCGGTGAGGAGGATGTGGGTGTTGATCCAGACGGCGCCGAAATCAAGGTCGCGGCTCAGGCGCATGGCCGTGCCGTGGTTCGAAGTCCAGACGCTGGAGGCCAGGGCGTAGTCGACGTCGTTCGCCAGTTCCACGGCCTCGTCCTCGGTACTGAACTTCTGCACCGTGATGACGGGACCAAAGGCTTCCTTCTGCACGATGTCGTCGCTCTGCTTGGCGCCGGTGACGATGGTGGGCTCGAAGAAGAAGCCCTTGTCCCCCGCCTGATGACCGCCGGTCTCGATCTTGCAGTTTTCCGGGAGGGACTCCACCAGGGCTTTGACCGTGTTGAAGTGGTTGACGTTGTTCAGCGGGCCGAAGTAGTTGTCTTCGTCGTTCTGCGAGCCGGTGCGCAGGGTCTTGGTGTGTTCCACCAGGGCTGCCACGAGGTCGTCGTAGGCGGAGTCCTGGACCAGGACGCGGGCGATGGCGGTGCAGTCCTGTCCGGCGTTGAAGAAGGCGAACTCGGCGATGGCCGCGGCGCTCTTCTTGATGTCGGCGTCGGCGAAGACCACCGCAGGGGCCTTCCCGCCGAGTTCCAGGTGGGCGCGCTTGAGTCCCTTGGCGGCGCCCGAGGCGACGGCGATGCCGGCGCGGACGGAGCCGGTGATGGAGACCAGGCCGGGGACCTTGTGCTCCACCATCAGGGCGCCGGTCTCGCCGGTGCCCAGGACCACGTTCAGCACGCCGGCCGGGAAGATCTCACCGGCAAGCCGGGCCAGGACCACGGTGGATTCCGGGGTGGTGTCCGAGGGCTTGAGAACCACGGTGTTGCCGGCGGCCAGGGCGGGGCCGATCTTCCAGATCGCCATGAGGAACGGGTAGTTCCACGGGGCAACCTGGGCCACGACGCCGATCGGTTCCCGCCGTACGTAGGAGGTGTGGCCTTCGAAGTACTCGCCAGCGGACTTGCCTTCCATGATGCGGGCCGCACCGGCGAAGAAGCGCAGCTGGTCGGCGCCGGCGGCGACTTCCTCCGAGGCGATCAGGGAGCGGACCTGGCCGGTGTTGCGGTGCTGGGCCTCAACGATTTCGTCGCTGTTGGCCTCGACGGCATCCGCGAGCTTGAGCAGCATGAGCTGGCGCTGCCCGGGCGTGGTGTGCTTCCACGTCTTGAAGGCGTTCTTGGCAGCCGTCATGGCGGCGTCGACGTCGGCCTGCACCGAGATCGGCGACTGTGCCACGACGTCTCCGTTGGTGGGGTTCACGATGGGCATCATCCCTGTGCCGGCGGGGGTGACAAACTCGCCGTTGATGAAGTTCTGCAAGGTTTGAACCACGGTGTACAACCTCTTTCTTACTGCCAATGACGGATGTGGGGCTGGTCACGAGCCTATGCCAGCAGGGCAAGCCAGGGAATAGGCACCTGCACACCATCCCCGCAATGCTTTAGTGCGCTTGACCAGCACCCGGCTATCCTGAATCCATGGCCATTTCACTCGCCGCACTACTGGGTGTGCCGTCCCTCAAACTCACCAAGGCCGGCCTCGCCGAAACCACCTGGCACCAGGACATTCTCTGGGTGGCCGTCACCGAACAGGAGGACCCGCAGCGGTTCCTCAACGGCGGCGAACTGATCCTGACCACTGGCATGCGGCTCAAGAGCGCCGCGGAGCAGCGCCGATTCGTGCGCCAGGTCCAGCGTGCCGGGGCGGTCGGGATCGGCTTCGGTGTAGGCCTGACGCACGACGCCGTGCCGCCTGCCCTGATCGCCGAGGCCAACCGCTGGGGACTGCCGGTGGTGGAAGTACCGTACGAGACCCCCTTCATTGCCATCGGCAAGATCGTGGCCGACGCCCAGTCGGCGGACCATCTGGTCAAGCTCGAGCGGCTCATTGCCGGGCATCAGATCCTGGCCCGGGCCTTGCTGACCGGCGGCGGTCTCGCCGAACTCCTGAAACATCTGGGGTCGATGCTGCGCACCGAGATCGTCCTGACCCAGTTCACGGCGCAGCTGTACAACAGCGTGCCCGGCCACCCGGCCCCCACGGCCGAGGGCTGGACGTCGTACCCTATCCCGACGGGCCGCCGCGATGCCTGCACACTGTGGGTCAAGCAGCCGTTCGAGGACTCGGGCATTGTGGGCTATGCCCAGAACCTGATCAGCGTCGAACTCAATAACATGGTCAAGCAGCGCCAGGCCCAGCGGGCGCTGGCCGGCCAGGTCCTCGAAGACGTCATCCACGGGACGCTGGAAACGTCCGAAGCCACCCGGCGCCTCGCCGGCGTCGGCATCAACAGCACCCGCAAGAACGTGGTCCTGCTCGCCGAATCGGCGGCCCACAACAAACAGCTCGGGAGTTCATCCCTACCCCAGCCGCTCGAAGCGGCGGTCAGCGCGGTCGTCGGGAAGGACCTCGTGGTGGTCATGCCGGACGACGGCAGCGGCGCCAGCGCGCTGGCCCGCCGCCTCAGCGACCACCTCGCGGAGGCCGGGATCCATGCCACCATCGGCATTGGCGGTGCCTACACCAAGCCGAACGGCCTGCGGTGGAGCTATTTTGAAGCCCGCGATGCGGCCACCCACGGACTGCCGGTCAACGAGCCCGAGCGGCTGAGCCTGACCTCGCTGCTGCTGGCCAGTGAGGACGTTCCGCTTGCGGACATGGCCAACGAGTCACTGAACCCCCTGCGGGCCTTTGACGCAGCGCACGGCGCCGAGCTCATGACCACCCTGGAAAGCTACCTCAACAACAACGGCTCGGTGGCGGCCGTCGCCGAGGAACTCACCCTGCACCGCAATACGGTCCGCTACCGGCTGGCGCAGATCACCGAGCTCACCGGCTACGACCCCGCCCAGACGCCGGACCGGGTGCAGCTCTGGCTCGCCCTGGCGGTCCAGCGGCTCAGCGCCCGGCACCCGCGCTGACCCTCTCCCCCTCCGCCCCCAGCCGGTCCCCCAAGCAACGCGGGTCACTTCGCGCCCATCCGAGGTCGTTTGATTCTGCCGTCCTGACACGGGCGCGAAGGACCCCCCGCTGCTTTCCAGGGGTTGTCTCTTTCGGAGATATTCGCCACTAAAGGGTGAGACTCAAACATCAAACGTCTAACCTTTACTTATGGCTAGCAGCACGGCGGTTTCCGCTCTCCCCCAGACAGCTCCACCCGGCACCCGGCGCCCGCGTGGCGTGATCGTGGCCGGCGTCGTGGCGCTCGTACTGATCGGCCTGAACCTCCGCGCCGGCATCACCGGCTCCGCCGCACTGTTCCACGACCTGCAGGCCGTCCTGGGGTACGGCCCACTGATCGCGGCCCTGCTCCCCTCGATCCCCACCCTGTGTTTCGCGGTGGCCGGGGCGGCCACCTCCTGGCTCACCCGGCAGTTGGGACTGGAAAAGGCCATCCTGCTTTCCCTTGTGATGCTGGCCGCCGGACTGCTCCTCCGGGGCATCCCGTCCACCGGAATGCTGCTCGCCGGGACCGTGGCAGGAATGTCCGGGCTGGCGGTCTGCAATGTGGCGATGCCCGCCTTCATCAGGGTGCACTTCGCGGACCGCACGTCGCTCATGACCGCCCTGTACACCTTGACCATGACCACCGGCGCCACCGTCACCGCCGTGCTGATCGTCCCGGTGGCGCAGGCCCTTGGCTCGCCGTCCGCGGGCGTCGGGTCCATCGGCATCCTGGCCCTGTGCGCCTGCCTCGGCTTCCTCCCGATCGCGGTGCACGCCCACCGCAACGCGTCCCCGGTCAAGGCCGCCCGCGTTTCCCCGTGGCCCCTGCTGCGGACCCGCACCGGCGCGCTGATCACCCTCGGCTTCACGGTGCAGGCGCTCCTGGCCTATGCCGTCCTCAGCTGGTTCCCGTACATGCTGGCCACGACCGGGCTCTCCGCGTCCGACAGCGGACTGATGTTCGGGCTCATGCAGCTCGTCTCCGTCCCTGCCGGCATGGTGCTGGTGGCCATCGGCTCGCGCCCCCGGATGCTGCGCACCTCGTTCTACCTGGCCACCGTGACAATGGCCTTCGGCGTCCTGGCCATGCTGGTCCTCCCCGCTTCCTGGGCTCCGCTGACCGCGGTGCTGCTGGGCTTCGGGCTCGGGATCTTCCCGCTGGTCATGGTGATGATCAGCCGCAGCGGCCGCACCACGGCCGAGACCACCGCGCTGTCCACCGTGGCCCAGTCCGCCGGGTACCTGCTGGCGACCCTCGGACCGTTCGGCATGGGCCTGCTGCACAGTGCCACCAACTCCTGGACTCTGCCGTTGGCGCTCCTGCTGGCAGTGGCCCTGGGCCAGATCGCCGTCGGCCACCTGCTGACGGGCCGGCCCACAGAACAACGGACGACGAAACTCCCGCCAGCTGCACCGCACACCGCTCCGCACCCGTTGGAAGGAATCCGGCGATGACACTCACTTCTTCGCACCGGCCTCCATTGGCGGAGGAAATCACTGCCAAGCTGCGGGCGCTGATCCACTCGGGCGAGTGGCCGCTGCAGCAGCGCATCCCGGCCGAACCGGAACTGATGGCCGCGTTCGGCGTGTCCCGCGGCACCCTGCGTGAGGCCATCAAGGCCCTCGCCCACAGCGGCATGCTTGAAGTCCGCCGCGGGGACGGCACTTACGTTCGCGCCACCAGTGAGATTGCGGGGGCCACGCAGCGGATGTATGCGGACCACTCCCAGGGGCACATCCTGGAGGTCCGCGTCGGGCTGGACACCCAGGCCGCCCGGCTTGCCGCACGCCACGCCACGGCCGACGACGTCGCCGCCTTGCGCGCATTGCTCGACAAACGCCGCGCCGCCTGGCTGGTGGAAGACTACCCGGCGTGGGCCCGCGCCGACTGGGACTTCCATGTGCGGGTGGCCCAGGCCTCCGCCAACCCGCTCCTGCACGAGCTGTATGTCAGTTTCGGTGTCGTCTTCCACAATGATCTGCTCCGGCAGCAGCGGCGGGTCGGTTTCAACGGACTGCCGCATGAGGGCCACGACGAACTGGTGGACGCTATTGCCGCACGTGACGAGGCGGCCGCCGTCGAGAGCGTCACCCGGAACCTGAACTCCTGCGCGGAGTGGCTACAGGAGTAGTTCCCTAGGGTTTTCCGAAGGTGCCGGGACAATGCTCTGTCTCAGCCTGTACCCCCGCGCCCAGCAGCGGGGGCCCGGCAGGCCGAAGGCCTCCGGGCAGGAACTTCCGTTCCGCCCGGGGGCCTTTGTGCTGCTCCGAGAGCATCGCTGCCCACGCCGGGCCGTCCCCTAATCCCGTGTTCAGGTGCAGCTCAATAGGGTCTTAGTGCCGTAGACCCTGCCTTGGCCAGGGTCAACACTGAAAGTTGCAGGACGCTGCGCGAGCGTTCACGCGATTGGTGCACGTGCCCTTCCGCACACTGCCCGGACGACTGTGCCGGACTCACCGGATCTCGCAGTGCGGCACCTTGATTCGCCCCAGCAAGGACTCGGCGAGGAGGTCGATGGTGGGCAAGAAGAAGAAAAAGAAGAGCGCCGGCGAAAAGGCGGGGCAGGACGAGCAGTCCACAACAAAAATGCGCCGCAAGGAATATGAGGCGGAGATGGCCGTCCTGCAAGGCGAGTTGGTGGCCCTGCAGGAGTGGGTGAAGTCCACCGGGGCCAAGATCTGCATCGTGTTTGAGGGCCGCGATACGGCCGGCAAGGGCGGCACCATCAAACGCATCGTCGAGCGGGTAAGCCCCCGGGTGTTCCGGGTGGTGGCGCTCCCCACCCCGACAGATCGCGAAAAGTCCCAGATGTACCTGCAGCGGTATATGTCGCACTTTCCCGCGGCCGGCGAGGTGGTCATCTTCGACCGCAGCTGGTACAACCGGGCGGGCGTGGAGCGCGTGATGGGCTTTTGCACCCCGGAGCAGACCGAGAGGTTCCTGAACATGACCCCGCTGGTGGAAAAGGCGATGGTCGACTCCGGAATGATCCTGCTCAAGTACTGGCTCGAGGTCAGTGCGGACGAACAGACCCGGCGGCTTGAGAGCCGCAAGGACGATCCCCGCAAGACATGGAAGCTGTCCCCCATGGATATGTTGTCCTACAGCCGCTGGTACGACTACTCGCGGGCCAGAGACGCCATGTTCGAGGCAACAGACACCGCCTGGGCGCCGTGGTACGTCGTGAATAACGAGATCAAGAAGCGCGGCCGGCTCAACATCATCAGCCACCTGCTCAGCCAGGTGCCCTATGAGCCGTTCCCTGGGCTCGACGTCGAGCTCCCGAAGCGTCAGAAGGCCGGCGACTACCGGGAGCCGACCCTGGCGGTGCGGCGCATCCCGACCCCGTTCTGAGCAGCGCCCCGGCGATGAGGAGAAAGTCATGAACGACAATTCCGGAGCCGCAGCCGGGTTGGCCCCCGCCGAGGCGGAGGCGACGTGGTACGCGCTTGCACCCGCGGACGTTGCAACCGAGCTGCGGGTGGACCCGGCCCGCGGCCTGACCACAGCCGAGGCGCAGGAGAGGCTGGAGGAATACGGACCGAACGCCCTGGCCGCCGCGAAGCCGGAGCCGGTGTGGAAACGGTTCTTCAAGCACTACCGGGACTACATGCAAATAGTACTGGTGGTCGCCGCGCTGGTCAGCCTGCTGATCGCGGAATACGGAACGGCAATCGGGCTCGCCCTGCTGACGTTGTTCAACGCCTGGCTGGGATATCACCAGGAAGGCAAAGCCGAAGAAGCGGCCGCCTCCCTCGGCCAGATGATGAAGGCGATGGCCAAGGTGCGCCGCGACGGTGATGTTGTGGAGCTTCCCGCCGAGGAGATCGTGCCCGGGGACATTGTGGTGGTCGATGCCGGGGACCGCGTCCCCGCCGACGGCCGGGTCATCCTGGCGGCGACCTTGCAGATCGAGGAAGGCGCCCTGACCGGCGAGAGCGTCGCAGTCGAGAAAGACACCGGGGCCATCAACCGCCACGACGTCGGCATCGGTGACCGCCTCAACATGGCTTTCATGAACACGAACGTGACCCGGGGCCACGGCGAGATCCTCGTTACCACCACGGGTATGGGCTCAGAGGTCGGCCACATCGCCAACATGCTGTCCGGGCAGAAAGTGGAAAAGACCCCCCTCACCAAGCAGGTGGACCGGCTCACCATCTTCATCATCATCGCGGCCCTCTTCGCCTTCGTCGCAATCGTCATCATGGGCCTGGCCGCGGGTGAATCCTTTGCGGTGCTCTTCGGGATCGGCGTGGCGCTTGCCGTCGGCTCGATCCCGGATGCGCTGCCCGCAGTCGTCACCACGATCCTGTCTGTCGGTTCGGTCAACATGGCCAAGAAGAACGCCATCATGAAGGTCCTGCCCGCGGTTGAGACGCTGGGCTCGACGTCGGCGATCAACTCGGACAAGACGGGCACACTGACCCTGAACCAGATGACGGTGCGCGAGATCACCACCGTGCAGCACCACTACACCGTGAGTGGCGAGGGCTACAGCTTCGACGGCCAGGTTCAGCGGACCACCGGCGACGCCGAGCGGAACCTGGACTACGTGATGTTCTCCTGCGCCCTGTGCAACGACTCCGACATCAACGACGGCGAAGTGGTCGGGGATCCCACCGAGGCGGCGCTGTACGTGCTCGCGCAAAAGGGCGGCGTGGACGTCAGGGAGTTCCGCAGGAACAACCCGCGCGTCGCGTC
Source organism: Arthrobacter sp. ok909 (assembly GCF_900104405.1). NCBI lineage: Bacteria > Bacillati > Actinomycetota > Actinomycetes > Micrococcales > Micrococcaceae > Arthrobacter > Arthrobacter sp. ok909. The sequence goes on along the minus strand of NZ_FNJS01000006.1, from coordinate 173,172 downwards.
GGTCCCCTTCGACTCCGACTACAAGTTCATGGCCACCTTCCACCTGATGCCGGGCACGGACGGCAGGGCCGTGATCCGGGCCTACGTGAAGGGGGCACCCGATGTCCTGCTCAACAGGTCAACGTTCGCCCGGATGCCCGGCGGCCGGTCCGAGTCCCTCACCGAGGAGATGCGCGGAAAGGTGCTCGCCGAGAACGAGCGCATCGCCAGCCAGGGCCGGCGGGTGCTCGCCCTGGCGCAGCGGGAGTTCGATCCGGCGACGTTCGACCCTTTGGGCGACCTCATGGCGCTCATGCAGGATCTGGAGATTACGGCGCTTATCGGAGAGGTGGACCCGCCGCGCGCCGAGGCGGTGGCCGCCATCGCCAAGGCCAAGCACGCCGGCATCCGGGTCCGGATGATCACCGGCGACCACGCCATAACGGCGGCGGCGATCGCCGATGAACTCGGCATCAGGGGCCGTGCGGTGACCGGTGCGGAGTTCGCCGCGATGAGTGATGCGGAGGCCGACAACCAAGTGGACGGGATCGGCGTGATCGCCCGGGTGGCCCCCGAACACAAGGTCCGGCTGGTCGAGGTCCTCAAGCGCAAGGGCCACGTCGTTGCCATGACCGGCGACGGCGTCAACGATGCCCCGGCGATCGCGGCGGCCGACATCGGGATCGCGATGGGCATCACGGGCACTGACGTCGCCAAAGGCGCGGCCAAGATGATCCTGGCCGACGACAACTTTGCCACCATCGTGGCGGCGGTCGAAGAGGGCCGGCTGGTGTACGACAACCTGCAGAAGTTCATCCGGATCCAGGTCGCCAACCTGTTTATGTTCATTCTGGCGTTCATCGGATCCTCCGCCTTCGCGATTGCCGGGACAGCGCTGCTCAGCCCGGCCCAGGTGCTGTGGATCCACATGGCCATCGTCGCCCCGATTGGCGCGGTGATGGGACTGGACCTCGCGACGCCGGGCATCATGAACCGCAAACCGCGGCCCTTCAATCAGCCGATCATCGTCCGGTCGATGATGGTGCGGTTGTTCGTCGTCGGGCTGTTCATGGCGGCCGCGACGCTGATCCTCGTGCAGATCGGCAAGATCTCCTACGGCTCGCTCGAGATCGGCCAGAGCATGGCCATTGTGGGTCTCGGGTTGATGAATATCGCCGTCGCGCTCAACCTGCGCTACCCCACGGAGAGTGCCTTCGGGCCTTCCACCATATCCAACCCGAAACTGCTTTGGGCCTTCGCGTGGGCCTTCATCGGATCGATGCTGATTACCCAGATGCGGGTGCTGCAAGACCTGTTCGGCACCGTCCCGCTCACCGGCCAGCAGTGGGTGGCCTGCTTGGTTCCGGCCGCAGTGCTGCTGCTGCTCGGCGAACTCTTCAAGCTGGTCCTGCGGGTCAGGCATGCAGGGGCGCACGCCAAGGGCGCGGCCCCGGCCGTTCCTGCGTAGACGGCCCGGCGACTGCTGAGGGCGACTGATAAGGCAACCGCTGAGGGCCGGAACTTGACGTTCCGGCCCTCAGCGCGTGCGGTGGTCTTGGACGTGGCGCTAGCGGGCGAGGCCCTTGAACACGTTCTTCGGGCGCTGCATTTCGCCATGCTTGGCGCCGAGGACAATCACCCAGCCGGCGAACACCGGGATGGCCCACTGCAGGATCCTCAACTGCTGCTGCGCGGAACGGAGTTCCTCCGAGGCTTCCGGCTTCGGCTCGGTGGCGCCCTTGGCGCCCTCGGCGGCCAGCTTCTCCACCTTGGCGCCCTGCAGGCCGGCGTACAGCGTCACGGCGGCGCCGGCGAAGGTGACGATGGACTTGTAGACCGTCAGCCGCGTGACGCCGTCCTGCTTGGCCATCCGGCCCTTGTTCTCCCACATGATGGCGAGGCCGGAAAGGAGGTGCGCGCCAAATGCGGCCGCCTGGAACGGGGCCCACTTCTTCCAGCCGAGGCTCGACAGCCGGGTACGTTCTGCGGGGTCCTTGGCTTCCGCCGTGGCACCATTTAGCCCAATGGCGCCCATCAGCGAACCGCCGAACCAGGCGCCTGCCGTGAGGTCGTGAATGGATCGGGCAACAAGATTACCTGCCATGGTGAGCTTCCTATCGTCTGTAAGTCGAACCCGGAATCGCGGCGGCCAACCGATGGCCACATCTCGGCTATGGTAAGCATACTTAGCAAAAACTTGATAGTCCTCCACCTCACCGGCGGGCCTGATGTCCGCTTCCGTCCTTGTTGCCGGGCGAACGTTGGGGATATCGTGTGAGCTATCCCCGGAACCGTTCGTCCTGCTCGTCCGGGGGGTCGGGTTCTCCGAGGTAAGCCATGAGTTATGTCCCAGTCAGCAGACGCACCATCAGAAGGCACCGCGAATCCGAGCGGTCCACGCGGCGCCTCGTCGTCGTCCTGTGCGCAGCGGCGGCCGTCGCGTGGTTACTGTCCGTCACGTTGTCCACGGCAGTCCATGTGGACACCTTTGCCCACAACGTCGCCGTCGTACTTCACGTGCTGTCCCTCGTGGTGGCCTTTGGCGCCATCATCCTGGTGGACTGGCACGGCTTCCTGTGGCTCATCGGCCGACGCGAACTGGGCGAGATCATCCGGCTCGACGGGGCGGCCACGCCGCTGATCTGGGGCGGCCTCGCCGGCATGCTGGCCACCGGCGTGTTCCTGAACCCGCACTTGACCAACCCGATGACAGACGTCAAGCTCGCAGCCGTCCTTGTGCTCAGCTTGAACGGGATCATGCTAATCCCGCTCATGCGGCGGCTGGCGCGGCTGCCTTCCGATGCCTCGTTCGCGGACCTGACCGTCGGGCAGCGGATCCACATGATGTTGTGCCTGGTCATCTCTCAGGTCTGCTGGTGGACGGCGATCATCATCGGGTTCATCAACGGGATGTTCTGACAGCTATCAGGCATCCCGGCCCGACAAGGCGACCACGTCGCCTTCCTGGTACAACAGTGCCCGAAGCTCGGATTCGGCGGATTCCAGCCGCTTGGGGTCGATGGTCTCCCCGGAGGCAAAATGGTCCAGCAGCCGGGGGTCCACGTAGCTCTTGCGGGCGATCGACGGCGTGTTGCCCAGGACCGCGGAGGCATCGACCATGGCCCGGCTCACCGCACGTTTGCGGGCGGAAGCCTGCGCCTGCGGACCGCTCCGCGCGAGGCTGACGGCCGCCGCGACTGTTCCCCGCAGGGTGCGGAAGTCCTTGGCCGTGAAATCCTCCCCCGTGCGCTCCTTGACGTACTCGTTGATGTCCGGGCTGGACACCGGGTGCCAGCGCCTGCCGACCTTGTAGGCGAGCAGCCGGGCGTTGCCGCCGCGCCGCTTGAGCTGGCGCACGACGGCGGCGAGGTCGGCGTCGTCGATCCGCGATTCCCACGTCTTGCCGCTCTTGGCGGGGAAACTGAGCCTCAGCTCGTCCTTGTGCACGCGGACGTGGGCGCACAGCAGGGTGGCCAGGCCGTGGCTGCCGTTCTCGTTGGTGTACCGCTCCGAGCCCACCCGGAGCGAACCGCTGTCCAGCATCCGGAACGCGGCCGCCAGCACGCGCTCCCGGGTGAGCCCGTCCGAGCGCAGGTCCATCGTGACCCGGCGGCGTGCTGTCGGGAGGGTTTCGGCGAGCTGGAGGGCGCGGTCGAATTTGAGCCGGTCCTTTTTCTCCCGCCAACTTGGATGGTAGATGTACTGCCGGCGTCCGACGGCGTCGAGTCCGGTTGCCTGGATGTGCCCGTTGTCGTACGGGGCGATCCAGACGTCGGTCCAGGCCGGCGGAATGCCGATACGTTCCAGCCGGTCCCGCACCGGGCCGGCCGGAAGCGTGGACCCGTCCAGGTCCTTGTAGCTGAAGCCGGTCCCGGCGGGGACCCGGCGGTATCCGCGGCCGGACGCGTTGCTGTGACGGAGCCTCATGACGGTAAGCCTACTGACCATTGCCCCGGAACTCCCACACATCAAACAACGCGGGGTCCCTTAGCGCCGATGATCCCCTGTGGGATAGGCGCGAAGTGACCCCGCGTTGCTGTGTTGGAGTGCGCCTAGAGCTGGGCTGCCACTCCGCCGCGGGAAATCTCCACCATCTCCTGGCGCGGGACCACCTTAATGCGTTCACGGGCGACCTCAACGCCGTGCGATGCGCCGGCCGCCGTCGCCGCGTCGCCCAGGCCACGCTCGTGGGCGTCGAGCGCCAGCCAGCCTTCCCAGCTGGTGTACTCCACGCCGCGGCGCTCCAGGAGTTCGACGACCGCCTCCGGGGCGGGTGCTGCGGCCAGCGGCAGGTTTTCGCGGTCTTCGAGCAGGTAGGTCACGGTTTCCAGCGCGTCGCCCTTGGTGTGGCCGATCAGGCCCACCGGTCCGCGCTTGATCCAGCCGGTCGCGTAGACCCCCGGCACGTGGGTGCCGGCTGCGTCCAGGACGCGGCCGCCGTCGTTCGGCACGACGCCCTTGCTGTGGTCGAACTCGACCTCGGGCAGCGCGGAGCCGAAGTAGCCGATGGCGCGGTACACGGCCTGGACCGGGTAGTCCACAAACTCGCCGGTGCCGCGGGCGTTGCCCGTGCCGTCCAGTTCCGTGCGCTCAAACTTGATTCCGGCGACGCGGCCGGGTGCCTCGGCGTCGTCGTAGACCTCCACCGGGCTGTGCAGGAAGTGCAGGTGCAGGCGGCGGGACGCCTTGAGCTCCGAGAGGTCCTCGGGCTGTTCGGCGATCCAGTTGGTGAGCGTGCCCACCATGGTCTTGGTCTGGTTGTTGCTCTGGATCTGCCGGTCGGACTCGGCGTCGAACTCAAAGTCCTCGGCGTAGAGGATGATGTCGACGTCCTTGGAGTGCGACAGTTCACGCAGCTCCAGCGGGGTGAACTTCACCTGGGCCGGTCCGCGGCGGCCGAAGACGTGCACGTCGGTGACGGGCGAGGACTTCAGCCCGGCGTAGACGTTGTCCGGGATTTCGGAGACCAGGAGGTCGTCGGCGTGCTTGGAGAGCATGCGCGCCACGTCCAGGGCCACGTTGCCGTTGCCGATCACGGCAATTTCTTTGGCCTCCAGCGGCCATTCGCGGGACACGTCCGGGTGGCCGTCGTACCAGGAGACGAAGTCGGCGCCGCCGTACGAGCCCTCGAGCTCGATGCCGGGGATGTTCAGGTCCGCGTCCTTGATGGCGCCGGTGGCGAAGATGACGGCGTCATAGTGGGTGCGGAGGTCATCGATGGACAGGTCCGTGCCGTAGTCCACGTTGCCGAAGAACCGGATGTCGCCGCGGTCCAGGACCTTGTGCAGGGCGTTGACGATTCCCTTGATGCGGGGATGGTCGGGGGCCACGCCGTAGCGGATCAGGCCGTAGGGTGCCGGGTAGCGGTCGAAGAGGTCGATGCTGACGGTGAGTTCGCCGCTCTTGACGGCCTCGCTCTTGGTCAGGATGTCCGCGGCGTAGACGCCGGCGGGGCCGGAGCCGACGACGGCGACGCGCAGCGGGCGGGCGGCGGTTCCTACGGTGGTGCTAGTTGACACGGCTGTGTTCCTTTTTCTTCTGCATCCGTTGCTCCACAAACGCCCTTTTGAGGCTTGATAACGGCGGTTATGGAGCAATCGACGGGGTTTAGGGGGTCAGTACTCGGGTCTTGACGGTGCGGGCGGTGCGTGGGGTGTTCGGGGTGGTGGTGCTGTAGTCCGCGGTCTTGAAGTGCGACGGCGCGAACGGGCTGACACGGACGACGTCGCCGATCACGATCACGGCGGGGTTCGCGACGCCGGCTGCCTCGGCCTGGTCCGCGATGGTCCCGAGCGTCCCGATGGTCACCCGCTGGTCGGGCAGGTAGCCATTCTCTACGATGCCAACCGGCGTGCCTGCTGGCAAACCGGCACGGGCAAGGGAATCCGCGGAATCGCGGAGCTGGCCCACGCCCATGAGCAGGATCACGGTGTGGTCGGCGCGGGCCGGGACCTCGGAGAGCTCCTCGTGGCCGGTGACCACGCTGAAACCCTTGGCCAGCCCGCGGTGCGTGACGGGGATGCCGGCGGCGGCCGGGACGGATATGGCGGAGGTGACGCCCGGGACCACTTCAACGTCCACGCCGTGCTGCCGGCAGAATTCGGCTTCCTCGCCGCCGCGGCCCAGGACGTACGGGTCGCCGCCTTTGAGCCGGACCACGCGGTGGCCCTGCCGGGCCTCGTCAACCAGGATCCGGTTGATCTCGGCCTGCGGGACCGGGTGGTGGCCGGGAGTCTTGCCGACCTCGATCACGCGGACGTCGGGGGCGAGTTCGGCCAGGAGCTCGCGCGGGCCGAGGCGGTCCGCGACCACGACATCGGCCTGGCCCAGGAGCCGGCGGCCGCGGACGGTGATGAGTCCGGTGTCGCCGGGTCCGCCGCCCACGAGGGCCACGGCGCCGCCTGTTGAATCGGCCCGCGCCCGCTGGCGGCGCAGCGGGAGGTCTCCGGTTTCCAGGGCGGTGGCGACGGCGTCGCGCAGGGCCATGGCGCGGCGCGGGTCTCCCCCGGCGTTGACGGCGATCTTGACGTCGTCCACGACGGCGACGGCGGGCGTCCAGGCTGCGGAGGACTCATGGTCGGAGGCATTGACGCACCAGATGCGCTGCGCCTCGGCGTCGGCCGAGACCTGTGCGTCCACGGCGGCGTCACCGGTGGCGGTCTGGACGAACCAGACGCCATCGACGTCGGACGGGCGGTACGCCCGGGGCTCCCAGCTCAGAAGCCCGGCGCCGGCAAGGTCCTGGAGCGGCGCCGAGGCAACGGGGGCCACCACCGTGACGCGGGCTCCGGCGTCGAGCAGTCCCTTGGCACGCCGCGCGGCTACGGGTCCGCCGCCGACCACCAGCACGGGACGGCCGAGGAGGCGCAGCGCCGTGGGGTAAATGTCCTGAATTGCCATGCATCGACGATAGGGCTGCGTCACATGGCGGAACAACGGTACGGAAACACCAGTTCACGCAAGGTAACGCCGCGTCACATAGTGGCACTCGCCGACGAGGGACGGAGGAGCCCGGTGGGGCCCTATTTCACGGCGATGAGTTCGATCAGCTTGATGTCCGGGTCCTTGGCGAGCATGGCCGGACCGTGTTCGCCGAGGGCGGCGGGAATGGCTCCGTTGAGGTGGGCCTGGCGGTCCTCCTCGGAATCGAAGGTGTCGAAGATGCCGAAGGTGTTCTCGTTGACCCGGAAGGCGTACCAGGTCCGGGTTCCGGGTTCGTTGAGCACAATCTCGCGGCCCCCGTTGAGGAAGTCCCAGACATCCTGTTCCTTCCCCGGTTTGGCTTCGACCAGGGCCAGCACGCCAAATTTTGCTGCCACAGCGACCTCCTAGGATTCAGACTTGGAATCAGTCTTGGAATGGGCCGGAACCCGGCCTCTAGCCGTGAGTGTAGGCCTGTGTCCGTGCCCCGGCAAGGAGTCATGGCAAAAGCAACGCGGGGTCACTGACGGCCCATAATTCCGAGGAATATGGGCCGTCAGTGACCCCGCGTTGCTGTGCAAGGGGTGACGTCGAGGCGGGAGTGCTGCTGGGTGCTGTGCCTAGCGGGTGCTGCCGGCGAGGAGGCCCCGTCGGCGGAGCAGCCGTTTTTCGATCGGCGCGAAGACAAGCAGCTCGATCAGGATACCGACGGCGAGGATCAGCAGGATGGCGGACATCACGATGGTCATGTCGGACAGGACGCGGCCCTGGTCCAGCATGGAGCCCAACCCGAAGCCGATGGTGCCGCCGACGGCTATGATTTCGGCCGCCATGAGCGATCGCCAGGAGAACGCCCAGCCCTGTTTGAGGCCGCTGAGGTATCCGGGCAGGGCGGCCGGCAGGATGATCTGCAGGGCAAGTTGGAGCCGCGACGCACCCAGGACCTTTCCGACGCTGCGGTACTGCGGCGGAATCTGGTCCACGCCGGAGATCAGGCCGTTGATGATCGAGGGGATGGCGCCCATGAACACCACGAAATACACGGTGGCGTCGGTGAGGCCGAACCAGAGGATGGCCGCGGGCACCCAGGCCACGGACGGCAGCACCTGTAGCCCGGAGATCAGCGGCCCGAACGCGCGCCGCAACGGTGCCACCTGCGCCAGCAGGAGCCCCACCGGCGTCGCGATGACCACGCTGATCAGGAAGCCCACGACGCCGCGCTGCAGCGACGTCCAGACGGCCTCCTGCAGCTTGCCCTCACTCCACAGGGTTCCAATCTGGCTGATGACGTCCATCGGGCCGGGCACGATGTCCCGACGCTTGAAGCCCAGCGACACATACAGCTGCCAGAGGATGACCAGCACCGCGAGGGCAGCGACCGGCAGCAGTATCCTGGTCCAGTCGATGCGGGCCTTCCGGATGGAGTCGGACTGGAGGGAATCCAGGCCCGCTTCGAGCTCGCGCAGGTCTTCCTTGCCGCTGGAGGAGCGGGTCAGGGCCGCGTGCACTTTGCGGGTCTCGGCCGGGGCTTCCGCTACGGCTTCGACTACGGGGAGTTGGTTACTTGGCATGGCGGCGGATCTCCTCGCGTAGCCGGGCGGTGATGACGCCGGTGAGCTGACCGGCCAGACCGGCGTCGGTTCGGTGTTCTTCGGTGACGTGCCATTCCTCCACCACGCGGCCGGGCCGGGAGGAGAGCAGCAGCACGCGCTGGCCCAGCCGGACGGCCTCGCGGACGTTGTGCGTGACGAAGACGATGGTGCGGCCGGTTTCCTTCCAGATGCGTTCCAGCTCGTCATGGAGCAGGTCGCGCGTAATCGCGTCCAGCGCCGCGAACGGCTCGTCCATGAGCAGCAGCTGCCGGTCCTGGGCCAGGGAACGGGCCAGGGCCACGCGCTGGCGCATCCCGCCGGAGAGTTCGTGGGGACGCTTGTCCCCCGCGCCGCCCAAGTGCACGAGGTCCAGCAGCTCCCCGGCGCGGACCCGGCGGTCGGCCTTCCCGACGCCGCGCAGTTTCAGGGCCAGCTCGATGTTTTCCCGGGCCGTCAGCCAGGGAAAAAGCGCCGCGTCCTGGAACATGAAGGCGGCGCCGTCGCTGGGCACTTCCAGGGCGCCCGACGTCGGGGCCTCCAGTCCCGCCATGATGTTGAGCAGGGTGGACTTTCCGCAGCCGGAGGCACCGAGCAGGGCGACGAACTCGCCCTGCGCGATGGTGGCGTTGACGTCGTCCAGCACCGGGGCGCCGTCGCCGAAGCGCTTGCCCAGGTTTTCCAGTACGACTGGCATGGTCAGGTCCTTACTGTTGTGGCGGATTGCTGGAGGCCAAGGAGCTAGTCCTTGCCGAGTCCTTGGGCGGAGATCTTCTTGGCGGCCACGGCGTTCAGCGCCGTGAGGTCGAAGATGCCGCTGATGTCGGCCTGCTTGGTGGTGCCGGCATCGACACCGTCCTGGAGCAGCTTCTTGTACGTCCCGGCCAGCGGGTCGATCGTGAAGACAATGTTCTTCAGGGACCGGTCGATCACGTCCGCCGGCAGCGCCGACCCGGCCGCGGCCTTGAGCGCGGCATTGAGGACCGCCGCCTTCTCGGCCGCCGGGGCCGCGTTGAGCCAGTCCACGGATTCCACATGGCCCTTCAGCAGCGCCTGCACCGTGGCCGGGTGCTCCGCGGCGAACTTCTTGTTCACGATCAGCACCGTGGTGACGAACTCGCCCTTGTCCCACAGATCCTTCTCATCGACCAGGACCTTCGCACCGGCCTGCAGCACCAGGCGCGAGGCCCAGGGCTCCGGCAGCCACGCACCGTCAAGCTTGCCGTCCTGGAACAGCTTCAGGGTCTGGGCGTTCTCGGTCGGGTTGATCGCGACGTCCCCGCCGCCGTCCATGGAGGTCTTGAACCCCCGCTTGCCCAGCCACGCCCGCAGCGCCACGTCCTGGGTCCCGCCCAGCTGCGGGGACGCCAGCGTCTTGCCCCTCAGATCCGCCGCGGAGTTGATCCCGGGCCTGACCACCAGCTGCGCCCCGCCCGACGCGGCACCGGCGATGATGCTGACCGACGCACCGCCGCTCTTGACATAAGAGTTGATCGCCGGGTTCGGGCCGATGTAGGTCGCGTCGATCGCGCCCGCGTTCAGGGCCTCGATCGCGGCCGGGCCGGCGTTGAAGACCTGCGTGGTCAGCTTCGTCTGGCCCAGCTCCTTGGCGATGAACCCCTTGTTCACCCCGACCAGGGCCGGAGCGTGGGTGATGTTGCCGAAGTAGCCCAGCCGCAGCTCCGTCGCCGGGGTCGTGCCCGCCACGGCCGCCGAGGCCGTTTCCGGGCCGCGCGACAGCGTGGAGGCCACCGCCGCACCGGCGCCGATCAGAAGCACAAGACCCGCGGCCAGCGCGATTTCAAGAGTCCGCTTGCGTTTGGGTTTGCCGGTCTCGCCGGCAACGATCCGGGTGGTGCCGGGCTGCGTGCCGGGCTGCGTCCCGGGCGCGGGGTTTTCGGGGGTGCGTGACATGGGGTGAAGTCCTGTTCTGGGGTGCGTGCGGAATTGCCGGGCGTGGTGGTCAGCGCCGGCGACATCGCCCCTGGAGGTTCCTGCGGGGGGAGCCGTGGATCCGTTCCGTTGTCTTCATTCATTCACCATAGGGAGTGTCATAAACGCGGTTCAACGGTCCGGAAACCGGGGGTCACGCGGGTTCATGCAGCGTCATATTCGGCCTCAAAAGACGGCAGCCTGTTTCCGGGCCCGCGGCATATGGCGGCGGGCCGGGAAACAGGCTGCGCCCGTGTAACAGATGACCTAGATCGAGTAGCGCTCGTCCTCGTGGTCGCCGGGGTGGTCGTTGACCAGGCCGGCGGCAAGGGTGTTGCCGTCGAGCGGGTCGATCACGAGGAACGCCCCGGTGCGGCGGTGGTGCAGATAGTTCTCCAGCGGAAGCGGAGCGGCGAGCCGAAGCTGCGCGTGCCCGATATCGTTCAGCTCCAGCGTGGTGGTCGGTTCCAGCTGGAAGCTGGCGAGGTCCAGCTTGCCCGTCACGTTCCGGACCAAGGCCTGGACCGTGCGGGTGCCGTGCTTGACCAGCACCTTGGCACCTTCCCGGAGCGGCTTGGGCGAGAGCCAGCAGAGAGCCGCGTAGACGTCGGCGCTGCTTTCGCGCACGGTTCCGGCCGCCGCGATCGTGTCACCGCGGGCGACGTCGAACTCATCCGACAGGCGCAGTGCCACCGACTGCGGGGCAGCCGCCTCGGCGAGCTCGCGGCCAGCGAAGTCGATCCCGGTGACCGTGGTGGTGCGCGGTGCCTGGCCCGGCGTCAGGACGCTGACCTGGTCCCCGAGCTTCACGGAGCCTTCGGTGATCTGGCCTGCGTAGGCACGGTAGTCGCGGTACGCCTCCGGATCCAGGCCGCCGGCGACGGCGTCGGGAGCCAGCGCACCCTGCGGCCGGACCACCAGCTGGACCGGGAAGCGGAAGCTCTCCAGGTGGCTTTCGAGTTCGTCGGCGGCCGGCAGGGTCTCCAGGACTTCCAGCAGGGCCGGCCCGTCGTACCAGGGGGTCCGGTCCGAGCGGTCCACGACGTTGTCGCCGTCGAGCGCGGAAACGGGGATGACCAGGAGGTCGGCAACCCCGTCGGAACCAAGCCCGAGCTCGCGGCCGACCTGCTGGACGTCGGCTTCGATCGCGCGGAACACGTCCTCGCTGAACTCCACGAGGTCGATCTTGTTCACGGCGACGATCACGTGCGCCACGCGCAGCAACTGCAGCACGGACAGGTGCCGGCGGGTCTGCTCCAGGACTCCCTTGCGGGCGTCGATGAGCACGACGACGGCGTCCGCGGTTGACGCGCCGGTCACCGTGTTCTTGGTGTACTGCACGTGCCCGGGGCAGTCCGCGAGGATGAAGCTGCGGCGGTCCGTGGCGAAGTACCGGTACGCGACGTCGATGGTGATGCCCTGCTCGCGCTCGGCGCGCAGGCCGTCGGTCAGCAGGGCGAGGTCAATCCCGCCAGCCGAACCCCCAAATCCGCGGTCCGCGGAGGTGCGGGCGACGGCGTCGAGCTGGTCGGCGAGGATCGCCTTCGAGTCATGCAGGAGCCGGCCCACGAGGGTGGACTTACCGTCGTCGACGGAGCCTGCGGTGGCGAAACGGAACAGCGTGGTGGGCAGCGCCGCGGACGCCAGGTCCGGGCCCGCGAGGAAAGTTTCCGTGCTCATTAGAAATAGCCGTCCTTCTTGCGGTCTTCCATGGCGGCCTCGGAGATGCGGTCATCGGCCCGGGTGGCGCCACGTTCGGTGATGGTGGAGGCGGCAACTTCAATGACGACGTCGCGCACGGTGGCAGCGGCCGATTCCACGGCGCCGGTGCAGGACATGTCACCGACGGTCCTGTACCGGACTGTCTTGGTAATGACTTCCTCGTGGTCGCGCGGCTGGGAGACCTCGCCGACCGCGCGCCACATGCCGTCGCGGGCGAAGACCTCGCGCTCGTGGGCGTAGTACAGGCCCGGAAGCTCGATATTTTCGCGCTCGATGTAGCGCCACACATCCAGTTCGGTCCAGTTGCTGATCGGGAAGGCCCGGACATGCTGGCCCACGGTGTGCCGGCCGTTGTACAGGTTCCACAGTTCGGGGCGCTGGTTGCGGGGGTCCCACTGGCCGAACTCGTCGCGCAGACTCAGGATGCGCTCCTTGGCGCGGGCCTTGTCCTCGTCGCGGCGGCCGCCGCCGAAGACGGCGTCGAACTTGTTGCGCTGGATCGCATCCAGCAGCGGGACGGTCTGCAACGGGTTGCGGGTGCCGTCGGCCCGTTCGGCCAGTTCACCGGAATCGATGAACTCCTGGACGGAGCCGACCACGAGCTTGAGGCCCAGCCGCTCCACCGTGCGGTCGCGGAACTCAATGACCTCGGGGAAGTTGTGCCCGGTGTCCACATGCAGGACCGGGAAGGGCACCTTGCCGGGCCAGAACGCCTTGGTGGCCAGGTGGAGCATGACCACGGAGTCCTTGCCGCCGGAAAACAGCAGCGCCGGCTTCTCGAACTCGGCGACGACCTCGCGGATGATGTGGATGGCCTCGGACTCGAGGGTGTCGAGGCTGGAGAGGCGTGTGGAAACGGGAGCGTCGGTCACCTGCGTGGGCTCCTCAGTCAGGAAAGTGCTCATACGTGTAGTCCGCATTCTGTCTTGTCGGTTCCTGCCCAGCGGCCGGCGCGGGGGTCATCGCCGGGCGCTACCTTGCGGGTGCAGGGCTGGCAGCCAATGGACGGGTAGCCCTGTGAAAGCAGCGGGTTGACGGGAAGGAGGTTGTCGTCGGAGTACTGCACCAGCTGGTCGAACGTCCAGGCCGCCACCGGGTTGACCTTGACCAGGCCGTTGGCCTCGTCCCAGATGATCAGCGGCGTGTTGGTGCGGGTGGGGGCCTCGTCGCGGCGGACTCCGGTGAACCAGAGCTCGTAGCCGGCGAGGGTGCGGCGCAGGGGCGCCACCTTGCGCAGGGCACAGCACTGGGCGGCGTCGCGGGCGAAGAGGTCCTTGCCCAGCAGCCGGTCCTGCTGCTCCACGGTGTTCTCCGGCAGGACGTCCACGACGTTGACGCGGAGGTTGGCTGCCACCTCGTCGCGGGTCGCGTAGGTCTCCGGGAAGTGGTAGCCGGTTTCGAGGAAGAGGACGTCGACGCCGGGGAGCTGGTCCGCGACGAGCGCCGGCAGGACGGCGTCGGCCATGGAGCAGGCGACGGCGACTGCGGGCAGCTCGAAATTGCGGGCCACCCAGGCGATGACGTCGCGGGCCGGGGCGTCCCAGCCGAGCTCGGCGGCGCCGGCCTCGGCGAGGGCCTTGAGCTCCTCGTGGGTGCGGAGTGCAGAGGTCACTGGAGATCCCCCTCTTCGGCGGCGTGGGCCCATTCGGCGAAGGTCTGGCCCTCGGCGCGGTCGGAGACGAACTTCCGGACCACGCGCTCCACATAATCCGGGAGATCCTCAACGTAGACCTTGAGGCCACGCACGGTGCGGCCGAGGCCGGCCTCCTCGCGGCTGTTGGACGCCAGCCCGCCGCCGAGGTGGACCTGGAAGCCGGGGGTCGGGTCGCCGTCGGGCGTTGGCAGCATCATGCCCTTGAGGCCGATGTCCGCCGTCTGGATCCGGGCGCAGGAGTTGGGGCAGCCGTTGATGTGCAGGGACAGCGCCTGGGGCAGCTGCTTGCTCTCGGCGAGGTCGGCCAGGCGGCGTTCCAGCTCGGCGACGGCGGTGGCGGCCGTAACCTTGGTTTCCACGATGGCGAGCTTGCAGAACTCGATGCCCGTGCAGGCGATGGTGCCGCGGCGGAACACGGACGGCCGGGCGGACAGGCCCAGGGCGTCGAGTTCGGCCACGAGGGGCTCGACCTCGTCCTTGGGCACGTCGAGGACCACAAGCTTCTGGTGCGGGGTGGTGCGCAAACGCTGCGAGCCGCGGGCTTCCAGGGTGTCCGCGAGCTTGACGAGCTGGCTGCCGGAGAGCCGGCCGGCCAGCGGGGTGGCGCCGATGAAGAACTTGCCGTCCTTCTGTTCGTGCACGCCGATGTGGTCGCCGGGTGTGGACGGCTTGGGCGCTGCGGGGCCGTCGGAGAGCTTGAAGCCAAGGTATTCGTCTTCGAGGATCTGCCGGAACTTCTCCGGGCCCCAGTCGGCCATCAGGAACTTCAGGCGCGCCTTGGTGCGCATGCGGCGGTAACCGTAGTCGCGGAAGATGCTGGTAACGCCGAGCCAGACCTCTGCGGCTTCCTCGGGCTTGACGAACGCGCCGAGCCGCTTGGCCAGCATGGGGTTGGTGGAGAGGGCCCCGCCGACCCAGAGGTCGTAGCCGGCGCCGAGTTCGGGGTGGACCATGCCCACCAGGCCGAAGTCGTTGATTTCGTGGACCACGTCCTGGCTGGGGTGGCCGGTGATGGCGGTCTTGTATTTCCGCGGCAGGTTGGCGAGCTCCGGGTCGCCGATGAAGCGTTCCGCGAGCTCCTGGATCAGCGGCGTGGGGTCGATGATCTCGTCCTTGGCGATCCCCGCAACCGGGGAGCCGAGGATGACGCGGGGGACGTCGCCGCAGGCTTCCGTGGTGGACAGCCCCACGGCCTCGAGCCGGCGCCAGATCTCGGGCACGTCTTCGACCCGGATCCAGTGCAGCTGGATGTTCTGGCGGTCCGTGAGGTCGGCCGAGTCGCGGGCGAAGTCCACGGAGATCTGGCCGATGACGCGCAGCTGCTCGGTGGTGAGCGCACCGCCGTCGATCCGTACGCGGAGCATGAAGTACTTGTCTTCGAGCTCGTGCGGCTCAAGCGTGGCGGTCTTGCCGCCGTCGATCCCGGGTTTGCGCTGGGTGTAGAGGCCCCACCAGCGGAAGCGGCCGTGCAGGTCGGTGCCGTCGATGGAATCGAAGCCGTGCTTGGAGTAGACGGACTCGATACGCTCGCGGACGTTGAGGCCGTTGTCTTCCTGTTTCCAGGTTTCGTTGGCGTTCAGCGGCGTGGTGCCGTCCACTTTCCATTGCCCGTGCGGCTTTGCGGCGGGGCGGGAGGGTCGCTTGGTGCGGCCGGCGGCAGCCTCGTCCGTGGACGCTCCGGCTAGAGCTGTATCAGTCATGCATCGACTGTAGGGGTGGCCGTAATGCCGTCACAAAGGGTCAGAAACGCGAGGTCACCTAGGGAAACATTTCGTCACGAACCGCAGAAAAACCTTGATCCGGCCGCCCGCCTGTGCATCTGACGGAACAGTCAGGCCTGATGTTGGGCGGCCGCGGCCAGCGCGGCGTCATAGCGTTCGAGGGCGATGCTGGCGAGGACCGGCGAGGGCAGGAGCGGCGCTGTCACAAGGTCCGCGCCGGCCTTGGCCAGTTGGTCGTGGAAGAACCCGGGCGCCAGGAGATAGGAGGCGATGACAACCCGGCCGCCCAGGTCCACTCCCCCGGCCGATTCCCCCGCGCCGGCACCCCCGGCGGCCTCCTCGCGGAGCATGGCCACGGCCTCGGGCACCGAGGGCTTGGCGGACGCGCCGTACGCGGCCACGATCCGGTTGGACCGCAGGGAGCGCAACTGCCCGGCAAGTTCCTCGACGTTGCCCGAGGCACTGGGGTCGGAGGACCCGGCGGCGGCGAGGATCACTGCGTCGTTGTCCGTTACGCCGGCCTCGCGCAGTCGCTGGTCCAGCAGCGCCGCGAGCCGCGGGTCCGGCCCCAGCGGCGCGGCGGCAACTGTGTCCGGCCTGCTCTTCACGGCCCGGGCGATGTCCACCTTGACGTGGTACCCGACGCTCAGCAACAGCGGAACCACGACGGCGGTCTCCCCCGCCGGGAGCCCCGCCACGACGGCCGGCAGGTCCGGGTCCTGCACGTCGACGTAGGCCTCGCGGACGTCCAGTCCGGGCCGGAGCGCGGCGATGCCGTCCCGGAGCGCGTTGACCTCCGCGGCTCCGAGCGTGCTGGACGTGCCGTGGGCGCAGGCGATCAGGATGGGGCTATTCATAGCCGTTAGCGTAACCTTGGAGCCGCCCCATCCGCCGCCTAATTATCGACCGGGACGCTTCATGACTTTCTCCTTCAGCCTTGTCCTGGTCTGGCTTGACCTCGCCGGCGTCTTCTTCTTTGCGGTCTCCGGATCGCTGCTCGCGGCCCGGAAGCAGTTCGACATCATCGGCTCGCTGCTCCTGGCCTCGGTGGTGAGCCTGGGCGGCGGCGTCATCCGCGACATCGTCATCAACGCCGGGCCGCCGGTGGCGTTCACCAACCCGGCCTACCTCGCGCCTCCCCTGCTCGCCACGGTCCTGGTGTACTTCCTGTTCTCCAGCGTCCAGCGCTTCACCTCGCTGCTGGTCCTGTTCGACGCCGGCGGGCTGGCACTGTTTTGCATCACCGGCACGCTCAAGGCCCTGGCCGCCGGGATGAATCCCGTGGCCGCCGTCCTGCTGGGAGTCACGACGGCGGTGGGCGGCGGCCTGTTGCGCGACATCACTGCCAACGAGGTTCCGCAGCTTTTTGACCCCAAGGACATCTATGCGTTGCCGGCGTTTGCCGGGGCGGCCTCCACCGCGGTCCTGTCCCTCACCGGGACCTTCACCGCGGTCTCCGCCACCGCCGTCACCGCCGTCGTCTTCGCCTTCCGGGTCACGGCATGGCGGCGCCACTGGCACGCCCCGCTGGCCGTGCGCGGCTGGCACCGGCTGGGCCTGGGCACGGCGGAAAACGGCCGCTAGGGATTAGCTAGGATAAGACCATGACTGACATGTTCCTCGAGAAATTCCGCGCGCTTGTCCCGAAGTATCTCGAAGACGAATGGCAGGAAGAGGATGGCCTCGCGGCCGACGAACTCGACGCCGCCCTGGCCGAACACCAGTTCCAGATCCCGCTGGTCCTGCGCGAGTTCTACCTGGCCATCGGGGGCTGCGAGGACCTCATGGAGGCCTTCCACTATTTCTGGGACCCCGAAGAGCTCGAAGTCGATGACGAGGGCTTCCTCATGTTCCTCGAGGACGAGGAAGAGCAGTTCACGTGGGGCTTCCGCGTCGGGGACCTCAGCGTCCCGGATCCGATCGTGTACCGCCGCAACAACGCCCGCGGCCAGTGGAAGAGCGAGGAAGGGACCTTCTCCGAATTCGTCTTCGACATGTTCGAGTGGGCCTTCAACGACGAGGACGAGGACTAGGCCGAGCCCGGCGGAAGATCGACCGCCGGTTCTCCCCATGTTTGGCGCCTTTTACCGGGGTGTCGGGGCGAACCGCCGGCGTTCTGCGGCGCCGGAAGTTCATACATGGGGAAGTTCAGCGGATGACGCGGCCGCGCAGCACCTGCCACACCTCATCGACGATCATCTGCGGGTTGTAGACCACGTCCTGATACCCGTACCGGAGCACTGCGTAGCCCGCCAGGGTGCTGGCATTGTTCCGCCCCCGATCCTTCTTGACCTGAGCGCGCTCAAGGTGGGTGCTTCCGTCGATCTCCACAATCAGGAACCCCTCCAGGAGAAAGTCCACAATGCCGATTCCCGGCAGTTGCACCTGGGTCTGGGTGTAGATTCCCTGGCTCCTGAACAGCAGCCTGGCGACGACCTCTATTGCAGAGTCCGCCGTACCGTCGACCAGGTCCAGGATTCCACGGGCGGCCCCGTTACGGTTTCCCGGAAGCCGCTGCCGGAGGTAATCGAGTGTCGTGCGGCCTTGCAGCAGGGCACTTTCCACCATGACGGCGGCCTCAACCGGGGGTAGGCATCGCAGCGCATGCAGCAGGGTATCTGTCAGTCCGGCCACAGGGCGGGGAAACTCCGGCGGCACCACGCTACTGCGGTGGATGACTGCACCGGCTGCCGAGCCGTGCTGGCACAGGAGATGCAGCCGCTCGGGGGCATGGAGCCGCCAAAGTCCGTGGTGCGTTGTCGCCGAGACGCAGCTCAGCAGGCCGTTGGCCAGAACCGCGGCCACGAGATCAGGCGCCGCGCCCGCCTGTGCCACAATTCCGTGGCGCAGGCGGGCGACTTCCCCTGCCGCAACCGCATTCCTGATGCTCCGCGCCGAGAAGCCTGCCTGCAACAGCGTCCCGGTCCGGGCCACCGAGCCGGCGTACCTGAGGTAACTGGTGAGGTCCATGAACCCAGCACAGTCCGGAACTGGGCCCGCCGACAGCTGCCTGGACGCCTATGTGGAAACTCCCGACGCCGATTCTCCCCAACTTTGGGGCCAGCTGACGGCGTGCCCCAACGCTTTTCGGCGTTGTCTGCCCGAGAAGTGGGGAGATTCCGAACCGGCATCGGCATCCCGGCGTCCTGACAACGGAATCCCAACACCGACAAACTGTGACAACTAATTTACAGATACCCCTAGACAGCATTACAAACTTGTCATAGTCTCTTTCTTGGGTTCACCAAATGCCTCCGGTGGATCTGATGCGAACGGAGAAATGGCCCCGGTTCGGCACAACGGAAGACTCGAACGTTGTGAGGAACCGGGGCCATTCCGTTTAAGAATCGGCAAGCCGGAAACGCCCAGGCGGCAGTGCCGGCCGTGCAAGTCGACGCCGGTGACGGCGGCGGGGCAGCGCCAAATGGAACTGCCGGCAGCGCCCAAACGGCAGAACCGGCGACCCCGGCCAGCCGACGTCGACGTCGCGGGGTGGCTAGCTGCTGCGGTCCACGACGGCGTGGGCGAAGCTCGTCAGCGAGGCCTTGACAACGCCTTCAGGCAGCGGCGCAAGGGCGGCAATGGCCTCCTCGGCCCAGGCCCGCGCCACCACCCACGATTCTGCGGTGACGGGGTGCTCCCGGAGTCCGGCCACGGCGGCCGCAAGGGCCTCATCAGAGCTGAGGTCGCCGTCGATCAGCTTCAAGAGTTCGACGGCGGACTGGTCACCGTCGCGGGCGGCGTTGCGCAGCAGCAGCACGGGCAGCGTGGGGACGCCTTCGCGCAGGTCGGTTCCCGGCGACTTGCCGGACTTGACCTTGATCCCGGTGACGTCGATGACGTCGTCGGCGAGCTGGAAGGCCACGCCCACCTTCTCGCCGTATT
The DNA here is from genome assembly GCF_900104405.1 of Arthrobacter sp. ok909. Classification (NCBI taxonomy): domain Bacteria; kingdom Bacillati; phylum Actinomycetota; class Actinomycetes; order Micrococcales; family Micrococcaceae; genus Arthrobacter; species Arthrobacter sp. ok909. Next base: position 153,769 of record NZ_FNJS01000006.1, on the reverse strand, counting down.
CGACCAGCAGGGCCTCGTAGGCCTCGTCCGCGCCGGAGAAGATTGCGCCGAGCTGGCCGGAGGCTGCCACGAGCGAGCCCGTCTTGTCCGCGATGACGGAGAGGTAATGCGCCACGGGGTCCTCGTCCGGACGCGGCCCCACGGTCTCGTGCAGCTGGCCCAGGCAGAGCCGTTCGAAGGTCCGAGCCTGGATGCCCAGCGCACGCGAGCCGAGCTCCGAGACCAGGATGGAGGCGCGCGCGAAGATGAGGTCGCCGGTCAGGACGGCGACGGAGTTGCCCCAGACCTCGTGGGCCGTGGGTGCGCCGCGGCGGAACGGCGCGGAGTCCATGACGTCGTCGTGGTACAGGGTGGCGAGGTGCGTCAGTTCAACGACGACGGCGGCCTGCACCACTGCGGGCCGGGAGGCGTCGCCCAGGTGGGCGCACAGCAGGGTCAGGAGCGGGCGGATGCGCTTGCCGCCGGCTTCCACGAGGTGACGCGACGTTGCGTCAGCCAGCGGATCGGAGTTGGCAATGGCCTCGCGCAGCTTCTTCTCGACCCGCGCCAGGTTGGTGGTGATCGCGGGCCCGAGTTCGGGGTCGCCGGCAATGGCCGCGAAGCCCGCCGGCAGTTGGAGGCCGGTGGCGATTGCCGTGGTGTTGAGGCTGGGTTCAGAGCTCGGCAGGCCGTGTCCGGCGTGCGTCCAGCTTTGGTCTGCAGAGTTGGTCACGGGTTAACCCTAACTTTTGTTGCGGAAACCGCGGAGTTGGTGCCGGAGTGCGGACCGCTGTCCGTGGTGGGCATGGCCTGGTTGGACGTGGCGGGGACCAGGGATTCCAGGACCCGGATGACCCTGTCCTCGAATCCCTTGGCGGCCGGATCGGTCAGATTCGCCAGCATCCGGACCACGAACCGCATGAGCACAGGAATGGGCATGCCCGTGCGGAGGGCGAGTTTCATGACCGCCGGCTTGCCGATCAGGGCGGCGAAGGCCCGGCCCAGCGTGAAGTGCGAGCCCCATTGCTGCTGCACGTAGTCGGCGTACCGCGCCAGGTGCGCATCGGCGGCTCTGGAAGCCTCCGCCCCGGACCCCCAGCCGGCTGACGCCGAGCGGGCGGCGGCGTCGATGATGAACTCCGCGGCGAAGCGGGCGGACTCCATAGCGTAGGAGATGCCCTCACCGTTGAACGGGGACACCATGCCGCCGGCGTCGCCGAGCAGGAGCAGGCCGGGCGAATAGTGCGGGGTGCGGTTGAAGCCCATCGGCAGGGCTGCGCCGCGGATCTCCCCCACCTGGTTCTCGGGGGTGAAGCCCCAGTCCGCGGGCATGCCGGCGGTCCATTCGCGCAGGACCTGCCTGTAGTCCAGCTTGCCGAATTCCTTGGACGAGTTCAGGATGCCGAGGCCCACGTTGGAGGTGCCGTCGCCGACCCCGAACACCCAGCCGTAGCCGGGCAGCAGCTTTCCGTCGCGGCCGGGAAGCTCAAGCCAGCCTTCCATCCAGTCGTCCTCGTGCCGGGGCGAGGTGAAGTAGGTCCGCACGGCCACGCCCAGCGGCCGGTCGTCGCGTTTCCGGATGCCGAGCGAGACGGCGGTGCGCGTCGAGTTTCCGTCCGCGGCAAGGACGACGTCGGCGGTGAAGTCCCGCGTTTCGCCCGTCTTGCGTCCGGCGTCGTCCAGCAGTGCGGCCCGGACGCCCGTGACACGGCCGTCCTCGCCGCGCAGGGCCTCGGTGACGCTGTGGCGCTCCAGCACGACGGCGCCCGCGGACCGCGCGTGCCGGGCCAACTGCTCGTCGAAGCCGAGGCGGGTCCGGATCAGCCCGTACTGCGGGAAGTCGGAGACCTCCGGCCAGGGCAGTTCGATCGTGCGGCCGCCGGCGATCAGGCGCAGGCCCTTGTTCCGGCGCCAGCCCTCGGTTTCCGGATGCGGGAGTCCCAGCTTCTGGATCTCGCGGACGGCACGCGGAGTCAGGCCGTCGCCGCAGACCTTTTCGCGGGGAAAGCTGGTCTTCTCCAGCACCGTGACGTCAATGCCGGCCTTAGCAAGGTAGTAGGCGGCGGTGGACCCGGCCGGTCCTGCTCCGACGATCAGTACATTCACAGCAGGTATCGGCTAACGTCCGGGCCGGGTGATGTTGCGGCGCAGTTTGGCCACAGGTCCGGTGTGGGCGGCGAGCGCCGTTGCACCCGCGGCGTGGCCGGCTTCGGGGCCGGCCGGCTTCTGGGCGCGGTGCACGGCGACGATGCCGCCGCTGAGGTTGCGGTAGGTGACAGATTCCCAGCCGGCCTCCTGCAGCCACGCGGCCAGGTGGTCCTGGTCCGGCCAGGCACGGATGGACTCGGCGAGGTAGACGTAGGCGTCCGGGTTGGACGAGACCTTGACCGCGATGGCCGGCAGCGCCCGCATGAGGTATTCGGTGTACATGGTGCGCCAGAGCGGCACCACGGGCTGGGAGAACTCGGCGATGACCAGCCGGCCACCGGGCTTGGTGACCCGCAGCATCTCGGCCAGGGCCTTCTTGGGCTCATTGACGTTGCGCAGACCGAAGGAGATCGTGCTGGCGTCAAAGGTGTTGTCCGCGAACGGCAGGCGGGTGGCGTCCCCGGCGATGAAGTCAATGTCCGGGCGGCGGCGCTTGCCGACCTTGAGCATGCCAAGGGAGAAATCACAGGCGATGACGTTGATGCCGGCGTCGGCGTAGGGCTCGCTGGACGTGCCGGTGCCAGCGGCGAGGTCCAGCACGCGCTGGCCGCCCGAGACACCCATGGCCTCCACCACTACCTTGCGCCAGCGGCGCGTCTGCCCCATCGACAGGACATCGTTGACGACGTCGTATTTGGGGGCGACGTCGTCAAACATCGTGGCTACTTCGTCCGGACGCTTATCCAAGGATGCTCGGTTCACCATGACATTGTCTCAAATGATCGGCTCGCCCACGAACGGGCCGCCAACCGTCGCCGCTTTCACCTGCGGCAACGGCCGCGGCCGCCGCGTCGAGGGCCCGCCAAACCCCGTATATCCACGGTCGGGACGATCACGGGCTAGTGTTATGCCATCATGACGAGCACGTTCCGCACCTTGACAGTCCCCCTCGATGCCGAAACTTTCCCCGGGGGCCTGCCGTCGTTTCTGGTCCGGGACGACGTCCTCTGCTGGACCCGCCGCGAGGCCGGGCTGGTGGGCTTCGGCGAGATCGCCCGGTTCACCGCCACCGGCCCCGAGCGGTTCCTGGAAGCGGACATCTGGTGGCGGCACCTGGTCCTGGAGGCGGACATCGAGGACGCCGTCGACTGCCCCGGCACCGGACCGGTCGCCTTCGGCTCGTTCGCCTTCTCCAAGGCTTCCGCCCACGAGTCCCGCCTGTTGGTCCCCGAAGTCGTCGTGGGGCTCCGCGACGGGCAGGCCTGGCTCACCCAGCTCACGTTCGACGACGGCGAACTCACCGAAGCCGGCGCCCGCGCCGCCCTGGACCGCTGGCTTCGCAGCGGCCAGGCGGCGGAGGACGACGGCAGCGCCGACGGCGCTGTAGTGGACGGCGCTCTAGCGGACGGCGTTGCGGACGACCCGGCGCCGGGCGCCGCGCAGGCCGGCGCCGCCGTCGTACGCCCGTTGCCCCTGGCCGCCGGCGCAACGCTGCACACCGGCTCGCTCAGCGAGGAAGACTGGATGGCCGCCGTCGCCGCCGGGGTCAAAGAGATCCGGACCGGCGCCCTGGAGAAACTGGTGCTGGCCCGGGACATCGTGGCCACCGTCCCCACCGGAGTCAACGCCGCGCAGGTCCTGCGCGAACTCTCCGCGCGGTACCGCGAATGCTGGACGTACGGGGTGGACGGTCTCGTGGGAGCCACACCGGAGATGCTGATCCAGGTGGAGGGCCGCACCGCACAGGCCCGCGTCCTGGCCGGCACCCTGGACCGCCGCGACGCCGACGGCATGGCAGGCTCCCCGCTGGAGTTCGCCGAACGCGTGCTGGCCGGCTCCGAGAAGCAGCGGCACGAACACGACATCGCGATCCAGTCCCTGACCACACAGCTGGCCCCGTTTTCCGAGGCCATGAACGCACACAGCGAGCCGTTCATCCTGGAACTCCCCAACGTGTGGCACCTGGCCTCGGACGTGAAGGCGGAGCTCGCCGAGGTGGAAGGCCACGTCCCCACGTGCCTGGCCCTGATCAACGCACTGCATCCCACGGCGGCGGTCTGCGGCACTCCCACCACGGTCGCCGGCGCACTGATCCGCAAGCTGGAGCATCTGGACCGCGGCCCGTATGCCGGGCCGGTCGGCTGGCTCGACGCCGCCGGCAACGGCGAATGGGGCATCGCGCTGCGGGGTGCGGTCATCGAATCCCCGCGGACGGTCCGGCTGTACGCCGGCTGCGGTGTGGTGGATGGCTCGGTGCCCGAGACCGAGCTCGCCGAGACGTGGGCGAAGTTCCGCCCGATGCTCGAGTCACTCGGCATCAGCAGCTAGCCTGCGGCGCCGTCGTCGCCGGGCCGTCATATTCGGCAGGAATCCGGGATTACAGACAGGTCGAGCATTCTGGACATTGCTTTTGGGTCTGGTTTTGTTATCCAATAGTGAAACTTAGTTTTCTGTGACGCACATCTCATGTTCGGCGCTACACTATAACCGGCCTCGTTACCATCCCTCCGGCAACAAAAGGTAAGAAAATGCAGAACTCCCGTTCGCTCCTGAGCAACCCCGCGCTGAAGGCCGCCACCGTGCTCGCCGTGAGCGCCCTGGCCTTGACGGCCTGCACGAACGCTTCCGAGACCGGCACCTCCGGGGCGGCTACCGCTTCCGGCAGTGCCGCCGCCAGCTTTGACCCCAGCACGGTCAAGAAGGACGACGCCCTGGCGGCCATGGTGCCCGACGCGATCAAGTCCAAGGGCACCCTGACCGTGGGCTCGGATACCTCCTACGCCCCGGCCGAATTCCTCGCCACCGACGGCCAGACCCCGGTGGGCTACGACGTCGACATCGCCAAGGCGATCGGCGCCGCGCTGGGCCTGAAGGTCCAGGTCCAGACGTCCGAATTCACCGGCATCCTTCCGGCCCTCGGCCCGAAGTACGACCTCGGCATCTCCTCGTTCACGATCAACCCGGAGCGGCTCTCCGCGGTGAACATGGTCAGCTACTTTAACGCGGGCACCGCCTGGGCCGTGCAGAAGGGCAACCCGAAGAAGATTTCCCTGGATGACCTGTGCGGCAAGTCCATCGGCGTCCAGACCGGTACCGTCCAGGAAGATCCGGACCTCTCGGGCCGCAACAAGAAGTGCGTCGATGCGGGCAAGCAGCCCATCAACATCGTGACGCTGAAGACCCAGACGGATATCACCACCCGCCTGGTCAACGGCAGCATCGATGCGATGGCAGCCGACTCCCCCATCATCGGCTACGCGCTGACCCAGACCAACGGCCAGCTTGAGAAGCTGGGGGATGTCTACGACTCCGCTCCCCAGGGCATCGCCGTCGCCAAGGCCGATACTGCTCTGGCCGACGTCGTCCAGAAGACTCTCACCAAGCTGATGCAGGACGGTTCCTACAAGAAGATCCTTGAGGGCTGGGGCAACGGCGACGGCGCCATCACCAAGTCCGAGGTCAACCCGGCGGTCGGCTAATGAGCATCCCCACAACCAACCACAAATCAGGTGTACAGATGGACAGCCATCAGGACAGCCACGCAGCACCGGTACTAAATAAAGCGGTGCCGGTGCGGCACCCCGGCCGCTGGATCAGCGCCGTCATCATTATCGGCGCGTTGGCTCTCTTCCTGCAGAGCCTGTTCACGAACCCCAATTTCCGCTGGGACGTCGTGGGCGCCTACATCTTGGACGTCAAGGTGGTCCAGGGTGTCGTCTGGACCTTGGTCCTAACGGTTGCGTCCATGATCCTGGCCATCATTCTGGCCATCCTCCTGGCCTTCATGCGGCAGTCGGAGAACCCTGTATTCCGCTGGTCCAGCTGGACCTGGGTCTGGTTCTTCCGCGGCACCCCGGTCTACACCCAGTTGATCTTCTGGGGCCTGATCGCCGTTCTCTACCCCAAGATCAGCGCCGGTGTCCCGTTCGGGCCGGAGATGTTCAGCGTGGACACCAGCACGGTGGTCACGGCAACGGTGGCGGCGATCCTGGGCCTTGGCCTCAATGAATCCGCCTACCTCGCGGAAATCTTCCGGGCCGGGCTCAAGTCCGTGGACCAGGGTCAGATGGAAGCCGCCGAGGCTCTGGGCATGGGCAAGACCAAAATCATGTGGCGGATCATCCTGCCGCAGGCGATGCGGGTAATCGTGCCGCCCACCGGGAACGAAACCATCGGCATGCTCAAGACCACCTCGCTGGTCCTGGCCGTGCCCTTCACCCTGGACCTGACCTTTGCCACCAACGCCCTGGCGAACCGGACGTACCTGCCGGTTCCCCTGCTGATCGTGGCGGCTATCTGGTACCTCGTCATCACCAGCCTCCTGATGGTGGGCCAGCACTTCATCGAGGCCTACTACGGCAAGGGCGTGGACAACCGGGCCCCCGCCACCGTGAACCCCGCAGCGGCCAAGGCTGCCGCGGCCGTGGCCCCAAGCGCCGACGCCGAGCCGGCACTCAAGATGGACTTCCCCGAGGAGGAGGCGAAATGACGATCACCACTGAGAAACCGCTGGTTCAGATCGAGGGCCTTCACAAGTACTACGGCGAGCACCACGTGCTGCGCGGGATCGACCTGAACGTCAACCAGGGCGAGGTGTCGGTGGTGATCGGCCCGTCCGGTTCGGGCAAGTCCACCATGCTTCGCTGCGTGAACCTGCTGGAGACCATCAGCGCCGGACGCATTTCCGTCGGCGGGGACCTGATCGGCTACCGCGAGGTCAAGGGCAGGCTCCATGACCTGAAGGCCAAGGAGATCGCCGCCCAGCGCCGCGAGATCGGTATGGTGTTCCAGCGCTTCAACCTGTTCCCGCACAAGACCGCGCTGCAGAACATCATGGAAGCTCCGGTCCAGGTCAAAGGCCAGTCCAAGACCGTGGCCCGGAAGCGTGCCTTGGAGCTGCTGGACCGGGTGGGTCTCGCGGACCGCTCCGGCCACTACCCGAACCAGCTCTCCGGCGGCCAGCAGCAGCGTGTTGCGATTGCCCGGGCCCTGGCCATGGACCCCGAGCTCATGCTCTTCGACGAGCCGACGTCCGCGCTCGACCCCGAGCTCGTGGGCGATGTCCTGAACGTGATGAAGGACCTCGCCAAGTCCGGCATGACCATGATCGTGGTGACCCACGAGATCGGCTTCGCCCGCGAAGTCGGCGACCGCCTGACGTTCATGGACGGCGGCGTGGTCGTGGAATCGGGCGACCCGCGCGAGGTCCTCGCCAACCCGCAGCACCCCCGCACCAAGGAATTCCTGAGCCGGGTGCTGTAGCCCGACGCGCAAGTCGCCTGTCGATGCGCAAATGCCCTGCCGCTACCGTTATTCGGGTAGCGACAGGGCATTTGCGCGTCGTGGGACAGGTTGCGCGTCATGGCCACACGGCCGAACGGGCTCGACGGCGGGGCACACCGAACGCGGCCAGCTTCTGTTCCAGCCGGCCGGGCTCCATGAGGTCCGCCCAGACCCACCGCACTACCCGGAGCCCCATCGCCCGGATCCGATTTTCGCGCTCTTTCTCGTCCACGACGGCCTGCGATGCGGTCCTGCCCCGAAGGTATTCGGGTTTCAGATATTTCTCGACGCCGTCGAACTCGCCCACTAGCCGTGCAGTCTTCCAGTAGTAGTCGGTGTAGCCCGCGAGACCGGCGCTGTCCCGGACTTCGTGCTGAAGTTCCGGCGGTTGGAAGCCGGCCACCCACATGAGCCCGCGGCCGTAAGACTCCCCAGGGGACCCGGACCGCGGATCCGCGAACTTCACGGCAGTCCTGATCCGCAGCGCGGCCGCCGCTGTGTAATTGCCGTCGACACCCGCCAGCAGCATTTCCTTAGAGAGCGCGGGCAACCCTTGGGCTGCGTCCGGCCGGAGTACATGGTCCAAGGGAACAATAGCTTGGGCAAACGGTGTAAAGGCAGCGAGATCCAACACCGTGCGGACCCGCCCCGTGACCAGAAGGCCTTCGCGCCGGAACACCTTGAGACCGTCCGGGGCCGCGTAGTGCCGCTGGACTCCTGCACGCGAGCGTCCGCCAGCGTTCTGAAGCGTCAGGGCATGGACCGGATGGCGCTGTCCAATGGTTGGAACTCCCCACACGGATGCGGCGGAGTGCCTGGCAAAGACTGTCGGTGCCGTGAATGCCTCCGCCGCCGCGCTAACCCGGAGCCGGTATTGTTCCCAAGGCTGTAGCGCCCGCCACGCCTCCCCATCGACGTAGACGCCTTGACGCACGCGAACAAGCACCCCTGACCGGCAGCGTTTGGCGAGCTCTTTCGGTGTTAGGCCCTGCTGGACATGCTCGCGGGCCAGGACCAGTCTCGGTAGTTCCTTCATGGAACGAAGATCGCAGCACGGGAGCGGCGGCGCCATGAGCTACCGCCCGAGTGTGGACAACCCGACGCGCATTCCGTTCTGCGACGCGCAACTTACCTGGCGCGGCGGGTATTCCGGCGTCGGTGGGTTTCTTGCGCGTCGCCAGGGCACGAAGCGCGTCGGTGGGTAATTTGCGCGTCGCCGGGGCACGAAGCGCGTCGGTGGGTTTCTTGCGCGTCGCCAGGGCACGAAGCGCGTCGTGCCCGGCGAAATGCGGCTAGGCCTGCGGGACGCCCTCCACGGCGGCCTCGACGGCGGCCCGGATGGCGCGGTGCAGTTTCCCGAGGCTGTGCCGGTCCGTGCGCACTTCGATGATGCTGCGGCCTTCCACCGGGCCGGACAGCGCGTCGGCGAGTTCCGCCGTCGTGCCCACCAGACGGTGCGCGACGCTGTAGGCGGCCGCCAGCGCGGCGAGATCCACGCCTTGCGGGGTCGCGAAGAGGCGTTCGACGGCGTTGCCGTAGCGCCCCGCCGCGGCCACCGCGCCGTGCTCCAGGAGACCAAAGATGGCACCGCCTGCGTCGTTGAGCACCACGATGCGCAGCAGGGGTTCGGCCTCCCCGGCACCGAGGAGGAGCCCGCCGGCGTCGTGCAGGAACGTGACGTCACCCATGAGCACTGTGGTTTCCTGGCGCCCGCCGAGCGCGATGCCCGTGGCGGTGGACGTGGTGCCGTCGATCCCGGCGAGGCCGCGGTTGGCGAACATGGTCGCCTGCGGTTCAGCGGGCGGTGCCCCCGCGAGGTCGACGTCGCGGATCCCGTTCGACGAGCCCAGCACCAGCTGCCCGCGGCTGTGTTTCCAGACCTCGGCGCCGACGGACGGGCCGGTCGCAGCAGGGGACGCGGCAAGGACCAGGTCCACGGCGCGCTGCGCGGCGGCACCTGCCATCAGCCAGGCATCGAGCCACGCGGCAGACCCGCGCCCGGCGAACTCCGCCAGGTCTGCGAGGCTTTCCAGTGGCAGTTCGGTCCTCCGGCCGGGTTCGTACCAGGCCACGGGGACGGGCTGGTACAGGGCCGACGGCACGTCCGCCCTGGCCAGGAGCGCGCTGACCGGCCGGGAGAGCGTCGGCCGGCCGAAGAGGACCACGCGTTCGATCGGCTGGGCGGAGTCCGCGCCGAAGTGGTCAATCAGCAGCCGGTAGGGCCCGACGGCGTTGGGGCCGAACCGGGCATTGGAGGAGGGTTCGGCCAGCAGCGGCAGGCTGTGCGCGCGGGCGAAGGCCTCGGCGACCGGGCCGGCGTCGTGCCCGGCCAGCACGACGGTGCGACGCTCCGGCAGGACCGGTGGCGCGGCCGGGAAGTCCAGCGCCAGGGGGTTCCGGGCGGCCCGGTAGACACCGCGCGCGGCCGCTGCGGGCAGGGCGTCGCCCTCCGCCGGGACCAGCGGGTCGCGGAAGGCCAGGTTGAGCTGGACCGGCCCCGGAGGCGTGTCCTCGAAGGCTCCGGTGGCTGCGCTGAGGGCGGTTTCCACGGCGCGCTGCGGATCGCTGCCCGCAGGGACGTCGACGGCGAAGCGAACGTGCTCGCCGAACAGGTCCAGCTGCACCGTGGTCTGGTTGGCCCCGGTCCCGCGCAGTTCCTCGGGCCGGTCGGCGGACAGGACCACGAGCGGCACCGCGGCGTGGTTTGCCTCCATCACTGCCGGCAGGAGATTGCCGACGGCAGTCCCGGACGTGGTGAGAACGGCGACCGGGGCTCCCGTTGAGAGGGCGAGGCCGAGGGCCGTGAAGCCGGCCGAGCGCTCGTCGATCCGGACCAGCAGCTCCACCCGGCCGGCGCTTTCGGCCTCGGCCAGGGCATAGGCCATGGGCGCCGAGCGGGAACCCGGGGACACCACCACTTGGCGCACCCCGGCGTCGAGCAGGGTGCTGACGGCGATGCGCGCCGCCTCCACCGCCGACAGGCTGGAGGCCGAGGACGCGCCAGCGGAGGTCACATGTTCTCCGGCGTCTCGATGCCCAGCAGCTCCAACCCGCCGGACAAGCGGCGCAGCACCAGGGCGCACAGGGCCAGCCGCGACTCCCGGACGGACTCCTCGGCCTTGAGAACCGGGCACTGGTCGTAGAAGGACGTGAACAGCTGGGCGAGCTCGAAGAGGTAGCCGCAGAGCCGGTGCGGTTCCAGCGCGTCCCGGACCTTGTTCAGCGTCGTGTCGAACTCCAGCAGATGCAGGGCCAGCGCGCGTTCCGCGGGTTCGACGACGGCGATCGCCGTTGCGGGGCCGCCGGTCGGGGCGCCGGCTGCGGAAGTGCCGTCGGCGACAGTGCCGCCCGCGCCGCCGTCGGTGAACTGCTCCAGCACCCCGGCCTTGCGCAGGATGGAACGGATCCGTGCGGCCGCGTACTGCACGTAGGGTCCGGTGTTGCCGCTGAGGGCGAGCATGCGGTCGAAATCGAAGACGTACTCGGTGTCGTGGCCGGTGGAGAGGTCGGCGTACTTGACGGCGCCGATGCCCACCTGGCGGGCGGTCACGGCGCGCTCCTCGTCGCTGAGCTCGGGCCGGCTGGCGTCGATGACGGCGCGGGCGCGGTCAACGGCCTCCTCGAGCAGGGCCATGAGTTTCACCGGGGCGCCGGAGCGGGACTTGAGGATCTTGCCGTCCTCGCCGAGCACGTTGCCGATCTGCACGTGGACGGCCTCGACCGTGTCCGGAAGCCAGCCGGCGTCCCGGGCGGTGGCCATGACCATCCGCAGGTGGACGTTCTGCGGCGCACCCACGACGTAGAGGACGCGGTCTGCCTCCAGCTCACGGACCCGGTAGCGGATGGTGGCGAGGTCCGTGGTGCCGTAGCCGTAGCCGCCGTCGGACTTGCGGATGATCAGCGGCAACGGCTGCCCGTCGCGGCCCGAAAAGCCGTCGGGGAAGGTGCACAGGGCGCCGTCGCTGATCCGGGCGAGGCCGCGCTCCTCAAGCTCCTGGCACAGTTGTGCCAGATGCTCGTCATAGGAGCTTTCGCCGGCGATGTGGTCATCGGTGAGGCTGATGCCGAGCATGGAGTAGATGGCGTTGAAGTAGCGTTTGGACTGGGCAACGAGCCGCTGCCAGACCGCGAAAGTCTCCTCGTCGCCGCCCTGCAGGGCAACCACGCGGAGCCGGGCCCGGGTGGCGAAGCCGTCCGCGTCGGCGGCCGAGGAATCGAACTTGGCCCGGGCCGCCTGGTAGAACGCGCTGGGGTCATCCACCAGCAGCGCCGCTTCCGGGGAGTCCTCGCCGATCTCCAGCCAGTGCTCGATCAGCATGCCGAAGGGGGTGCCCCAGTCGCCGATGTGGTTCTGCCGGATCACGGTGTCGCCGAGGGCTTCGAGCACCTTGACCAGGCTGTCCCCCACGACGGTGGTGCGCAGGTGGCCGACGTGCATTTCCTTGGCGACGTTCGGGGAGGAATAGTCGACGACGACGCGCTGCGGTGTTGCGGCCGGAGTGACGGCGGTGGCCTTGGACGCGGCTTGGGCCGCCTCCGCGTTGAGCAGTTCCTCGATCCACGTGCCGTCAAAGCTCAGGTTGATGAAGCCCGGCCCGGAAATTTCGACGCCGGTGCAGATGCCGTCCAGGTTCAGGGCATCCACGATCTTTGCCGCGGCATCACGCGGCGGCAGGCCCGCCTTCTTGGCCAGGGCCATGGCGGCGTTGATCTGAATGTCGGCGAACTGGGAGGGCCTGACCACCGGGTCCGTCTGCCGGAACTCCTCACCGAACGCGGTGGCAATTGCAGCCTGGACTCTGGGGACAACCAATTCGGCCGGATTATTCACAGTCCCAAATTATCAGTAGGAGCCCTCCCCCGATGCTCGCCCGGCCTCAGGAGCAACGCACTCAGAAGCAACGCGGGGTCAGATATCGCCCATGCAGGGCGCCAACATGGGCGTGAAGTGACCCCGCGTTGCTGTGACCGGAAGGTAGTTAGGCGTCGGTGCGGAACACCTGGACCACAGAAGGGCGCGGGGCGCGCGCCTGCCCTGGTTTCGGCGTCGCGCCGGCAGCGACGTAGTCCGGGAAGTAGGAATGCTGGTCGGCGAAGGTACCTTCCTCCCCCGGGTGCTGAACGGCAACGAAGACCGTCCGTTCGTCGTCGTGGATCACCGGACCGCAGGTCTCGGCGTCGCGCGGGACGGCGAGGAACTGCTCCACCTTGCCGCGGTCGGCACCGTCCAGGGTCACCTTGAAGAGCCCGTCGGCGTAACCGATGCTGGACGGCGCACCGTCGGTGGAGATCCACAGGTTGCCCACGGAGTCGAAGGCCACGTTATCCGGGCAGGAGATCGGCGAGACCTGGCTGGCCGGGAATCCGGCAAAGTAGGCGGCCGAGTTCTTGGCAGGATCCCCGCAGACCATGAGCAGGTTCCAGCCGAACGTGGTGGACGCCTGGTCCCCGGTCTCGGTGATTTCGACGATGTGGCCATCGCGGTTGAGGGTGCGGGGGTTAACCTCGGTGGCGCCCTCCTTGCCGGCCTTGCCGCGGTCCGTGTTGTTGGTGCAGACCACATAGACCTTGCCGGTGTGCAGGCTGGGCTGGACGTCTTCGCAGCGGTCCATCTTCGTGGGGCCAACCTTATCTGCGGCGAGGCGGGTGTAGACCAGCACTTCCTCCACGGACATCCCCGCCACCTTTGACTGCCCGCCCACAACGAGCGGCAGCCATTCGCCGGAGCCGTCGAATGCGCCGTCGGCGGGGAGTTTCCCCGAGCCGTCTAACTCTGCCGGCGCGGAGTTGCCGGTGAACTTGGCAACGTAGAGGTCCCCCTCCGAGAGCAGCGTCAGGTTGTTCCTGCGGTCCTCCGCCGTCGTGCCGGGGCGATACGTTCCGGCCGAGACGAACTTGTAGAGGTAGTCGAAGCGTTCGTCGTCGCCCATGTAGGCCACCACGTGACCGGACTTGGCGACGATCACGTTGGCGCCCTCGTGTTTGAAGCGGCCCATCGCGGAGTGCTTGCGGGGCGTGGACGCGGGATCGAACGGGTCAACTTCCACGATCCAGCCGAAGCGGTTGGCCTCGTTCTCGTAGCCGGGGTTGCGGGTGTCGAAGCGCGGATCATCCAGTTCCCACTGGCGCGCGGTGGGTTTGCTGGTCAGCCCGTAACGCTTGTCCGAGTCGGACGTTCCGGGCGCGGCGAAGTAGCCGTTGAAATTTTCCTCGCCGGAGAGGATGGTGCCCCACGGCGTGGTTCCGCCGGAGCAGTTGCCCAGGGTGCCCTTGATGGCCCGGCCGGAGGGATCGGCGGTGGTCTTCAGGAGGGCGGATCCGGCAGCCGGGCCGTCGAGTTCGTACGTGGTGTCGGTCAGGAAGCGGCGGTTCAGTCCGGCGCCCTTGACGTAGCTCCAGGGCTTGTTCTTGTTCTTCCGCTCCAGCTCCACGACGGTGAGCCCGTGGGCGGCCCGGCCGATCGCGCGGGTCTCGGCGGCGTCGAACCCGGCCGGCAGCATGATGTTTTCGTTGGTGTATTCGTGGTTCGTGAAGAGCACTGCCCGGCGGTCCTTGGAGCCGTCGATCGGCAGGATGTCCGTGTAGTCGTTGTTGTAGCCGAACTGGCGGGCCTGTGCGGCCGCGCTCTGGTGGTCGACGTCGAACACCGGAGAGTCGTTGAACAGCGGGTCGCCCCAGCGGATGACCGGCTGCCAGGTGAAGCCGGCGGGGACGGTGAGCTTGTCCACGGCGGCGTCCACCGGCGCGATGGCCGTGAACTGCAGCTTGGAAACACCGAAGCCGTCTTTGGCGGCCGCCGCGAGGCCCGGGCCGCCGTCGGCCACTGCCGTGCCGGCGGACGTCACCGCGTTGCCGAGGACGACGGCGAGCGCGCCGGCGGCGCCGAAGCCCAGGGCGGCGCGGCGGGACATCGTGGCGGAGGCGATGTCCCGGAAGTATCTGTTGCTGCTGGTGTTGCAGACCTCGCCCGAGCAGGCGTTGTCGCACTTGAGCGCGCACGTGACGGGGCTGCGTTTGCCCTTCGTGTGGCCAAGCATGGGGAGCAGGGAAAAGGTGCGTCCGGAGGATGCGGGCATGGAGAGACCTTCCAAGGGGTGCGTGCGATGCGGGTCCGCCCACCCTTCCAGCCACGGGCTACGCGAAGCCGACTCTCACATGAAGCTCCGGTGAACTCCCGCGGCTGAACTCCCCAGCCCAGCCTGAAGAGGCGTCAACCCAAGCACTGAGCCCCGTCCCGGGTCCAAGCTCCAAGCCCCGGAGGTCCTAGCCCCACCGGGGACGGAGGCTAGTTGTCCGCCTCTTCCGGGTCGCTGGCGGCAGCCATCAGCCGCTGGCCGATTCCTTCGAGAAATTCGGCGATGTTCACGATGTTTTCCTCGGAGGATTCCTCGAGGAGGGCTGCTGCCGCGGCCGCGAAGTGGTCGTTGGCCCACTGCATCGCGTCGGTCCCCTCCGGGCTCAGGTGCAGCAGCACACTGCGCCGGTCCGTGGGGTTGGGCTTGCGCACCATGAAGCCCTTGGACTCCAAGCGGTCCACCATGGCTGTCACGGACCCGGTAGTGATATTCAGCGCCTTGCCGAGATCCTTGGGAGTGAGACCATCCACCTCGCCCACAAACGCCATCGCGTTGATGTCGATCGTCCCGATCCCCAGCTTTTCGGCCAGCCGGATGCGGAGGGCATAGGTCCCGGTGTCGACCCGACGCAGGCCCTGCACGATCCGGAGGAGCCCGTCTTTTTCGGTCACCTTCGGCCCCTCCGCAAGCTGTGCCGGAGCCGCTTCGTCAACTTGCCGGGATCCAAAGGTGGTCATCACGAATATTCCGCTCCAAAGCTGTCTTCCACGGGTACTTCACCGCGCCCGCACCCACTTTACTCCCAAAGCACCTTACCGACTCATGTGCAGGCCCGGGCCAGTATGCACAGCCAAGTCATCGCGACTTTCCGCACCCTAAATATAGCTCTAAAATCATTTAGCTTGTTAAACAAGATACTTTCGTGTAAGTTCGCTTCACAGGCTCCGCTCAGGGAGCTTGTGCCGGGTCTCAGCCTGGCGCAGTCACCTTTCCTCACCAGGAGCACTTCATGGCACAGATTTCAGCACGCACGGCCAAATGGGCCAAATGGGCCGTCGTCCCCGCAGCACTCCTCGTGAGCGGCTTTGTCGTATCCCAGGCTTCCTACTCCGCATTCACCTCCACCACGGCAAACCCGGCGAACAACTGGTCGGCAGGGACGGTCAAGCTGGACAACGACGCTGCCACTGCACTGTTCACCGCCACTAACCTCAAGCCCGGATCAACCGGGTTCAAGTGCATCACCGTGACTTCCAGCGGCTCGCTGGCCTCCGCCGTGAAGCTCTACGCCACGGCCCCGGCCACCAGCAACGCCCTCAGCTCAAGCATCGATCTAACCATTACCCAAGGGAACGGCGCAGGGGCCGACTGCACTAGCTTCACTCCGTTGGCCACCGGATCAAGCGTATATTCCGGCACTCTGGCAGCCTTGAGCACGGCGAACACGAACTTCGCCAACGGCCTTCCGACATGGGCGCCGACCGGTGCAGCGTCGGAAGCCCGCACCTTCAAGATCACCTACACACTGAACGCGGCAGCACCGGACAGCACCCAAGGCGGCACCGCCTCCGTCGGATTCACCTGGGAAGCCCAGAACAGCTGATCCGAGATGCCCGAGTCGAGCCAGCTACCCGCGGCGGCCGGCCTGCGCCCCGGCCGCCCGGGCGCCGGCCCCGCCAACGGGACATTTGAGAACTGCACCGCCCCAGGACCGGGATTCCGGCCCGGAGCGGTGCCCAGCGGGGCACTGCTCGCTGATGCTCTACCAACGTCGGACGCTACGGCCAGCGGCATCACCGTGGATGAGGACGAGCACGGCACACCGGTAATTGCAGGGTTCGGGTTAGCCCGGCTGACTGTCACCTTGTTGGCCCGGGTCGTCTTGTTCTCGGCCCTCGGCCTGCTGGCCTGGGCATCTCTCCCAGCTGTCATCGGATGGACCCCCACGACGGTGATGACTGGATCGATGATGCCGCGCATCCATGCCGGAGACGTGGTTGTGTCCCGGCCCGTACCGGCCGGCTCGGCCGCGCTGAAGCAGATCCTACTGGTGGATGATCCGGACCATCCGGGCAGGCTGCGCCTCCACCGCTTCGCGGAATTCGCCCCCGACGGCGACCTCATCCTGCGCGGCGACGCGAACCCCGCCAACGACTCCACGCCGGTTGCACCCGCCGCTGTCCACGGGGTGGCCGTGCTGCGCATTCCCTTCATGGGGCTTCCTATCGTCTGGTTCACTGAACACGCCTGGGGCCCGCTCGCCACAGTGCTGGCCGCTGTGGCTGGCCTGACAGTCGCGGCAGCCGGTTCCAGTGCGGCTCCTCTCCGCGACGGCCCTGACAAGCCCAGCGGACCAGCCGCAAAGCCGCGCAAACCGCGCCCGGGCCGAGCCATCCAAACCGGCGGGCACACAACGGTCCGCAGAAGCAGACGCTTGCGCGCATTGCTGGCAGTGGCCGCGGTACCGGTCCTGGCATGGCCTGCGACGTCCGCCACGGCACAGGCCAGCTTCTCATCCCCGGCTCCCACCCAGACCAGCAGCTTTTCCGCTCTTGCCAGCTATCCGTGCACTTATGCAAGCCTGCCGGATAGCCCCTACCTCTTCTACCGCTTCAACGAGGGCTCTGGAACCGGCGCCGCTGACGCATCCGGGAACGCACGGAACGGCACTTTGCAAGGGGCAACCACCTGGGAACCAGGATCGTGCAGTGCCGGCCCCAGTCCCGCGTTGACCTTGGGCGGTTCACCCGGCTACGTCAGCACCGCGGCCGCCCTCACCGCCCCGGACATCTTCACCGTGGAAATCTGGTTCAAGACCCCACGCGGGTCCACAACTGGCGGGCGGCTCATTGGCTTCGGTAACGCCCAGACCGGCAATTCTGCCGTCTCGGACCGGCACTTGTACATGACAACTACGGGGGCAATCGTCTTTGGTGCCGCCCCGAACCCCGGCAGCAGCACCAACTACAAGGCCTCCGCCATTACCAGTGCCCCCGACATGAACAACGCGAACAAGTTTTACAACGACGGCGCCTGGCACCAGGCCACGGCGACCATGTCCAGCTCGGGAATGAAACTCTACCTCGACGGATCACTCGTCAACCAGAGCACTGTCAGGTCAGGGGCCGAGGTCAGCGGCTTCTGGCGAGTTGGCTATGACGCCCTGAGCACCAACAGCTGGCCAGGAGTCACCGGCAACCCGGTCTTCGCGGGAACTGTCGACAACGCCGCCGTCTACCCCGCCGCGCTCACTGCAACCCAGGTGCAGGATCACTTCGCAGCCGGCCACTAAGTCCGGAATCTCCGGAGGGAAGGGATCCTAGCCCGCAGCCAGCACCGCGTGGACCCGGCGAAGGCGCTCCAGCCACCACTCCCGGCGGTCCTGGGCGGCCGCGTATTCCGCGAGCAACTCCGGATCGGCGGCGACGTCGCGGACCCTGATGGCGCCGTCGTCGGGTATCAGCGAGTCCCGGGTAACATCAGCGGCGAGCAGGGACACGGTACCCAGCCCGCAGGCATACGGCAGTTCAGGCAGCGCCGCGGCGAGCGCCAGTCCGGCGCGGATCCCCACGGAGGTGTCCAGCGCAGAGCTGACGACGGCGGGAAGCCCGGCCTGCGCCACGATGTCCAGGGCGCGCCGCACTCCCCCGAGGGGCGCCACCTTCACGACGATCAGGTCCGCTGCGCCGGCGCGGGCCACCTTGAGCGGGTCGTCCTCCTTGCGCACGCTTTCGTCCGCGGCGATCAGCACCGGGATCCCCGCGGCCCGCAGCCGGCGGCGGACCTCGGCGAGACCGGCAATGTCCGGCACCGGCTGCTCGGCGTATTCGAGCCCGACGCCGGACAGCCGGGTCAGTGCCTCGACGGCGGCAGGGATGTCCCAGCCGCCGTTCGCGTCCACCCGGATCGCGGCGTCCGGGAGCGCCTCACGGACGGCGGCGACCCGGGCGGCGTCGTCGTCGAGGCTCTGCCCGGGCTCGGCCACCTTGATCTTGACGGCGTCCACCCGGCCGAAGCGGCCCAGGATTTCCGGAACCCGGTCCGCGGCGACGGCGGGGACCGTCGCGTTGACCGGGATCACCGAACGCAGCGGCTCAGGAAAGCCCTGCCAGCCGGCCTCGATCGCGGCGGCGAGCCAGCGGGACGCTTCCTGGTCGCCGTATTCCGGGAATGGGCAGAATTCGCCCCAGCCCAGCGGGCCGTTCAGCAGCAGTGCTTCGCGCTGGAGGATGCCGCGGAACTTCACCCGCATGGGCAGGCTCACCACGTGGGCGCCGGCGAGGAGTTCCTCCAGCGCGGGAAGCTGTTCGCGGGGTTCTTCCGGACGGCGTCCGGGACCGTCCGGCCGCGGTGGAAACGGGTTTGTGGTCATGATGGTGCCGCGCTCAGTTCTGCGCGACGGTTGCGTCCGTCAGATGCGTCACTTCAGCCATCCACGGAAACACGAACTGATCCAGCACCACGAGGGCTCCCGCAAGGATCGCCAGGGACAGGAGTATCTTCAGCCACAGAGGCCCGGGAAGTTGCCGAAAAAGCCAAACGTACATGCTCTAGCCCTTCCCCTGCAGCGCGGCGAGCTGCTTAGCGATGGCCGCCGGAGGCCCCGCGCTGAGCGGCTGCCATGAATCGAAAACGGAGTACGCAATGATGCGTTCCTGCGCACCAAAGCGCGGGTTGCAGCTTGTCATGGTCAAAACCCGTTGCTCCGGCACCGCTCCGGGCTGAGTCGGCACCGGCGCCAGCACATCCGTCCGGTCCGGCAGGACTATCTCCTGGTTCCGGAAGACGTAGGTGTAGAACCCGTCGGCGGTCTGAACGTAGATTTTGTCCCCGGGCACCAGCGTGTGGATGTTGTCGAGCACCGCGCCATGCGTCTGGCGGTGGCCTGCCACCACAAAGTTCCCCAAGGCCCCCGGCATCGCCGTTCCCGCGTAGTGTCCCAGGCCGAGGGTGTCCAGGACATCCTGGCTGGTGCCCTCGATGATCGGCCTGCTGTAGTCGACTCCGAAGCGGGGAATGTAGATGACCCCGATCGCCTCGCCGTGACCCGGCGCCTTGCCGACCGGCACGGCAGCGGTGCCCGTGGTGCCCCCGGGCGCCGTTGCGGGCGGGTCATTCGTTACCGGCGCCTGGTGCTGCTGCACGAACTGCTTCACGGCTGCCCCCTGAGCCGCATCCGCTTGAACGTTTGTCCACCACAACTGCCAGGCGACGAAGAGCACGGCAATCACTCCGAGGGTGATCAGCAGTTCGCCCATCACTTGGACGACCAGCAAAGAACGACGCCGGCGGGTGCGTTTAGTTTCTTGCGCCACCGTGTCGCGGCGGTTCAGTACCTCAGACATGCCACTCCTGTTGACTACCGCTGGACGCTGCCGATGAAGCATCGCCCGTTCGGAAGAACCGGCAAGACTGACGATTCCACAGTTCCGGACCGGACCTGCGCCATCACGCATTCGGTACCGCTTAGGACTCCGACGTCCACGGCGTCGGCGGTTAGACCGGTTGGGGTGACGGACGCTGAAACCTCCACCGCGGCCGGGGCAATCCCCGCCGAGGACAGACTCTGGCGGATTTGTTCCCGGCTCGGCTGCGGCGATGACGCAAGCAGCGTCTGCAGGGCCGCTTCCACAGCATGAGGAACGCCGGAGGGAGCAGCCGTTGCGGACGACGACGGCGATGCCCCGGCTGTTGCCAGGTTCGGGACAGCCGATGCCTGCTGAGCCAATGCTGGCGCCTGGCTCACGGTGCCGGCAGAGACCGTTGGAGAAGACGAGACCGTCGGCGAAGGGGCAGAACACGCAACCATGCCCGCTACCAGGGGCAGAACCGCAGCGGCCAGCGCCAGGGACCGGCGGCCGCTGTACCGTCCGCCACGTTGGCGGCGGAGCTGGGCGGGGTTGCGGGAAGTCACCGGAACATCCTCCCATACCGGGTCCGGCTCCCTGCGACCGACGCGGCTGTGGCCTGGGCGCGGGCTGGGCGCGGGCAACGGGTTCATCGCGGCCGGACAAGGATGCGTCTACACGTCCCGGGGGATCCTTGATTGGGCCGGCGTCGACTGGGGGTGAGTTCCTGGACCAGGAAACTCGTCTCCGCCGGCCCCGCTCAAGGAGCGACATGCCGGGGACAAGCCACGCCGGCACAAACGACTCTACGAATCCCGTTCCCGCGCGGCACCAGTAGTGAGTACCCGTCTTTTCTCCAGGCACTACTCCCCCGCCGCGCGCCCGGTTCATCAGGTGGCGTGCAGGGTTCTGTGGGAGCCTTAACGGCATGACTTTTCGGCAGGAACGCACCCCACGGGACCCGTCTGCCCCCGTCCCTGTGACGCAGATCCCGGTGACGCATGTCCACGAAACGCAGGTCCTCCCGTCGCAGCTCCCAAAACCTGAGGCCGCCACAACGCCGGAACCGCAGGCGAAGTGGTCCCCGGGCAGGGGCACGGCAGCCCTGTTTGTCCTGGCCACTGTTGCCTGCATCGCCGGGCTGGCCGCCACGTATTTCTTCTTTGTCCGCACCACCACGGGCCAGTTCATTGACGAGTCCGCCCTTGTGGAGGCGGTGGCGCTCAGCGGGACCGCGGGCAAAGCCGCCACCAAGTTGCTGGACTGGCTGCCAGCGCTCTGTGTGGTGATCGCGTCGATCGTGGTCATCTTCGTCACCATTCTGAGGCGCCGCTGGGCAGCAGCCGGGATCGCGATTGCGGCTTGCGTTGGTGCCAACCTGGCCACGCAGATCCTGAAGGACCTACTCCCGGTCCGGCCGTACCGCGGGGTCGAGACGCTGGAGTTGAACTCCCTGCCGTCCGGCCACACCACGATGGCTGCCTCGGCTGCGGCTGCCGTGTTCCTCATGGTCTCGCCGCGGTGGCGGCCGCTGGCGGGCTTCCTGGGCGGCAGCTTCGCCGTCGCCACCGGCGTGTCCACCCTGATCAACCAGTGGCACCGTCCGGCCGACGTGGTGGCAGCGTTCCTCGTGGTGGGGGCGTTTATGCTCCCGGCCGGCTGGCTGATCATCCGCACCGGCTGGCGCTGGAACGTCTGGGACGGTTACGGGGAGCACTGGGCCTCAGCCAAGGTGTGGGTGGCGCTCCCCGTGCTCACAGGACTCGCGGCGGCCGGGGTGGCAGCTTACGCTTTGCTGAGCATCGGTCCAGGCGGCCAGGAAATCAGCACCACCACCTACTTCTGGGCCGGGACCTCACTGATCGTGGCCGCCGGCTACCTCGCCACCGTGGCTGGCATCTGGCTGTTCGGGCATGCGGCACGACGCCGGGACGCGCCTCTGCGCTGAACGCCCCATGTAGCTCGCAGGTAAGGGCCGTTTTGACCCCTGAAAACGGCCCCTGCTGCCAGTCAGATGGGTATCCGGTGAGCACCGGTTCACGGCACAGCCACACGGGCGCAGTCATTAGGCGAGCGCGCTCGCCAGCGCTTTGGCGATCCACTCCCGATAGACCGGCACCGACCAGCCGGAGTCCTGCACGAGGGCCCGGTACACCTGGGCGCCGGAACCTCTGGTTCGGAAATTGCCCTGGAGCTGTCGGCAAGCCACCGGGTGCTCCTGTCCGGCCGTCTCACCCCGCACATTCCCGATCCCCTGTTGCGCTACGCCGGCGAGGCCTATTGGCGGTTCATCCACTCGGTGCTGACGCTGGGCACGCCGGTCGGACGCAAGGTAGCGGCCAACTTCCATGAGCGCGGCGCACCCTTGATCCGGATCTCGCCGGCGGACCTTGACCGCGCCGGTGTGGTCCGGGTTCCGCGGCTGGCCGGCACCGGGGACGGTCAGCCAACCTTCGACGGCGGCGATCCCGTCGGCGTGCGGACCGTCATCTGGGCCACCGGCTACCGCCCGAACCTTGACTGGATCGACGGGCTGAAGCTGGCTGCGTCGGGCTGGCCGGAAACCGAACGGGGGGCTGTCCCCGGAACGCCGGGGCTGTACTTTGTCGGTATGCCGTTCCAGTACGCCCTCACCTCCGGCCTGATCGGCGGTGTGGACCGGGACGCCGCCTACGTGGTTGACCAGGTGGTGCAGCGCCTTCCGGCAGCGGTCAGTAGTTCCGGCGGTGTTTGAGCCGGGGAATAGTGACGGCGAAGACCGCGGCGGCAGCGAAGCCCAGCACGCCGGTGGCGGCCACCCCGGCCCCGAGCGAAACCGCGGCGGTCACGCCGGAGAGCAGCACCGGACCGCCGGTAGAGCCGGCGTCGGCCAGGAACCGCCAGATGCCGAGGAACTGGCCGCGGCCGTTGTCGGGTGAGAAGTCGGCCCCCAGCGTCATGTTCAGGCCGGAACTGATGCCGTTGCCGAACCCGACCAGGAGCGCCGCGAGCAGCAGGCCCACGAAGCCGGTGCTGAGCGGGATCAGCAGCATCGCCGTGCCCATGATCAGGTTCGAGGGAATGGCTACCCATTGACGGCCCCTGCGGTCCATCAGCCTTCCGGCCGGATAGAAGACCAGCATGTCGATGGCGCCGGACAGCCCATAGATCAGCGATGCCTGCGTGGCGTCCATCCCGAGGTGTTCCGCCCAGAGCGGGATCACCACCTGCCGTGACGCACGCAGCGCACTGAGCAGCAGCACCCCCATGCCGACGGTCAGGAAAACGCCGGCGTGGGACACGGCCACGCTGCGCAGCGTCGCCTGCCTGACGGGGACGCCGTCGTCCGCCGCGGGTGCGGCCACGAGGTCCGGGATGGTCACCGACACGACGGCGGCCGCGGCCATCGCGACGACGCCCACCCAGTACGCGCCGGTGATGTCGGCGAACTGCATCACGGCAGCGCCGATGAAGGGGCCGATGAAGATGCCGATCCTGTTGACGCCGCCGAGCGTGGACAGCGCCCGCGCCCTGAGCATTATCGGCACCGCCTCGGTCAGGTACTTCTGGCGGGCCAGGCTGAAGACGCTGGCGGCCATGCCGACGACGACCATGGCCGCCGCCAGCAGCCACAGACCCTCGGGCACCAGAGGTGCCAGGGCCGCGGCGGCCAGGGCGACGGCGCTGGCCGCCGCTGCCCCGACGATGGCCCAGCGTTCGCCGAACTTCAGCGTGATGAGCGAGGCGGGGAGGTTGAAGAACCAGGAGCCGAGACCGATCAGGGTGACCACCAGCGCGGCAACAGCCACCGAGGCGCCGAGGTCGCGGGCGGACAGTGCCACCACCGGCAGGATGGCGCCCTCGCCGATGCTGAACAGCAGGGCCGGGCCGAAGGCGGGCACGGCGATGCTCCGGAGGCTGAAGGGGGCGGTCTGTGTGGTGGTCATCCCCTTCATCCTAGGGCGGGTTCATCCCAGGGCGGCCCGCCCCGGGCGCTCAGGCGTCGAAGTGCGTGCGGACTTCCCCGCCGGCCCTAGAACTGGCGGGCTAAAGCGAGGTAAACAACCGTGAACGTTACGGCAGCGAGGACAGCCAACCCAGAAAGCTGCGCCAATCGCCATGCTCGTCGCCTTGAGTAACGCAGCTCCTCAAGTGCATAGATGTCGTTGCTAGTGCTCATCTGATCTCCCCAAACTCAGCGTCAAGCCGTCCCGGCTGCGCGGGCATCTCACCCACGCCACTAAGCCTGCGAGATTGGGAAGGCGCCGGTACAGAGTGGAGAGTACTTGTCTTCGCACCACCGGACTACTTGTTTCGTGAAGAATCCGATCCGGCGGCGGGGAGCTCAGGCGTCGAAGTGGGTACGGACTTCCCCGTCGGTGAGTTTCCGAAGGACCTCGGCCGCGACGTCGCGGAGCTTCTGGTTCCGGTTGCTGGACACCCGGGTGAGGATGCCCATGGCCTCGTCCTGGGAGCAGCGGTTCTGGGCCATGATGACGCCGCAGGCCAGGTCGATGGACGTGCGGTGCTCCATGGCGGCCTGCAAGTCCTCGGCCCGGGACTGCGCGGTGCCGATCCGAACGGCCAGGCGCAGCGAGCGGCCCGCAAGGTCAGCAAAGCCGGAGGCCTCAGTGATGATGTTCTGGGTGAAGATCCCGGTGTCGGAGCCGAAGAAGTTCAGGGCGGCGATCGCGTCCTCGCCGATTTCCAGGGGCACCCCGAGGGTGCTGCGGCAGCCCTGGGCCGCGAGCTGCAGCTGGTAGTCCGGCCAGCGCGGATCGGTGTCGACGTCGGCCAGCAGGACCACAGACTTGGTCCGCAGCGCCTCGATGCACGGGCCGTCGCCGAGGCTTTGCTCGATGCGGTCCAGGATGACGGCCCGGGGGCTGCTCCCCGCCACCGTCATGGTCTTCTTCCGGCGCTGCAGCGTAACGCCGCATTCGATCTCCGCGCCGGCGGCCTGGCTCAGTGTGGCGGCCGAGAATTCGGCGAGGCGGCCCAGGAAGTCCTCGACGTTCTCGGTTCCCATCAGGAGGTCCTGCAGTTGCAGGGCGGCTTCGTCCCCGGCGTTGTTGGTCATGCCTAAATCTAAGTCGGTCACCGGCGCGAAACAACTTGCCAGCCACGCGATAGCATGAAGCCTTGCGAGGGCCCCGAGTAATGCTTCATGGCCTCTCTAGTGCGGGTGGAGGTCTCATGGCTGAACAGGTGTGGCGCGTCAGCGCCGACGTCGCCTGTGTCCACAGTGACGACGGCGACCGCGTCGCCGTGCTGCACCTTGAGCAGCAAGTGCCGTCCATCCTCGTTGGAACGGCTGCGTCCGTCTGGAACGCGCTGGACGGAACCAGGACCGAAACCGAACTCATCGAATACCTTGCCCGCGAATACGCCACAGATGCCACCGCCATCCACGGGGACGTGATGGGCCTGATCCGCAGCCTGAGCAGCACAGGAATGATCACGTTGTCTCCGCGTGAAAGCGAAGGTGTCAGCTGATGGATTGCGCAGAGACCCTGCACCAGGAGGAAGCCGTCCTCCTGGCCACGGCCCTAGTGGACTACGTGGCAGCTTCTGCCGGTCTCCAAGCGCTGTTCATCAAAGGTCCGGCGGCCACCATGATGGGGCTTCGCGGACATCACGTCTCTGCGGACGTGGATGTCTTGGTCCGCCCGGAAGACCTGGACAGAATGGTGGAGCTTCTGGGCGGTAGAGGCTGGCTCGAAAGGCCCTCCGGCGTGACGGTCGTTCGCCGGTACTCGCACTCCCGGACTCTTTATCATCCGCAGTGGAACTGCGATATCGACGTGCACGACAGATTTCCGGGTATGGAGGCCGCACCCGGGAATGTGTTCGAATCGCTCTGGCGCGACAGGCAACATCTGGTCATGGCTGCCCGGAGCGTCCCCGTTCCTTCCAAACCTGCGGCGGTGATCTTTCAGGCCCTGCACAGCCTTCGTGCCATGGATGATCCCCGCCATCAGCGCGAATACAAAGAGCTGCTCCAGCGGGTGGACGTCAGTATGCACCAGGACATCGTGGATCTCAGTGTGGAGCTGCAGTCGACGGCGGCGCTGACGCCGTTCCTGGACGATCTGGGCATCGGAAACTTGCCGGTCCGACAGGGCATTGTCAGCGAGGAGTGGTGCCACCGCACGTCCGCACAGGGCCCGGGTACGGCCTATCTGGTCTCGCTCCTCGAAAGTCCCTGGCGGGCCAAACCGCTGGTGCTGGCCCGCGCAGTCTTCCCGTCAAGGCACACATTGCGGGAGCGCGATATTTACCTTGACGACTCCGTTGCCGGCCTCCTCACGGCCCAAGTTGCACGCTGGCGCCGCGGGGTGGCAGGCCTTCCGGCAGCGGCCCGCAAGATCCGAGCATCACGCCGCCGGTAGGGTTCCCCCTTATACGTAGCCGTCCACAATGGCGGCGGCAATCTCCCGGTAGGCGCGCCGGGTTTCCGGGCGCAGCACCTCCAAGGTGACGAGGTCGCCGTCGGCGACGCCGCGGTCGTGCGGGACCGCGATCAGCTGGCGGCAGATGCCGGACAGGTGTTCCTCGATCGCGTCCTTGTCCACCCTGCTGGACACTTCGTCCTTGTCCGTGATGACCACGATCGCGTTGCGCGCCAGGTCCTCGTAGCCGTGGCTGGCCAGCCAGTGCAGGGTGCTGCGGGCACGCTTGGCGCCGCTGACGGCGTAGCCGGCCGCGATTATCAGGTTGTCCGCCGACTGCAGGATGCCGCTCATGGCATTGTGCGTGACGCCGGTGCCGCAGTCGATCAGCGTCACCGAGTAGTAGGCGGAGATGAGCTTGCGGATCCGCAGGTATTCCTCGGCCGTCAGCGAGTCCGACACCTCGGGGTCCTGTTCGCCGGCAATGAGGTGGAGCCTGCCGGCGTGGTGCATGTAGCGGGCCAGTGCGGTGAGGGAATCGACGGACTCGATGTTCTTGAGCAGGTCCGTGATGGTCCGCGGGCTCTGTTGCTGGTAGATCCCCTCGCCCAGGGCGCGCTCCACGAGGTCACCGGAATCGGGGTTGGCGTCGATCGCGCACGGCGGATCACCGCGGAACTCGGCCAGGGTCAGTCCGACGCCCACTGTGGTGGAGGTCTTGCCGATGCCGCCCTTGAGGCTCAGCACGGCGGTGTTGAAGCTGCCCTGGAGCTGGCGGGAGATGCGCCGCGCGAGTTCGTCTTCTTCACGCTGCCGGGCGCTCGGGCCCAGGTTCAGCCCGCCGCCGGTCAGCTTGTAGAGGGCGCCGCGGAACCCGCCGACGGGCCGGGGCTTCTGCTCGCGGACAAAAAGGCCCGGAGAACTGATGAAATCAGGTACCGGTCCGTCGGCCAGGGCCGCGGACCGGCTGGCCGAACGCGCAGAGCGGTCCGGCTGCGCGGGCACGGCAGGAGGTGTTCCGGGCGCCTCGGGCAACACCGCCGGCGCTGCGCCAGACGGTGCGCGCATGGGCGCCGCGGGCGCATCCGCGGCGGCGGCCGCTTCTGCCCACGAGCTGCTCGGGGCGGTACGGACAGGTTGGCGGTCCGCTTCGTTGGGCGTGATGATGGGCATGGTTCCCGTCCAGGCATCGGAGCCGTCGCCGCGGCGGTCACGCCGGCGCCGGAGATCCGGCTGCTCAGCGTCCACCGTGTCGTTGGCAGTTTTGGTGTCCACCGGTTCGGACATGTCGATTCCCCCCAGGGATCACAGCGCAGGCCGCTGCGTTGCTTGTTTGATTCGGTCCAAACAGCAAGTCTAGGCGCAGACGTGGTCAGCGACGGACCACCGGGCAGCGCGCGGCCGGCTTTCCTGCCGGATTCACCGCCGCAGCGCCCACACCACCACCACGGCTGTCGCGATCGCCAATACCCCCAGTCCCACATAGGCGAGGGCTCGAAGCTGACGCCTCCGGATCTCGCGCTTGGAATCCTTTGCGTAGTACCCACCCGTTCTTCTCACCATGCCGGTGATGCTACAGGCACCATGTTTCAGTTAGGCCAAGTCAAGGGAATATTGCGCAAATAGAGGCACGTCCACCGGTCGTCAGCCGACCTGGCGGCCGCAGCTAAAAGTCCGCAGGGGCAACGAAAACCACACAGCCGGTGGCAACGGTCAGGAGCACCAGGCCCACGTAGGCCCACCATTTCGGCCGGTTGCGGTGGGGGTTGATGTCGACGTACGGCACTGTTATGACTCCTGGCGCTGAGTAACTGAGGTGGGCACGTGCCTGCGGCGCCTGAGGCGAAGCAGTACGTAGAACACGGCGGAGAGGAACGCGAGGCTCCCCAGCAAAATGCACAGCGCAAGGACATAGCCGGGCAACGACACAGGTGAGACCTCCTGAGAGCCGCGACATCTTTGACGCGGGCCCCGGGTTCCCCTTCCCTAGGCAAGCAGGTCGCTGGCGAGAGCGGGCCCGCGGAAAGGGACCCCGAATGAGATTACGAACAGGCGACCGGTGTTGCGACTTAGGCTCGCCCTGTGCCGGGAGATTTTAGCGGTGGGCGTGCGTCTCCTGCAGGCGCTTGATGAACCAGCGCGACTGCTCGGGCCCGTAGGGCAGGATCGGGATGGCCTTGGTTGCGTCGTCCGGGGTTTCCCGGGTGGCTTGGACTGCCTGCCGGACCGCGGTGGTCATGGTGTTGGCCATGGTCTTGACGAACTGGTCGCTGCACGGCTCGCCGTGGCCGGGGATCAGGAACTCGTAGCGGTGCCGCAGCGCGGACAGGTGCCGCAGGGCATCGGCCCAGTCTTCCGGGAACGAATCCTCGAAGGACGGGTGGGAACCCTGCTCCACGAGGTCGCCGGCGAAGACGGTGGTCGCCGTGCCCACCAGGAGGTCGCCGTCGGTGTGGCCGCGGCCCAAGTAGAACAAGGTGGCGGCCTGTCCGCCAAGGTCCACGAGGACCGGCTGGTCTTTGACGATCGCGTTCGGGACCACGAGCTCGACGTCGGTGCCCTCCCCTGCGGCCATCTCCGGCTCCGCCAAGGTCACGAACCGGCGCTGCTCGTCGCCGTTCTCCTCGATTTCCGCGGCGCAGTTCTCGTGCGCCCAGAATTCCGTGACGCCGGCGGCAGCGAAAACGACGTTACCGAAGAAGTGATCGTAGTGGGCGTGGGTGTTGACGACGACGAGGGGCAACTGTGTCTTTTCCCGCACGGCGGCCAGGATGTCGCGTCCCTGCCGGGGCCCGCAGCCTGTGTCGATCACCATGGCGCGTTCAGTGCCGACCACCAGACCTGTGTTGAGCCAAGAACCTTGTGTTGTCAGTACGTAGTTGTCCGGACCGACTTCGAGCCATCGTGACATTAAATCTCCGTAATTCAGACGCTATTCCGGCGTTGTTGGGGCGCTGTATAGAGTTCGATTCTACCCGTGCAGGCTGACAATTCCCGGAGGGCATGCCCGCTCCGCGCTGGTGGCGGATTAATCCGGAACCCCTCGTCTTGGTAGCGCCGCGGTGTCTCGCCTGGGCTACATCCGCCGATGATCCCGTTGCCTCCGAACGATTGGCGTGGCTCCCGTGGATTCCCTGCAATTATCTGGAGCGGGTGGTGTTGTTTAGGGGTGCGTCTGTGCCAGCGCACTGACCCCTTTGTTCTTCATCGCCATGCTGCCCGCTCCGACGTCGGCGCTTAGCGACTACGGTGGCGACCGCACTGCGTGGCGGAGCGCCTTGCACGCCACCAATATTGCCGCTGTCCTTCTGATGATGTCGGGCATCGGGGCTGCGCGAAGGGCGCGCCGGCTGATGGACCGCGAGATGGCGGCCCATGTCCACTGTCCATTTCTTGTGCGGGGATGGTCGAGGCGGCGGCCTTCCTGCTCACGATTCCGGCGGCCTTCGCGCTCAAGACCTACACGCCGTTCTTATGGCTGTTGCTCGTGGCGGCGTCGTGCCGGTGGCTGGCGCGGCGATTTTCGACATCAGCCGAAAAATGGGTGACCGTATAGATCTGGCAGTGCGGTCCCCACCCCAACATCCAAGAACCCCGGTCGAGTCCATGTAAGCGTCAGTGCAGTGATCTTGACCGCGAGTTCCCCGTTGCCCCCCCGTTGTCGAGTGCACTTAACGCCACTTTTGTCCCCAAGCGGAAGGCAAACACGGCGTACCTCGCGGGCAACCCGGCGCTCAACCCATCGGGCGATACGGTCACAGCCAAAGCTAACTTCACGTCAGGCGCCAGCTACGACGCCGCAAACTGGAACGTGCCAACAGCCTATGCCCCTGCGTCCGTCGCCCTAAAGGTTGCCCCGTCACCTGGCCGGAAGATCGCGTTCGCAGGCGACTCCATCACGACCGGCACGGGCGCGTCTGTCTCGAACCGGCGGTTCTCCGTTGTGGCCCCAATGCTCGCCAGGACGCGCTGGTACTCCCGCAACCCACTACAGGCGGGTGTCGCCGGGAACACCTAGCAACTGCTGGCACGGATCGGCGCTGACGTCCTCTCCGACTCGGCGGTGCAGCATGTCGATGTGCAGATCGGCACCAATGACGCCGGAACGGTCACGCCCACCGCCTACTCAACTAACATCAAGGCCATCCACGCCCTCGTACAAGGTTCGGGCCGGTCCATGAGTATCGGTCTCGTGCCGCCGCGCTCTTCCGCTGCCAGGACCGCCAGCAGCCGGATGCTTGAAACCCCGTACAACGAGTGGATTCCGACATGGGCAGGCCCCGCAGGCGTCACCGTCGCGGATACCAGAACACCGCTGATTGACCCTGCCACCGGCTACCTGTACGCGTCCCTGTCGAGTGCCGGCACGCACCCGACCGACGCGGGACACCTCGCCATAGCCCGCGCGGTTGCAACGACCATCCTGTCCAAGACTGCCAAAACCCCTGGCAGCCGGCTCGTAAACCCAGACGTGAACAAGTTCAGCAACGGCACCATGATCGGCGGCACAGCCTCGACCGCTCCGACCGGCTGGTTCAAGCACCCCGGCTCCACAGGTACGGCGCCCGTCATCGGGACGATTGCCGACACCAGCTCCACCCTCACCGAAGGGCTATGGGCGCAGATCGACCTGGACGCCGCCGCGACATCCAACGTCATCCTCCTCGACCCAGCCATCACCACGTCAGGCACGTTCGCCGAGAATGATCAGATCATCACCGAATGCCAGGTGCAGATCGAAGACGTCGCCGGGTACAAGGCCGCATACCTCGCCGGGACCGCGAACCTCACTGTCACACTCGTCAATCAGTCCATGGTCCAACTCGGCGGGCAGCCCATCTTGGAAAACCTTGGCGCGGAGAACTCCGGCCCGTCACGGTTCGCGACACTCACCCCCTCGGCGGCCGCCGCCACAGCGGTCAACATCATGGTCACGCTCAAACGCCCCGGCAGGCGTTCACGTCGAGGTCCGCATCGGCGCAGTGTCATTCCGTAACGCCACCGCAGAAGGCGCCATCAACATTGCAAGCTAGGGGCTGTATTGGACCGGCGTTCCACCACCTGCCCGTCCTGCTGTCTGAATTCGGCCCGGCAGCAGCCAATGCAAAATGGCTGGTTGTCGGGCCAGTACCCTATACACATGGGGACGACTCAATCACAGGACCATATGCTGAAGCTACCACTGGCAGCGATGGTGTTTCTGCTCCCTCTGCGCGCCTTTTCCATCCCCGGAATGGGAGGGGCGACCCCAGGTCTCATGATTGCGCTGTTCCTGATTATCGTCATATGGAGCCAGACCCGGGTGTATCGCAGGGGGTGGCCAGTTGCCCTGTTTATCGCCTCATTGATGTCCGCGCCACTCCTAATTGAGATCACGCGAGCGGACCACGACGTGGACTCGACCGCCGGAATCGGATACTACGTAATTCTCATAGGCGCACTACTGACGTACTTGGCTCTCTTGTGGTCCAAGCGAGAGCTTGGTCTTCGCGCTACTGCCCTGCTCTACAGCGCAGGATGGATACTCCAGCAGGCCCTGTCTTCAAGCAACTGGAGCACTAACGCCTGGAAGTACGCCTTCGCATGGCCGGTGACAATCTTCCTTGCAGCCCTCATCTACAACAACAGATCCCGGCTGATGTCCATCGCCCTGATCGCAGTCCTGGCAGCTCTGTCCATCATGAACGATTACCGAAGCAACTTCGGACTGCTGGTTGTTGCGGGCTTGATAGTCCTGTGGCTCTGGAAGCGAAAAAACGTGCCCAGCGGGCCCAAGGCCACCGCAATACTCATCGGACTGACCGGCATCTTCTGGGCAGTCTACCAATGCGCATCCTGGTTAGCCCTGCAGGGGTATCTCGGAGCTCGCAACCAGATGGTGACGGCATCTCAAATTGCCAATGGCGAAAACCTTCTCACCTCCGGCCGTGTGGAATCTTCGGCAGCGTTCAATCTCTTCCTCCACAACCCCTTCGGCTACGGTCCCGGCGTAGCCCCGAACAGCGAAGACGTGTTCATAGCCAAGACAGCTCTCCAAGCAACAGGCGTCAACCTTGAGGGCGACTACGTGAATACCTATGTGCTCGGCGATCAGATAAAGCTGCACTCCGTGGCCAGCGACCTTTGGGTCAGCTTTGGCCTCGCCGGACTGATTCTCGCCGCTTACCTTGCCTGGCTCCTGCTGACCCGTCTCGTGGCCTCACACGAACGTGTAACGGTGCTCTACGTATTCGCTTCGCTCGTCGCGCTTTGGGATATCGCATTCTCCCCGATCACATCCAACATCCACGAAGTCATCTTCGCTGCCGTCCTCGCCACACCACTGCTGAGCGAACGCCACGAGAACAATCGCACCAAGAAAGTGCACATCCGCCGTCTGACACCCCACGAGCAGCGGCTTCGCGAGCTGACGGACGCCCACGCGGCACGAACGCACCTGTCGGCGAAGGCTACCTAAGTCTCTTCATGCCAATCGCGCCGACCAGCAGACGCCACCAAGAATGACAAAGCCTCCCCATCCGGATTCCCCTACGACGAGGACTGGAACGCCGAACATGATGAGGATGACACCGACGGCGAACGTCCCGGCATGGATGTTTCTGAACTCGCGTGGCACCACGTGGACCATTCCCCCATAGTAGATTTACGTCCCACACTAAGGGCCCGTAAGACCCGTGAAGCACCTCGACGGAATGCCCCCCTCCGCCGCCTCCGTGTGGCGGGGGCGATCCTCGGCGTACTTAACGGTGCGCTGGCCGGGTTATTCTTTTTCACTATGGGGAAAAAGCATGGAACGTGTCCGGAGTGCAGTCACCAGAACCCGATGGTCGAGACGTCGCGGGGGTCCGCGTCGCACACGGATTTCGTCAAGACACGCACAATTACTTACATCTGCCGGGATGCCGGCTGTGGCTGGCGGAGTAACGGTTATGAAGAGGGTTTTGACGGTGTGCGGTGGCACGAAAACGCATAGCCACCGCCGTTCATGTCACGGCTAGATAAGGTCTTCGGACGAATTTCGAAGAACCCGCCCTGCCGGAGGTCCCGGACAATCCCTCAGGTAACAGGCGCGAGGAAAGATACCGCCGGTCATGTTTTCCAACTGAAACGCCCCGTTCTCCGTCACTGGAGGGTGAGACATATCCCCCCGTGGCGGGCTCGGCAGGCTAAGCGGTGGATCTGTGGCGGAAGATCGCAGCAGGCAGATGCAGAAACTTCCCTAAGGACGCCCGGACAATGGCTACGACGGAGACGGGTTCCACAAAGGATATTTTCGTGACCCTTTCATCTGCATTAATCAGGGCGATGAGGTCCTGGATCTCGCGTTCCGTAGGCCGGGACCTCCTGCGCCGCCACTTATCGTTGTAAGACTCTTGTTCCATAGTCCGAGACTAAGAACTCGGAGCCGACAGCGCACGAGTAGTGACTACCGCCATTACATGGCCAACCACCTGCTTACGGCCCATAAGGCCAGTTAAGTGCCCCGGCTGAACGTGACAGAACTCCCCCGTCCGCATGCCGCGACATTCGGCAGATCGCAAGGGCGCCCCGAGCGTCCCGTCACCTCCCAACGGCCCTGTCTCCCCGTTCAGTCATCATCCGGCTTATTAGATCCGCCGGGACTAGGCCGAATTGATGAATCGTCACATGTCCGCGAGCGCCGACCCCGGGTTCTCGATCGCGTCGGCGACGTAGCGCAGGAATCCGCCGGCCGTGCCGCCGTCACAGACCCGGTGGTCGAAGGTGAGCGTCAGTTCGGTGACCTTGCGGACCGCGAGTTCCCCGTTGACCACCCAGGGCTTGTCGATGATCCGGCCGACGCCCAGGATCCCCACCTCCGGGTGGTTGATGATCGCGGCGGAGCCGTCCACACCGAACACGCCGTAGTTGTTCAGCGTGAACGTGCCGCTGCCCAGTTCCGCCGGGGTCGCCTTGCCGTCCCTGACGACGGCGGTGAGACGGCGGATCTCGGCGTCCAGCTGACGGGCGCTGAGCTTGTCCGCGTTGCGCACGGACGGCACCATCAGCCCGCGGTCGGTCTGCGCCGCGAAACCTAGATTGACGCCGTCGAACTCCACGATTTCCTGGCTCGCTCCGCCGGTGGTGTCCTCGGTGGTGACGATCCTGGTGTTGAGCGCGGGGTACTTCTTCAGCCCGGCGGTGACGAACCGGGCGACGAACGCCAGCAGGCCCGGCGTGTTCTCCGGATCGGCCTTCTTCAGCGCGGCACGCAGTTCCACGAGCGCCGTGGCGTCCACGTCCACCCACACCGTGGCTTCCGGGATTTCGGACCGGCTGCGGGTCATGTTCGCCGCGACGGCCTTCCGCACGCCGCGGACGGCGGTGCGCCCGGCGATGCCCAGCCCGGTGCGCGCATCCGTATCCGCAGTGGCGGTGGTTGAGTCCGCCGACAACGCCGGGACCGGCGCCCCGTCATGCGCAAACACCCGGCGCTCAACGGCCGGGGCGGGCTTGATGGCCGCCTCGACGTCCCGCCGCATGATGAGCCCGCTGGCCCCCGACCCCTGGAGTCCACCCAGGTCGACCCCATGATCACGGGCCATCCGGCGGACCAGCGGGGAAATAACGGCCCCCAGCTTCCCGGGAACCCGGGTGCGCAGGAGCACCAGGTCATCGGCAGCCGTCTCGGCCTCCGACACCCGGGACACCGGAGCAGCCTCCGCAGCGCGCTTGGGAGCCCGGGTCCGCCGGGCCACCCCGTGCCCGCCCGGAGTCCCGTACCCGATGAGGACATTCCCGGATCCGGCCTTCTCCTCCTCGCGGTAGGTCTCGGCAGCGGCGTCTTCGGTCTCGGCAGGCTCAACCACCGGAGACGCGGCAGGTTCGACCACGGCGGCCCCGGCCGGCGTCACAGAGATCAGCGGCTTGCCGACGTCGAGCGTCTGGCCGGGCTCGCCGTGCAGCACGGCGACGGTGCCGGCGTACGGGGAGGGCACCTCCACCATGGATTTGGCGGTCTCGACCTCGGCGATCGGCTGGTCCACGCGGATCTCATCGCCCACGGCCACGAGCCAGTGGACGAGTTCGGCTTCGGTAAGGCCTTCGCCGAGGTCCGGGAGGAGGAATACTTTCGGTTCGCTCATGGTCAGTCTTCCCACTGGAGGTCGTCAACGGCGTCGAGGATGCGGTCCACGCCGGGCAGGTAGTAGTGCTCGAGCTTCGGCGCCGGGTACGGCACGTCGAAGCCGGTGACGCGGCGGATCGGCGCGGCGAGGTGGTGGAAGCAGCGTTCCTGGACCCGGGCCACGATTTCCGAGGCCACGGACGCGAAGCCGTGGGCCTCGGCGATCACCACGGCGCGGCCGGTCTTGCGGACCGAGGCGCAGACCGTTTCGTCGTCGAACGGCACGATCGAGCGGACGTCGATGACCTCCAGGGAGCGGCCTTCCTCGGCGGCGGCGGCCGCGGCGGCGAGCGCCGTCGGGACGGAGGGTCCGTAGGCGATCAGCGTGGCGTCGGTGCCGGGGCGGGCGACGGCGGCCCGGCCTTCGGAGGAGGTGCCGCGTTCGGCGTTCGCGGCGTGCTCGGCGCGCAGCGCGTCCAGGTCCACCTGGTCCTTGGACCAGTACAGCTTCTTGGGCTCCATGAACATGACCGGATCATCGGAGTCGATGGCTTCGCGGAGCATCCGGTAGCCGTCCGCGACCGTGGCCGGGGTGAACACCTTCAGGCCCGCGGTGTGCGCGTAGTAGGCCTCGGAGGAGTCGCAGTGGTGCTCCACTCCCCCGATGCCGCCCGCGTACGGAACCCGGATCACGATGGGCAGCTTCACGGCGCCCTTGGTGCGGTTGTGCATCTTGGCGACGTGGCTGACGATCTGTTCGAAGGCCGGGTAGGCGAAGGCATCGAACTGCATCTCGATGACCGGGCGCATCCCGTTCATGGCCATGCCCACGGCCATGCCGACAATGCCGGACTCGGCCAGCGGGGTGTCGAAGCAGCGGCTCTGCCCGAAGGTCTTGGTGAGGCCGTCGGTGATGCGGAAGACGCCGCCGAGCATGCCGACGTCCTCGCCGAAGACCAGGACCGACGGGTCGGCGTGCATGGCGTCGGCCATGGCGGTGTTCAGCGCCTTGGCCAGGGTGATGGTCTGCGGACCGGTCTGCTCTGCTGCAGCGGCGGCCTTGGCGGCCGCGCGGGCCGTGGCGGCGCTGACGTTGCCGTTCGCCTCGGAGGACGTGGTGACGGTGGGGCTCATTTTCCGGCCTCCTTCGAGGTGGATGCGGCGTCGCGGGCCAGTTCGTCGGCGAGCATGGCGGACTGTTCCTTCAACTGCGGCGTGGGGGTGGAGAAGACGTATTTGAAGAGGTCCAGCGGCTCCACCGGGACCTCTTCGCTGAGGCCTTCGCGCAGCTGGGTGGCGACCGCTTCGGCCTTGTCGGCGATCCTGGCGGCGCCGTCGTCGTCGAGGATGCCGCGGTCCGTCAGGTAGGTCTTCATCCGGCTCAGCGGGTCCTTGGCCACCCATTCGGCGACTTCGCTGTCCTGCCGGTAGCGGGTGGCGTCATCGGCGTTGGTGTGCGCCTGCATCCGGTAGGTGTGGGCCTCCACGAGCAGCGGGCCCGAGCCTTCCCGGGCGAGCTTGACGGCACGGCCCAGGACGGCGAGCAGCGCGACGACGTCGTTGCCGTCCACGCGTTCGCCGGCCATGCCGTAGCCGACGGCTTTGTGCGCGAGAGACGGCGCGACGGACTGGTGCGCGAGCGGGACGGAGATGGCGTACTGGTTGTTCTGGACGAAGAAGACCACCGGCAGGTGGAAGACGGCGGCGAAGTTCAGGGCCTCGTGGAAGTCGCCTTCGCTTGTGGCGCCGTCGCCGCACATGGCCAGGACCACGGTGTCCTCGCCGCGCAGCTTGGCCGCGTGCGCGACGCCGACGCCGTGCAGCAGCTGGGTGGTCAGCGGGGTGCATTGGATGCCGACCTTGTGCCGGGAGGGGTCGTAGCCGCCGTGCCAGTCGCCGCGGAAGAGCGTCATGGTCTGGACGGGGTCCACGCCGCGGGCCATCACGGCCACGGAGTCGCGGTAAGTGGGGAACATCCAGTCACCCTCGGACAGGCACAGCGCCGCGGCGACCTGGCAGGCCTCCTGGCCGTGGCTCGAGGGGTACACGGCCATCCGGCCCTGCCGGACCAGGGCGGAGTTCTGGTCATTGACGCGCCGGCCGACGACGAGCTGTTCGTAGGCGGCGAGCAGTTCGGCGTCGCCGGGCAGGCTGTATTCGTGCCCCGGCTGGGTCCCCTGCTCGGTGTGCGGGTTCAGCGTCCCGTCCGGGCCGACCATCTGGATCTGGTGGCGGGCCGGCAGCATGTAGTCCTCAACCGTGATGCCGAACTTGCGCACCGCCTCGCTGGCAGCATCTTGCTGCGCGGGCTGCTGCGCAGTCTGGTCTGCGGAGATCGTCATTGGTCCGTCCTTCTGTAGCCACTAATCTTTCCCAGTATGCTGCCGGCCGATGTTTCGTATCCACCTCCGCTGAAAATCGTGGAGAAGTCCCCAAATTTGCCCTAATCTGGAAGACAAATCGTAAGTGTGAGCTGGATTACCGGCGGGGGTTGTAGACGAATGGCAGAGCTCGAGCCGGACCAGGTGGCGGTGCCGCTGGACGATGTGGACCGGAACATCATCGCGGAGCTGACCCGGGACGGCCGGATGTCCGTCACGCAGGTGGCGGAGAACGTCCACATTTCCCGCGCCCACGCCTACACCCGGATCGCCCGGCTCACCGGCGAAGGCGTGTTGACCAAGTTCACGGCGCTGGTGGATCCGATCAAGGCCGGCCTCAAATCGTCCGCCTACGTCACGCTGAAGGTACGCCAGCATTCCTGGCGCGAGCTGCGCGAACTTCTGCGCGCTATCCCCGAGGTGCACCACATCGCCCTAGTGGGCGGGGACTTCGACGTCATCCTGCTGGTGCGCGCGGTGGACAATATCGACCTGCGCCGGGTGATCTTCGACCAGTTGCAGTCCATGCCGGGGGTTCTGGATACGCAGACGTTTCTGGTGTTTGAGGATTTGGATACGAGGTAGGCCAGTCATTGACCCGCATCTAGTGGCCTTCATACCGGCAATTTTCGATCGGTCGAAGGCACGATCCAAATCGTACGTATTTGCTTACAGCAACTGGGCGGGGGCACCGCGTTTCGGAGATCAAGGGGGCACGATGCCATACCCCAACGACGCAACGGGATTCATCGCGGGATACGCCGCAGAGCAGAGCCAAGTTAGCGGCGGGTACAATTACCCAGACCGCACGAATATTGCCGTTCTGGGGGCGCGCCAGTCGGCAGCCCCTGGGATTCCACACAGGGGGACCGGGTTTGAACTTACGCGATTACTTGCGCATTGCACGCCGAAACTGGATTGTGGTTGCGGCGTGCGCACTCGCTGGCCTGCTCACGGGCGGCAGTGTATCGATTCTGACTACGCCCACTTATACCGCGGAGACGCAGCTTTTTGTCGCCATTCAAAGCTCCGGTTCGGTTCAGGAGCTTCAACAAGGCAACACTTTCAGCCAGGCCCGTGTCCAGTCCTATGTCCGGACAGTCCAGACACCGGTAGTGCTTCAACCCGTCATCGACGCACTTGGCCTCCCCCTGACATCCGGGGAACTGGCAAAAAAGGTCGCGGCAACCACCGACCTCAACACAGTCCTGATCAACGTGTCGGTGTCCGATAGCTCACCAGCGCAAGCCGCAGCAATTGCGGAGGCGGTTGCAAACAGCCTCGTAAAGGCGGTTGACTCGTTGGAGAAGCCAAAGGTTGGAGGATCCTCTCCAGTGAGCCTATCCATAATTACGCCGGCAACGGCACCGCTCGTCCCGTCCGCCCCTAATACCCGAGTTGATCTCGTATTGGGTTTGATTGTTGGTCTCGCTCTCGGCATCGGCGCAGCGGTTCTGCGCACGGCCCTAGACAACAGGATTCGAGGCGAAGCTGATTTGCGCCGCGTTACAGAGGCTCCGCTTCTTGGCGGCATTTCGTTTGATCAGGATGCAACCCGGAAGCCCCTGCTGACCCAGGCGGCGCCACAGAGCCCACGAGCAGAATCATTCAGACAGCTCAGAACTAATCTGCAATTTGCAAACGTTTCTGGGAAGGCTAAGACAGTTCTTTTGACATCATCACTCCCAGGTGAGGGCAAGAGTACGACTGCCACTAACCTTGCGATAGCTCTGGCCCAAGCCGGCCAAACAGTCTGCCTCGTGGACGCTGACCTTCGCCGCCCAATGATCGGCGAATATCTTGGACTCGAGCGAGGAGCTGGACTCACGACG
Source organism: Arthrobacter sp. ok909 (assembly GCF_900104405.1). Classification (NCBI taxonomy): domain Bacteria; kingdom Bacillati; phylum Actinomycetota; class Actinomycetes; order Micrococcales; family Micrococcaceae; genus Arthrobacter; species Arthrobacter sp. ok909. The sequence goes on along the minus strand of NZ_FNJS01000006.1, from coordinate 114,266 downwards.
GCACTGGTTGGATCAGCCGACATAGCAGACTTGCTGCAACAATGGGGTGACAATGAGCTTTTTGTCTTGACCTCGGGCCAGATTCCGCCGAACCCTAGCGAACTGCTCGGCTCTAGTGAGATGAAACGCCTCCTCCTCCGGTTAGAGCAATCGTTCGATGCCGTGATCATTGATGCCCCTCCCCTGCTTCCGGTAACGGATGCCGCCGTCTTGTCACAGCACGTGGGTGGCGTTGTTCTTGTGGTGGGAGCACAGAAGACAAGACACCAAGACCTTGAAAAATCGCTCAACGCCCTAGCCATGGTGGGATCAAACCTTCTTGGCGTCGTCTTGAATAGGCTCCCACTCAAGGGGCCTGATGCGTACACCTATAGCTACTACAGCGCGGACCATTCGAAGTCGTCCGAGAAATCGAGACTCACCTCGAAAACGCCAAAGGAATACATAACCGTTTCTCCCCTTGCCGATTTTCCTGAAAGCGACTTCGATCGGACGTTGCTGGGTTCGGGTGAGGAGCGTGCTAGGTCCTTTCCAAACCATCGTTTCGGTCAGTTATAAGACCAGCCAGCCCATCCTCGTCAAAGATGCGTCGTGCGAGAGGAACATCCATGACCTCCATGCTTAGATTTGCCAGAGCCAGATTCTCCGCCGTGGAAATGACAGCGCTTCGATTAGCATCCTTCGTGCCGCTGCATCGATTGCGAGTTGCGGCCCTGAGAACCTTCGGTGCAAAAATCGACGCAAAAGCAGTGATCTACCATGGGTTTCAAGTCAGAAGCGCACGCAATCTAGTCATTGGCGCCAGAACTTCCGTTGGCGACGGTGCCGTGCTCGACGCCCGAGGGGGCCTAACACTGGGCGAAAATGTGAACCTCTCGACCCAAGTGATGATTTGGACAGCCCAGCACGACTGGCAGGCCGCCGACTTCGATTACGTCCAGGCTCCCGTGGTGGTCGGTAACCGCGTTTGGATAGGGCCGCGCGCCGTAATCTTGCCGGGGACCACAATAGGCGAAGGCGCGGTAATCGCTGCCGGAGCGATAGTGCGCGGAGCTGTAGCTCCTTTCACCCTAGTAGGAGGGGTACCTGCCAGGCACATAGCAGACCGACCCAGAAATCTCCGCTATGAGCTGCCCACGCCCTCCAAGAAATCCTGGTGGTGGTGAACTAGTGTTCTTTTCTCCCGAACGCGATTCCGCTCGAAAGCACCCGCGTCCAGGCGGCCTGCAGTGGCATCGATAGTTAGGACCCTCGGCGCTTCTGCCGGGGCTCGACTGCTCACCCTCCCGGTCACTGCCGCTGCAACTGTAGTTACCACGTACCTATTAGTAAAGGAACTCGGCGTAGAATCCTATGCCTATGTAGTACTAGTGGGGTCGCTTTTTCAGCTCGTACCATTCGCGGACTTAGGTCTGGGTGCAGCAATTGTGAATGCATCCTCCAGGAGACTGGAGAGTCGTGAACGGTCCGCAGCAGCTCTGGCAACGGCAAGCAAAACCCTCAGAACTCTGGCATTATCGGCGGCGATACTTGTAGGGCTGTCAATTCTAGTCGGGCTATCCGGAGCTTGGCCAACCCTTTTGGGGTTACCGAGCAACTTCGCCAAATCATCCGAATGGGCTATCGCCGTGGTACTGCTGCCCTTCGCGCTTTCAATCCCCTTTGGCATAGGTCAACGCATTCTGATCGGCGAAGGGCGTAATCACCTTGTTAACTACATCGGGATCCTAGGCCCATTAATCGCCACAGCAACGACCTATCTCCTACTCAGGATGAATGCCGATCCCCTTGTTCTTGGCATGGCGACGCCAACAGGCATTCTGTTTGTTTCGATCATTTGCTTCTTCACGGCTCTGAGAACAAGCCAGTGGCGCTTAAGGGACATACTTGTCAATCGCCGCACTAGACAAAAGCCGCGTCTTTGGGATTCCGCAATCCCCATGTTGGTTATCAGCATAACTGTTCCCCTGGGCATGCAAAGCGATCGCTTAGTCTTGGCGCATTTTTCGGAAGCCGCAGAGCTCTCAGAATATTCAGTGGCAGCTCAAATGTATGTTCCCTGCTTCTCGATTGTGTCAATGGCTGCCATTGCACTGTGGCCTATTTTTTCTCGATCAGGTTCGGCTTCGTCGGCTCTTTGGTCAAAAGCAATCAAGTCATTGGGTGTTGGCGGTTTCGTTCTAGCGGCAGTCTTTGTTGGACTTGTGGGTCCAGTATCGAATTTGATTACAGAAGGCAAATTAAGGGTTGATCTCGATTTGGCAATAGCCTTCGGCTCCTTGCTTATCGTGATGGCGTGTCATCAAGCGTCCGCCGTTCTTCTGACTTCTCCATTGCACCTTGCTTTCCAAGCAGCTTGCTCGACTGCAATGCTGGTGCTAAACATTGCTCTTTCCATCTATTTAGCGCCTATTCTGGGTGCCGGCGGCGTCGTATGGGCATCAGTAATAGCCGTCCTAATTGCACAATTTGTTCCGTGCGTAATCAAGGCCAGGCGCTTTATGGCGACTAGTGTTGAACCAGTGAAGGTGTTGATAAATGCGTCCCGCTAAAGTAGTTATTTATGACCCCAACTGGATTAATCCGTACGGAATTGAGCTAAGTTCAGTCATTGCGGAATGTGGCTACCTGGTTGATTTATGGTGTACCGCAAATAGAAAATTGGCTCCAACGGGAGTCAACCTTCAGTCTCGCCTTGCCCTTGGCCGACGAGACGCGGGAAACCTCGTGACTCTAGCGGCTCGGAGAGCGCTGGGCCCGCTGTTAGTCGCGCGTTCGACCCCCCAGAGAATACCGTTGGTTGTCGTCTGGACTCGAGACCCGTGGGACGCTTTTGTCTTTAGCGTCAGGGCGATTTTGGGGGGAAAGACGATTTTCATATACCATAATCCAAGCAGCGTTCGAGATCGCGGCGGTTGGGCTGGTTTGGCTGAACGTCTTCTGCTCCGAGTTTCAAATTTGTGTGTAGTCCACAGTGACCGCCTGGCGGCTGCCTCTGCAGCGTTCGCTCCAAAAGTCCGAGTTGCCGCCCATCCGCCCTACAAAGAAACCAGCAGAGGCAACAGGCCTCCGACCGGCGGGCTGCGAGAAAAATCGCCCCTGCCAATCGTTGCATTCGTGGGAGCCATGCGACGTGACAAGGGGGCCGACGAACTTGTACCAATTGCAGAGGGTGCAGGAGCGAGTTGGATTCTCCGCATATTGGGCCCAGATAACGTCTCCCCCACCGTGGCAGCACTCCTGGAAGAGAACGGCGTGATTTGCGAGCACATCGGCGCCGGATCGGGCCCCTCCGATGAAGAACTCTTGGCCGGGCTATCCGCCGCGGACCTCATGATGGCGCCATACAACTCAGTCACGGAGAGCGGATCGATTCATTTGGCTCTGAGCACTAATGTGCCCGTTCTTGGTTACGAATCAGAGGGCGTGCGTCACATCATCAATGCGGACAGCATGGCACCAAACGCCGAACGCTTTGGAAAATTACTGTCTCGCTACTTTGAAAAACCGTGGCCTACATTCACCCCCCAAGCGATAAACCTCCACCAAAAGTGCAAAATGGATTGGTTCCGTATACTAAATGAATCTATCTGACAGCGAAAACCCGATTCTATCCATCGTCATCGCGACCTACAATGCGTCGGAGTTCCTTCCCCGAACGCTAGAGTCCCTGAGCGTCCAGACTTTAATAGATTCGCCGAGTGTTGAAGTGGTGGTGGTAGATGGTGCTTCCACGGACCAGACGCTTAAGCAGGTCGCAGATTATGAATTCATCAGGAGAGTGTCTTCAGAACGCGATAACGGAATTTATCATGCAATGAACAAGGGTGCCCTCATGGCGTCGGGCCGTTGGCTACAGTTCCTAAACGCCGGAGACTCCTTTACGGATTCATCAGGCTTAGAGGAAGTGCTTAGAGCCCTGAAACGAGCAGATTCCGCAGCTGTACCTTGGGTAATATCAGGGGCACAAAACCTCGGGGGTGCCACTGGCATCACTAGGCGGATTCCCAGCGTGCCACATGTATGGTGGCGCCACGCCTACGGACTTCAGCCGCATTGCCATCAGGCAACGTGGTTTAGAAGGTCTACCTTCGTCGAGTCTGGTTCTCACGCGCTCAAATTCAGCACCGCGGATGATTTTGACGTAATCTTGCGGTTCGGCTTGCTGGCTTCACCTATCGTGATCAACAGAACAATTATTGATTATTTGGGTGGCGGCATATCCGAACGAACGTCTAGACTCGTTCCATCGCTACAGCATCAAGTACGTGCCGACAGGTTCCAGTTAGGCCCGGTCGGGCGCGCATTGGATAAACAGGCTGGCCAAGCGATCAATGCATGGAACTCATTTCGCAAATTTGCCGGAAAATTAAGGTCCTCCCTTCGCTAGCGGCGATCTAGTGACAGTGCTGCCTGACTATTCCGTCCACTCGGCCGCGGTGGTGGCTCATGACCGGCGGCTCCGGATCATCGTAGAAACCGATCAGCCACCGGGCTGCCCCAGTTGCGCTGTCGTGGGGACGCGGCGGAAAGAACGGCGATTCCAACGGATCCGGGATATCCGGCTCTTCAAGGACACTAACCTCCAAGGACACTCCGCAGCCCTGACGTCCCGGACACGGTGGACCCGACCTGCCTGGGCCCGGGACGAGATCAGGCCGCAGTCAGGGCAGGCACCTTCTCTGTCGACCAGCACCGTCCGCCGCACCCGCAGGCCCGGCGGAGAGCACAACGAAACCCTTCAATTTGAACAGAATCGACGCGGCATCGCACGTCTGTGCAATCTCTAACAAGGCTCGTAGTCCTAAGCAAGAGATGCTTCGACAACACCTATGCTCGCAGGGCCACGGGCCCCTTCATTTGAAGGACACCAGCTAAAAGTTGATGAGCTGGCATCAGCCACAAACGCACCGGGCCCTCGGGCCTGAGACCAACGGCAAGGTCGGACTCTTCAACCGCATCCTCCTGGAGCAATGGGCCTACGCCCGGACGCACACCTCAAAATCGGAACGCCCGAGCCTGTTACCAGCACATCATCGATGATTACAATCACCGCTGGCCCAAATCGCGCTCAAAGATGCCTCGCCCGCCAACTGTGTCAGTAACCACCCTGGTAATACAGCTGGACCTCCCTACTTTCTCTATTCCGCCATCGCATCAGTCGCGTTCTCGCCTCGGGCGGAATGATACGTCGAAAGTAGTTGACGACCGATTGCAGCCTGATCAAAACGGACCCGGGCGAACGCCTTAGCTGTTCCGGAGTCTTCTGTCGTTCGCCACGGACTAGTCACAATTCGATGGACAGCCTCCGCGACGGCAGGGGGATCACGATCCGGCACTACGATCCCAAGGTGGTTGTCCTCGATTTCGGTCGCAAGGGCAGCCGATTGGGTGACAACAACCGGAATTTCTCTTGCCAGCGCTGCGACCAGCACATTGCCCCACGGCTCATTTTCTGAGGTGAGGACAAAAACTCCAGCGGTATCCAGAATCGCTTCTATCGACGACGCGGGAACTGCACCCCTATAGGTAAGTCCGGGGGTAGAGGCCGCCGCAGAAATTACTGCGGCCGCGTCGCCTTGGTCGGGGCCAACCACCTCGTACTCTTCTTCCCACCCTCTGGAGTTGGCGATCTGCCGAGCTTCTACGAAATCGCTGACTCGTTTTCGCGGTTCTAGTCTCGCAATGAATAACGCCTTGGACGACCCTGTGGGCGCCTGACCCACCCCGGCCACGTATGGCAGCGGGTTTCCGATCACGTCTATCATCGTGCGTTGGGTGACGCCGGCCCACTCTTCGAGCTGGGCCTCCTCAACTCGGGTAAGAGCAATAGCTCGTCCCGCCATGCGAAACATGGGCCGGGCGATGAGATCGACCAACTGATGCAGCCGGCTCGTTCGGGACGTAAGCATGCCATGAGGCTGGACAACTAAAGGTCGGCGAAGCACTATGGCCACGCCCGCGGTTATGAGCGGAACTAGTTCCCTGGCAAAGCTGACGTGAATAAGATCAGCGCGCCGCACTTGACGGAATATCTCAGCAACCATCGACCACGAGATGCAGCTGAAGAATCCAGTCTTCGCCCCCAGCCGATACACTTTGCGCCCAACCAAATCGAAGTCAAGATCGACCATGTTGGGAAAGTCATCGCGCAGATGACCCGCCAGAACGGTTACCTGGATGTCTTCAACTTTAGTCATGAGGCGGGCCTGGCTGACGGACGTGTCAAAAGGGCCACCGTATTTGCCCGTGGCACTGGCCAAGGTGACAACGCGAAGTATTTTCAAACTCAAGCTCCATCGTGCATGAATATAGTAATATTTGCCATCAGAACCGTCGCTGCTCCGTCACGCACACGGCAACTCAACGCCGGCGGCTAGCTGCGCACTCAATGTGCTGGCTGGAAGCAGCGCGCCGTGCATTAGAACCTCTGCGTCGAGACGCCTGCCGACCCGCTACTTACCTCATTCGCCGGAATGTCTTTATCAACAACTGTCATAGGACGAACTATGGCGGACTTTCCGACTCTGCGTCCCCCCAAGACTATGCACCTTGATGTTATCCATGCGCCGTCGTCGATGTGGATTGGACTAGTCACCAGGCCCATATCCGTGCGATGACGATGGCTTCCGGTCGTAAGCATGGCCTCCTGTGAAATGACTACGTTTGAACCGACGTAAACGTGGTCCTGATTGTGAAACCACACGCCCTCGCCGATCCAACAGTTGTCTCCTATGTGCAGCTTCCACGGGAATTTGACCCTAGTCCGAGGACGAAAAACAACCCCGTTACCGATTTCCGCTCCGAACGATTTCAGAACACGCACCCTCAGGCCGGAGCTTATCTGCCAGGGGTTTGAGACGAACAGAAGCTCCATGATCCCCCAGAGGTAGATCAACGCAGCCGGGCGGTCCCAAGCGCCGCGCTCGCCTGGCGCCATGCTCAGATCAATTACGGGGATTTCAAGATTTGAACGCGCTGTTGGATGCATTCGGAGGTCCTCCAGTGAGCCGAGAGTTGCCTGAACGACTATTGTTGCACCTGTGAGTCGACCAAATTTGCGAATAACCATCCTAGGGCTGAACTACGCCCCCGAACCTACAGGCAACGCACCTTATACCACGAGTTTGGCAGAAGGGTTGGCAGGGGCTGGTCACTCGGTCCATGTCGTCACCGGGTACCCTCACTATCCGGAGTGGGAATTGAAAGAGGGCTACACCGGCTGGGATCGCGCTGAAGTAATTAATGGAGTAGCTGTGAAGCGGCTCCGACACCATATACCACGTAAGGCGTCGACTCTCGGACGCATCCACATGGAACTGAGCTTTGGACTCCGCTTGCTCTTCGCTCGCTGGAATAACCCGGACGTCGTACTCGTCGTGAGCCCGGCCCTGTTCGCGAGTGCTGTGGCAATTCTCCGCGTAAGGCTTTGGCCCAAGAGGCCTGCGGTCGGCATTTGGATTCAAGACTTGTACAGCCGGGGCATCATCGAAACCGGCACCGGCAACGGACGTCTTGCAAGCTTCGCTTCATCCCTGGAGTCACTGATACTCCGGTCCGCAGACGCCGTTGCGGCCATCCACGACAGGTTTAAAGCTCACATGGTAAGCGAATTGGGCGTACCTGCTGAAAATGTCAAGGTCATCCGGAATTGGACTCATCTGCCAGCGTCCCCTCAATCTGGACTCAATGAAATGCGCTCGAGGCTTGGCTGGGCAACTACGGACATAGTCGTTCTTCATGCGGGCAACATGGGCAAGAAGCAGGGCTTGGAAAACATTGTTGAAGCGGCCCGCATCGCGGAAGCCCGCGGGAGCAGGGTCCGCTTCGTCCTAATGGGCGACGGCAATCAACGACAGCGCCTTGAACGCATCGCCGACGGCGTTTCCAAAGTCACCTTCGTAGACCCGCTGCCAGGAACTGATTTCCAACTCGCACTCGCTGCTGCTGATTTCTTACTTGTGAATGAGCTTCCCGGCGTAAAGGATATGGCGGTGCCCAGCAAGCTAACTTCATATTTCAACGCTGGCACTCCCGTGATAGCGGCAACAGACGAGGGCAGTGTCACGGCGTTCGAGATCGAAAGCTCCGGAGGCGGCATCAGAATTGATGCTGTCGATCCCGGTGCGCTCGTGGAGACTGCTGAGGCTTTGGCTTCAGATCCTGCTATGGCGCTGCAGTTGGCCCAAAATGGCCTCCGCTTCAGGCAGGAAACATTGTCCGAAGCATCTGCCGTTGCACACTATGATAATTTCATCACGAATCTGGCATCGTCGCGCGGTCGATAGACCGGGCGATTCCTTTTTTGACGCACAATCTTCCTTTGGGGGTACCTTGACTAAGCGCGCACTTATTACCGGCATTACAGGGCAGGACGGTTCGTATCTGGCCGAGCTCTTGCTTTCCAAGGGGTACGAGGTTCACGGCCTCATCCGTCGGGCCTCGACCTTCAACACTGCCCGCGTGGATCACCTCTACGTTGATCCGCACGATCCGAAGGCCAAACTGTTCCTTCACTATGGCGACCTTAGCGACGGCGCGCGCCTAGTCACTCTGCTCGCGGAGATCAAGCCGGATGAGGTCTACAACTTGGCGGCCCAATCTCACGTGCGAGTCTCATTTGATGAACCCGAGCACACGGCCGACACCACGGGAGTGGGAACCATCCGCCTTCTCGAGGCTGTCCGTATGTCGGGCATCGAGACCAAGTTCTACCAAGCCTCCTCCTCGGAAATGTTCGGCGCTACGCCGCCCCCACAGAACGAGGACACTCCTTTCTATCCGCGTTCTCCCTACGGTGCTGCGAAGGTTTACAGCTACTGGATCACCAAGAACTATCGAGAAGCGTACGGAATGTTCGCGGTGAACGGGATCCTTTTCAATCACGAATCGCCGCGCCGTGGTGAAACGTTCGTGACCCGCAAGATTACGCGCGCAGTGGCAGCCATCAAAGCAGGGAAGCAAGATCTTCTCTATATGGGCAACCTCGACGCAGTTCGCGACTGGGGTTATGCCGCCGAGTACGTCGAAGGCATGTGGCGCATGCTCCAAGCGGACGAGCCCGACGATTTTGTGCTGGCCACAGGCGGCAACTACACCGTTCGTGACTTTCTCCAGATATCATTCGAACACGCCGGCCTCAATTGGGAGAACCACGTGCGCTTCGATGAGCGTTACCTTCGCCCGACAGAAGTTGATGCCTTGGTGGGAGACGCTTCAAAGGCCCAAGAAAAACTTGGCTGGAAGGCCTCCGTTCATACACCTGAACTTGCTCGAATCATGGTCGACGCCGACATCGAGGCCCTCAAGCACGCAGGGAATCATTGGATCGACACTGTGAAACTTGACAGTTGGAAGAACTGATGACCACGGAGTTCAATTTCGTTCCAGGCAAGCTGGACCGGGCTGCACCTTTCTACGTTGCCGGTCACCGTGGACTTGTTGGTTCGGCAATATGGCGAAACCTTGAAACTGAGGGCTTCACGAACCGCATCGGCCGATCGTCCACGGAACTTGATTTGAAGGACCGGGGGGCAGTGTTCCGGTTCTTTGCCGAGACAAGGCCTCGCTATGCGGTCCTGGCGGCGGCCAAGGTTGGAGGCATCCTGGCCAACAACACCTACCCAGTGGACTTCCTCAGCGAGAACCTCCGCATCCAGGTTAATGTTCTCGACGCTGCCGTCGAATACGGGGTTGAACGCCTCCTGTTCCTAGGGTCCTCATGCATTTACCCCAAATTCGCGGAACAGCCCATTCGGGAAGACTCACTCTTGACTGGACACTTGGAGCCGACGAACGACGCCTACGCCATTGCCAAGATCGCCGGAATCATGCAAATCCAGGCTGTCCGCCGCCAGTATGGGTTGCCGTGGATTTCGGCAATGCCAACGAATCTCTACGGCCCTGGAGACAACTTTTCCCCAGAGGGTTCACACGTCCTCCCCGCGCTAATCCGTAGGTACGACGAAGCGGCACGATCTGGGGCGGTAAGTGTCAGCAATTGGGGAACTGGATCGCCTAGGCGCGAATTCCTCCACGTCGACGACATGGCGGCCGCGTGCTTACACCTGATGGAGAACTATGACGGACCGTCACAGGTCAACGTCGGGACGGGCTCTGACGTCACCATCAAGGAACTGGCATCACTTGTGGCTGAAGCTGTGGGCTATCAGGGCGAAATGCAATGGGACACCTCCAAGCCCGACGGAACACCGCGCAAGCTCCTCGACGTTTCCAAGCTGACGGAGGCCGGCTGGTCTGCATCGATCGGGCTCGAACAGGGAATTCGCTCAACGGTCGACTGGTATCGACAGAACCTGGCATCCGTTCGGCGATAGCCGCAGTCGTCCGTCGCCGCCTAGCCGCGGCAATCTAGTTATTGAAGTGGGGGAATCTGATGCCTGCGGGCAGAGATTGGCGTACTCGATCTTCCCGGCGTTTGGGGGTGGTCGATGCATTCGTCGTTGTTTGGGCGGTGGTCGGAGCCTTCATTATCCGATTTGGCGTGGAACCAGACTTCGTTGTTGCCGGGCAAGAATTCAACTACGCGTGGCTGTCAGTCGCGCTGGCCGTAGTATGGTGGTCCATGCTTGGTGCATGGAACAGCAGGCAGCCGCGGGTTCTAGGTGCTGGGCCCGATGAGTACAAGCGGGTCGCAGCAGCCTCCCTATGGCTTTTCGGACTCATCGCCATTGTCTCCTACGTCCTCCGCGTTGACACCGCACGAGGATACGTTGGAGTCGCTCTTCCTGTTGGGCTCGTTGGGCTGCTTCTTGGCCGCTGGCTAATTAGACAGCACCTCAATATCAACCGTAAGCGTGGCCTCAGCATGTCGCGACTGCTCATCTTGGGTGGTCCCAGTGCTGTCGCACATTTAGCGGCGTCACTCGAACGCGCAAGGCACGCCGGCTATCTGCCCATCGCGGCATACACACCGGGAGCACACGCGGAACCTGCCATTGAACCGGAGTCCGGGTTGCCTGTCCTGGGATACAAGCCTGATGCGCCTTCGATTATAGAGGCAATTGATGTCTGCGGTGCAGACGCCGTCGCGGTGTCCGCCGGCGTTCAACTCCATCCTCAAACGCTGCGGCACCTTGGCTGGGAGCTGGCGGCCCGCAATATCGGATTGATCATGGCTCCGGCACTAACGGACATTGCGGGGCCGCGGATTCACACTCAACAGGTTGCGGGGCTACCGCTGATCCATGTGACGACGCCTACACTTGACGGAGGTCAAGGCGTCGCAAAGCGACTGTTTGACGTCCTTGTCTCAACCCTTCTGATCATCATCTCCTCCCCAGTCATGGCAGGCGTAGCGATACTTGTGAAGATCGAGAGCCAGGGTCCCGCGCTCTTCAAACAAGAGCGAGTTGGGATGGAGGGGGAACATTTCGAAATGCTGAAGTTCCGATCCATGGTGGTTGACGCGGAGCAGCAGCTGACGGAACTTGCCCAACACAGTGACGGGAACGGTCTCCTCTTCAAGATGAAGAATGATCCACGGGTCACCCGCGTTGGGAAATTCATCAGGAAATTCAGCTTGGACGAGCTTCCCCAACTGTTCAATATCTTCGCGGGCTCCATGAGCTTGGTCGGTCCTCGTCCCCCGTTGCCCTCTGAAGTGGCAGCTTATGAGCACGACGTTCGCCGGAGGCTCCTTGTTAAGCCTGGCCTCACGGGTCTTTGGCAGGTTAGCGGGCGGTCCAATCTATCGTGGCAGGACTCGGTCAGGCTCGATTTGTACTACGTGGAAAACTGGTCGCTCGCCGGGGATCTCATGATCTTGCTGAAGACCTTTCGCGCCGTTTTTCGCGGCGCAGGCGCCTACTAACGCCGTCACTAGACAAACGCCATTCAAAGGCTAAGGAACGAACAATGCGAATATCTGTAATCGGCTGTGTCCACCTAGTCTGTGGGCATCCGTAGGCGATGGCTGACACCCATGAAGAGCCCGAGGGCGGCAACGGCCATCTCGAGGAGAAGAGGCAGGGAAAGCAGAGACAAGCCCGAAAAGTGCCGCGCTGGCCGCGTCATTACATCATCCTTTCCTCATCCCTGGCGCTCACAGCGGTGCTGGGAGTGACGGCGGCGGCGTGGCTCGGCTCCAGGGCCGTGATCGTCAAGTCCGAGCTCGAAGCCACAGCCCAACTAGTTCCAGTTCTCAAGGGCAACATTGCTAGCAACAAGCCGCAAGAGGCACTTGCCACGGCGACACAGCTCCGCTCCCGCACAGCCGCAGCACGCGCGGCAACAGGAGACCCACTGTGGTCCTTGGCCTCTGCGATTCCGTGGCTAGGACCAAATTTCAGCGCCATCACTGAAGTCGCACGGTCAGCAGACGATGTGGCCACGTTGGGCGTGGACCCGCTCGTGAAAGTTTTCGAGTCCCTCAATTGGGACAGTCTGCTGCCGAGCAGCGGAGGCACGAATCTGGAGCCCCTACGACAAGCTTCTCCAAACGTGTCGTCCGCCGCCCACGCGGTGCGTTCGTCAGCCGAGCGAGTCAACGGCATCGACGCTAGCAGTTTGCTCCCCCAAGTGGCGGAGCCCCTGGCGCGCGCCCGCGAACAGTTCAGGGGCGTCACCGATGCGTTGGATGCAGCTGCTAGTGCCGCAAAGGTGGTCCCAAGCATGCTGGGGTCAGACGGCCAGCGCAGCTACTTGCTGATGATTCAGAACAACGCGGAGACGCGCGCCTCCGGAGGCATTCCGGGGGCCTTGGCGGTCTTGACATTCGATGACGGCAAGCTGACGCTCGGGGCCCAAGGGAGTGCCTCAGGGCTCGGGCTGTTCTCCCCAAGTATCCCTGTGGATCCCGAGCAGGCGCAGATCTACTCGACACGGCTGGGGGAGTACATGCATGACGTCAACCTCACCCCCGACTTCCCCACTGCAGCTACCACAGCGCAGGCCATGTGGGAGAAAAAGACCGGGCAGCACGTGGACGGTGTCCTCTCCATCGATCCTGTGGCGCTGGGCTACATCCTGGATGCAACCGGCCCCGTTCGGATGACGGGCCCCGAACTGAATGTTGCAGCCAAAGACGGACTCCCGACCGAACTGACGGGTAAGAATGTTGTGCAGACCCTGCTCTCAGACGTCTACGCTAAGATCGAACGCCCTGAACTTCAGGACGCCTATTTCGCCGGAGTATCCAAGGAAATCTTTGGAGCCCTCTCCAGCGGAAAGGGAGAAGCCAAAGGCTTGATCAAAGGCATCACCCGTGGAGCAGCAGAAGGCCGCATTCTCATATGGTCCGGCACGGCCGCGGAACAGACTATTATCGCGAACTATCCGCTCAGCGGATCAATTGCCGGCAAGAGTGTCGCCCCTGCGCAGTTCGGCGTCTACTTCAACGACGGCACCGGAGCCAAAATGGACTACTACGTCAAGCGGACCGTTCAACTTGTAGAGGAATGTACCGGTAACGACTACGGGCAGGTCAAGGTGCGCATCACCAGCACCAATACGGCCCCCGCGGACGCAGCAACGTCACTACCTGCGTACGTCACTGGTGGCGGCAGTTACGGCGTGCCAGCCGGGACAGTCCAGACCAACGTGATCGCCTACGGACCGGCTCAAGCCAACGTGGAAACAGCCGCCGTGGACGGTACGAAGACTGATTTCGCCGCCCACCGCCATGAAGATAGACCCGTCGGAACAGTCACTGTCACACTGGCCCCAGGTCAGAGCAGCACGGTAGAACTCACCTTCGGCAAAATTGTCCAGCACACTGAACCTAACTTGGTTGTCACACCCACTGTTCAAGCTGTCAAAGACGTTGTCATGGCCACGAAGCCGGCTGAATGCGTTCCCGGCAAGTAGACACCGCGTTAACAGTATGTAAAGCGACTTGATTCACTTTGGTAACACGCGTTGCAGATGCTAGTGTCTGCATGGGCTTATCAAATGAGATTTCAACCTGCTGCCACTCGGGGGACTGGAAATCTCCACATCGCGTGATATTCGTAGTTACGGTCTCAGGGGGACACATGAAAAAAACACTTGCAGCAATCACACTTGCGGGCTCCATCGCACTCATCGGCGCAATTCCGGCCGTCGCAGCGGATCACTACCCCGCGCCGCCCGCAAACGCCGCCGTTTCTGACGGCGTTGTTGGGCCGGGCTCCCAGTTCGTCTTCCGGGGCCACGGCTTCAAGGCCGGCGAAGGCCTGGTCATCAAGGTCACGCCCGGGACCAAGCCTGCATCGACTGGTGCAAGCGTCAACGGCCGCGGCATGGGCGTTTCCGGCAAGATCACGCTGCCGCTGGCACCGCAGCAGCACTCCGCCAATGCAGATGGCAGTGGCGCCTTCGCCCTCCCGATCAGCATCAGCGAGACGGGGGTCTACACGCTCACCGCGACCGGCTTGGAGTCCGGCGTTACTGCCAGCGCTAGCATCACGGTTGAAGGCGCCGCAGTAGCGGCCGCTTCGACCACGACTTCGACATCCACCTCCGCTTCCACGAGCGGCCTGGCCAACACCGGCGCTGATTCCAACCTCATGATCTGGTCCTTGGTTGGAGCAGGCGCACTGGCCGCCGGCGTCACCTCCGTCGTGGTGGTTCGGCGCCGCGCGAAGGCTGACGCCACCGCCTAAGCATTCGCACATCGCACATCGCACACTAACGATGGTGGTGTGTTTCATTGGGAAACCGGTGAAACACGCCATCATCTGCTTTAAGACACGCCTTGGTGGTCCTGTTATGGCCTGCCGTGGTATTTACTTGAGCTATGGGGAGACCTACGGCTATGGGGAGACATTGGCGCACGAGAAGGAGATGGCAGTCGGACTTTTCCATACCGTGGCCATCGAAACAAACACTCCCCTACGTCCTCCTGGCGCTCCTGGCAGCCGCGGCATTTGGAGTGGCGGCCCTAGCCGTCCTGAAAACCTCCTAGGACGATTTTGAGGACGCTGGGAGGGGCCCGGCTCTGGCAGGGAGTCTTGGGCGGAGCATTTATCCTGCTGGCGCTCATCGGATTTTGGCCCAGCCCCGTGGACAAGCCCGTTCAGGGAGACATTGCCGGGGCTCTGCTTTTGCTCCATGCAGTCGGAATTCCGAGATGGATCAACTACGCGTTCGTGGAGGCCTCCGCGAACGTGGTGCTATTTATCCCCGTGGGCATTGCGGCCACCTTGGCCTTTCCCGGCAGGAAATGGTGGCAAAACGCGGCCCTGGGGCTGCTGGCCTCCGCGTGCATGGAACTGGGCCAGTTGTTGTTCCTCAGCAGCCGCTTCGCCAGCCTTCTGGATGTTGCTACAAACACCGCAGGCTGCGTGGCCGGGACACTGATGGCAGCCGCCATGCTCAGCGCCGTAAAAGAACGACAGGCCCGGCGCCTGTCAGCGCCGGGCCTGTCGAAGCCTTATTTCTAAGATTGCCGCCTAGTTTACGAATTCCTTCAACCAAGACTTCAGCTCTTCGCCGAATTCCACCCGCTCCGACGCGATGGATATGACCGCCTTCAGGTAGCTGAGCTTGTCCCCGGTGTCGTAGCGGCGCCCACGGAAGACCACACCGTAGACGCCGCCGCCCTCGCAATCGGACACGGCCAGAGTCTGGAGGGCATCCGTCAGCTGGATCTCCCCGCCGCGGCCCGGTCCCGTTTCCTCCAGGACATCGAAGACCTCGGGGTGGAGCACATACCGCCCGATCACGGCAAGGTTGGATGGAGCGTCCTCCACCGATGGCTTTTCTACGAGGCGGTTCACCCGGAAGTAGTCCTCGCCTTCCACCGCGGAGATGTCCGCGCAGCCATAGGCGCTGATCTGGGACGGATCCACTTCAATCAAAGCGATCACCGAGCCGCCGGTCCTGGCCTGGACGTCGATCATAGTGCTCAGGAGCTCGTCGCGCTCGTCGATGAGGTCATCGCCCAGCAGCACGGCAAACGGCTCGTCCCCCACGTGCTGGCGGGCGCACAGGACGGCGTGGCCCAAGCCCTTAGGATCGCCCTGACGGACGTAGTGCAGCGGCCCGAGGTTGGAGGCACGCTGTATGGCCTGCAAACGGTCCAGGTCGCCCTTGAGTTCCAGCGTCTGTTCCAGGACCGGGGCACGGTCAAAGTGGTCCTCCAGCGCCCGCTTCTGGCGGCCGGTGATCATCAGGAGATCGGTCAGGCCCGCATTGACGGCCTCTTCCACCACATATTGGATTGCCGGCTGGTCAACCACCGGCAGCATTTCCTTCGGCATTGCCTTAGTGGCCGGCAGGAAGCGTGTCCCCAATCCGGCAGCAGGAATGACGGCTTTTCTTACGGATTTCCCCAAAGTCATAGCTGCACCATACAAATTTATGGAACAACGTGGCAATCGTGACCCGGAGGAACTCTATAGACCTTTAAAAACCGGGCTGCGCTTTTCCTGAAACGCGCGGAACCCCTCGGCGTAGTCCTCGCTCTTGCACAGCCGCGCCTGTTCTGCATTCTCCTCTTCCATGGACTGCCACAGACCCAGCCGCTGGTCCCGGATGTGCGCCACGAGGTCCTTGCTGGCCGTGAACGCGCTGGTGGCGCCCGAGGCAGCCTTCGCCACGATGCCGCGGGTGTTCTCCAACAGATCCGCCGCCGCCATGGCCCGGCTGAACATCCCCTGCGCGACGGCGTCCGCGCCGCTCATGAGCTCGGCCGTGTAAATCAGGTCCAGGGTGCGATGCATGCCGAGGCGCTCGGTGAAGTACCAGTGACCGCCGGAATCGAGCGTGGCACCCAGGTTCGCGAACGGGGAGCCGAATTTGGCGTTCTCCGCCACGTACACCACGTCCGTGGCCAGCAGGAGCCCCAGTCCCACGCCCAGGCAGGCGCCCTGGGCCGCCGCGAAGGTGGGGGCCGGGAAGGCACTCATCTTCTTCAGCAGCGGCTGCAGGAGGCCGCCCAGGTACCCCTGGACGTCGTCTGTCTCCGGCGTGACGCCGGCAATGTCACGGCCCGCACAGAAGGCGCGCCCCTCGCCCCGGAGCAGCAGCGCCCGCACCTCGCCGCGCGAGGCGGCGGCAGCGGCGTCGCCGTACGCCTGCGACAAATCCCTGAGGGCCTGCTCGTCCAGGGAGTTGAGCTTGTAGGGGGCGTTGAGGACGATCTCGGCGACGCCGTCGGCGATGGAGAGGGAAATCATGGGGCTCCTGAGTTCGGGGCGGGAAGCGGGGTTGGACTGCTAGACGTCGAAGTCGACCGTGACTTCCGGGGTGGTGGGGTGGGACTGGCACGTCAGGACGTAGCCCTTGTCCAGCTCGTCCTGCTCCAGGGCGTAGTTCTCGTCCATGGTGACCTTGCCGGTGACCACCTTGGCGCGGCAGGTGCCGCAGACACCGCCGGCACACGCGAACGGGACATCCGGGCGCACCCGGAGGGCTGCGTTGAGGATGGATTCCCGGGCGTGGGTGGGGCTGGCGACTTCGCCCTGGAGTCCGTCCAGCTTGAAGGTGATCTTGTAGGTTGCCTGGGACTCGTCCACAATCACGGGACGCCCTGCGTTGCCCTCCGGGCGGTCCGGCTTGCCGGTGGTGAACAGTTCGAAGCGGATGTGGTCCGGGCTTACGCCGCGCTCGGCCAGGGTGTCCCGGCACAGCTGGACGAGCTCGAACGGGCCGCACAGGAACCATTCGTCGACGTCGTCGGCGTGGATGGCGGTGCCCAGCAGGGCCTGCAGCTTCTCGGCGTCGATCCGGCCGCTGAGCAGTGGTGCGATCCGCTGTTCACGCGAGAGCACGTGGTGCAGCGCGAGCCGGGCCGGGTACTTGTCCTTCAGGTCCGCGAGTTCCTCGAGGAACATCACGTCCATGGCAGCCTTGTTGGCGTAGATGAGGTCGAAGCGCGTGTCCGGGTGTGCCGCGAGCAGCGTCCGGGCAATCGCGATCACCGGGGTGATGCCGGAACCGGCCGCGATCGCGACGAACGAGCCGGCCTCCCCCGCCAGGTCCTCGGGATGGTTCATCGAGTTCATTACGTTCTGATCCACCGACTTGCCGTCCCGGCCATGCTTGGACACGAACGCGCCCATCGGGCTCATCACGTCCAGCACGTCGCCGGCCTTGAGCTCGGCGTTCGCCCACGTGGAAAACAGTCCGCCGAGGTCCTTCTTGATGGCGACCCGGATTTCGCTGCTGCCGTCCGCGAAGCTCCGCGGTTCGGCGCAGATCGAGTAGCTGCGCCGGATTTCCTTCGGCTCGCCGGACTCATCCGGCAGGGTGGTGCGCAGGGCGACGTACTGGCCCGGCAGGTAGTCGAACTGGCCGGCGAGCTCGGCCGGAACGCCGAACGTCACCTCGATGGCGTCGTCGGTGAGCCGGCGGACCTCGTCCACCGTCAGCGGGTGGAAGGACGCACGACGGCGGCCGGTGGCCGCCGCCGTTTCAGCGGCGGTCTGGCGGACAACAGTCATGGGAGCACCTGTTCCTTACAAAACTTTGAAGTAGTCGAACGGTTCCTTGCAGTCCTGGCAGACGTACAGCGCCTTGCAGGAGGTGGAACCGAAGCGGGTGAGTTCCTTCGTGTTCAGAGATGAACACTGCGGACATTTGACGGCGAGGGACAGCCGGACCGGCCCGGCGTGCCGCACGGCGTTGGAGTGGCCGGAGGGCGGGGCGATCCCGTACTGCTCCAGCTTGGCCTTGCCGGCCTCGCTCATCCAGTCGGTGGTCCAAGCGGGGGAGAGGACCATTTCAACGTTGACGCTCGGGTAGCCTCCGCGCTGGAACGCCTCCCTGAGGTCGTCGCGGATGGCGTCCATGGCGGGGCAGCCCGAGTAGGTCGGCGTGATGGTGACCTGGACGGCAGGAACCATCCCGCCGTCGTCGTACAACTGAACATTGCGCAGGATCCCGAGGTCCTCGATGGTGAGAACCGGGATTTCCGGGTCGCAGACCGTGGCGGCGAGGTCCCAGGCCTTCCGTTCGGCAGTCTTCTGCTCCGCGGTGCTGGCGTCGGCGGCCGTGGGGTGGCTGACGTACATTTCCATGGTGGTTACCAGCTGGCTCCGGGGTACTCGCGGGCGAGCACCTGCATTTCAGCCAGGAGGTAGCCCAGGTGTTCGGAGTGCAGGCCGCGGCGGCCTCCGCCGGGTGCGGGCTGCACGTGGGGGACTTCGAGCTCTGCTGCGGCGAGGACCTCGCCGGTGAGGCGGTCGAAGTCCTCGCGCAGGCTGGACGGCTGCGGCGAGGCGCCGGCTTCGCTGAGCCGGGCGGTCAGCTCGTCGTCGCGGAAGAGCTCGTCCACGTAAGGCCAGATGACCTTGAAGCCGTGGATCATCTTCTCGCGGGACTCGTCCGTGCCCTGGGCCAGGCGGAGCACCCACTGGGCGCTGTGGTCGCGGTGGTAGTCCACTTCCTTGACGGCCTTGGCGGCGATGCCGGCCAGGGTGGCGTCGGTGGACTGTGTCAGCCGGCGGTAGAGCTCGAACTGGTAGTAGCTGACGACGAACTGGCGGGCGATGGTGACGGCAAAGTCGCCATTCGGGAGTTCGAAGATCTGGACGGAACGGAACTCGGGCTCGCGGCGGAAGTAGGCGAGGTCGTCCTCGCTCCGGCCGTCGAGTCCGCCGGCGTAGCTGAGGAAGGAGCGGGCGTGGCCCAGCTGGTCCAGGGCGATGTTGCCGAGGGCAATGTCCTCCTCGAGCTCCGGCGCACGGGAGATCCAGTGGCCCAGGCGCTGTGCGAGGACCAGGGCGTCATCGCCCAGGCGCAGGGCGAACTCCGCGACGTCTTCGCTCGGCTTGGCGGTGCCGAGGCTGACAGCCTGGGCGATGTCCTCCGGGCGGAGGGCGTTGCCCGGGGTGATGCGGGTGGCGCTGGCCGTGGCCTCGCCGCTGCCGCTGGCTCCCTTGACGCCGACGGAGATGTCCCCGTGGCCGGCCGTTACTGGTTCTGCGGGTGCCGCAGCTGCCGCGGTTTCAGGTGACGTGCTCACAGGTGCTTCACGCCCTCGCTCTTGGTGTAGTAGGTCGCGTGCCGGTAGTCCTTGCCCTGGGGCGATTCGAAGAACGCGCCCTTGGCGTCAGGATCGCTGGAGGCGATGGCGTCAGCGGGGACAACCCAGATGGACACGCCTTCGTTGCGGCGGGTGTAGAGGTCACGGGCGTTGCGCAGGGCCATGGCGGCGTCCGGCGCGTGCAGGGAGCCGGCGTGGACGTGGGAGAGGCCGCGGCTGGAGCGGACAAACACTTCCCAGATGGGCCAGACGTTTCCTGCGTGCGGTTCGGGCGTTGTCATGCTGCGGATTCCTTCTCTGCTTGCTTGCGGCTCTGTTTGGCGGCGTAGGCCGCTGCGGCTTCGCGCACCCAGGCGCCGTTCTCGTGTGCTTCGCGGCGCCGTTCCAGGCGCTGGGCGTTGCAGGGGCCGCGGCCGGCGAGGACTTCGTGGAATTCGTCCCAGTCCAGGGGCCCGTGCTCCCATTTCTTGGTTTCTTCGTTGAAGCGGATGTCCTTGTCCGGAAGGGTGAGCTCCAGGACCTTGACCTGCTCCATCATCATGCCGACGAAGCGGTTGCGCAGTTCGTCATTGCTGAAGCGCTTGATGTTCCAGGCCATGGACTGCTTGGAGTTGGGCGAGTCGTCATCCGGCGGCCCGAACATCATCAGTGCCGGGGCATACCAACGGTTCACCGCGTCCTGGGCCATCTGCTTCTGCTCGGGCGTGCCGTGGGAGAGTTCCAGCAGGATCTCGAAGCCCTGGCGCTGGTGGAAGGACTCTTCCTTGCAGACGCGGACCATGGCCCGGCCGTAGGGGCCGAAGGAGGCACGGCAGAGCGGCACCTGGTTGGCGATAGCGGCGCCGTCGACCATCCAGCCGATGGCACCCATGTCTGCCCACGTGCGGGCGGGGTAATTAAAGATGGAGGAGTACTTGGCCTTGCCGTCCATCAGGTCCTGCATCATCTGATCGCGCGGCTGGCCGAGGGTTTCGGCGGCGGAGTACAGGTACAAGCCGTGGCCGGCTTCATCCTGGACCTTGGCCATCAGGATGGCCTTGCGCTTGAGGCTGGGGGCGCGGGAGATCCAGTTGGCTTCCGGCTGCATGCCGATGATCTCCGAGTGCGCGTGCTGCGAGATCTGGCGCAGCAGGGTCTTGCGGTATGCCGGGGGCATCCAGTCGCGGGGTTCGATCCGCGAGTCATCCGCCATGACTTTGTCGAAGTATGCCTGGCCTTCAGCATCACGCCGGGCCGCGTCCTCGAGGCTCTGTTCGTGCCGTGCCGGCGATGGCTCGGCGGGCACTGACTGCAGGGTCTGCGATGCCATGGTTGCTCCTCTGAATTTCCGATAAATAATTACCGACCGTTCGTTCAGGATATGCGGAAGGCGCGAGATGCGTCAAGCACCTGCGCCGCACCGGTGTCATGGGTCCGGGGCGCCGGTGATAGCTTGAACCCGTGAACATCGGCGCAGGCAAGAAGCTCCCCCTCTGGGCCTCCGTGGCCCTAAACATGCTGATTGCCCTGGTGGCCGTCGCCCTGGTCCAGGGGTTCCTGGTAAAGGCCTACCGGATACCGTCCGGCTCCATGGAGCCGACGCTGCAGGGGTCCGCGGGCGACGGCGACAGAATCCTCGTGAACCGGCTTGCCTACGCCGGCTCAGAACCGCGGCCCGGCGACATCGTGGTGTTCACCCGGCCGGACAGCTGGCAGGCGGAATCGGCGGCGGCGCGCAGCGGCGGGATCGCCGGGATTGCCCGCTCCTTCGGGGATGTGACAGGCATTGGTCCCTCCAACGAACAGTTCCTGGTGAAGCGGGTGGTTGCGACGGGCGGCCAGACCATCAGCTGCTGCGGGGAGGATGGCAAGCTGCGCATCAATGGCCGGCCCCTCGACGAACCGTACATTTTCGAGGATCTGCCGTTTGAGGCTGGCAGCCTCGACTG
Organism: Arthrobacter sp. ok909; assembly: GCF_900104405.1. Lineage (NCBI taxonomy): Bacteria > Bacillati > Actinomycetota > Actinomycetes > Micrococcales > Micrococcaceae > Arthrobacter > Arthrobacter sp. ok909. The sequence continues at coordinate 92,408 of NZ_FNJS01000006.1, read as the reverse complement.
CCAGACCACTCCCCGTTCGCCCCGATGCATTCCCGCGTTTAGAGTCCCCGAGGGCGAGCTCGTGGTGCTGGGCGACCACCGGTCCGTCTCGGTCGATTCCGCCATCAACTGCCGGGGACTCACTGGTGGTGCCGGCGGCGACTGTGTCAGGACGATCAAGTCCTCGACCGTCGTGGGACAGGTGGCGGCGAGATTCTGGCCGCTGGACCGTGCTGGCGGAGTGGGCTGACGCCCCCGGCAAATGACAATCCCCTCGGAGCGGCTGCTCCAAGGGGATCATCATTGCTAGCGCGAGATAATTGCTACCGCGCGGCCGCCGGCTCAGGCGCATTGGACTGATATGCGGTGTAGTACCTGTACGAGCCGGCGCCGGTTGTGGGCACGCGGTTAAGAATGGTGCCCAGGACGTTTCCGTTCACGCGTCCCAGGTTGCCGAGGGATTTTCCAAGCTCTTCATCGGTGGTCTTCCCGGACCTGATGACAACAATTGCGCCGTCGGCAATGCGCGTGAGGACGGCGGCGTCGGTGACTGGAAGAAGGGGCGGAGCGTCTACCAGCACGATGGCGTCCCGTGCCAGCGTTTTGAGCAGGGTCTTCATGGCGTGCGATCCCAACAGCTCACTGGGGTTCGGCGGGATCCGGCCGGAGCCCAGCACGCGCAGGTTTGGCATCGCGCTCCACTCCTGCAACACGTCTTCCAGCTCCGCGTGGCCGCTCAAGACATCGGTTACGCCGACTCCGGGGATCAGGTTGAAAACATCCACCAGCGTGGGCCGGCGCAGATCGCCGTCGACCACTACAACGTTCTCGCCGGCGGCAGCCATGGTGACAGCCAGGTTGGCCGTCACCGTCGACTTGCCCTCGGCCGGAACCGAACTCGTCACCACAATGATCCGCGGGGGGTTGTCGACGTCGACGTACTGGAGATTAGTCCGGAGCTCCCGCAGGGCCTCGGTGATCGCATGCGAGCCTTCCGCTGATGCGACCGGACTGAACCCGTCGTCGAGTACGGTGCTCTTCCCGTCCAGGCGGTGGTCCACCGGGAGCGTGCCCAGCACGGGCACCCCGAACCGGCGTTCGATCGCCGTGGCACTGCGAAGCCTGCGGTCCAAGCGGTGGCGAATGAGGGCGTAGAGGACTCCGAGTGCCAGCCCGGCCAGGGCTCCAATGCCGAGAGCCAGCTTCACGTTGGGGGAGGTCGGAGCGGTCGGCAGGACGGCTTCGCCCAGCGGAACCACCCGGATGACCGGAACGGGGACGACGTTCGAGCCTTCCACGGCGGGGATGCTTTCCATCTCCTTGACCTGATCGGCGAGGCCCTTGACCCAGGCATCCGCCACCCGCTGGGCCATTGCGGGGTCGGTGGACGTGGCGGTGACGGCAAGCTGGGCGCTTTCCTTCGGCACGGACACGGTGACGGCCCCCAGAAGGGCGTCCGGCGAGGTTGTGAGGCCCAGCGACGTGACGACGCGCTCGGCGACGAGCCTGGACTTGGCCACAGACTCGTACTTGGCGGCCTTGGTCTGGGCCAGGTTCTCGCTCATGAGCGAAAGGCTGAGGTTGTCAGAGCCGCCTGCCACAACGATTCCGCTGGACTGTGCGGCGTAGATCTTCGGCTGCAGGAGGGTCCAGCAGAAGGCGAGCACGGTAAAGATCAGGGTGAAGGCCAGGATGCCCTTCCAGCGTGCCCGGGCGATGCGCAGGTAGTCCTCCAGTGCAAGCCCCGCCGTTGTCTGCCCGTTGTTCTCGGCCGTATCAAAACCAGTCACGCTGTGGTCCTCTCCCCCGTGCCTGGCCCCAACGACCCACACGAAAATTTACTGTACGGTACGGCGACCGCGTTGGTGTGCTTTTTAACTGCGTCTTAACCGGTCTAACCGCGCAGGAGTAATCCCCGGCCGACGAGTCCGTCAACGGCCGCCTCCAGCAGTGCTTCATAGCCGTCGGGCAGTCCATGCCGGGCTTCGATCCGGCTCGCTAAAGTCTGCATCGAGACGGGGCGCTGGGCGGATTGCCAGATGACGGGTCCGATTCCGCTCAGCCTGGTGAGTTCGGTTTCCGTCAGGACCAGCAGGTCATCGCCGATCTCCACCGCGTCAACGACGTCGCACCTCCGCAGCCAGCCTGCGGGGATTGGTTCTGATGGTAGTTCGCGGGCCCGGTGAACTGCTGCTGGCTCCGTTTCCGGCTCGGCGAGTGCAGGAGTCCATGCCTTGGTGACCTCCGAGCCTTTATTGCACTCCCTCAAGAACAACGGCGCCAGGCTGTCCTTCAGGTCGGCCGCCTCGGAATAGCTAACCCGGAACACACCGCCGACGCTGTCAATCAGCCGGCACAGGGATTGCAGCGGCTGGACCACGGCAGCCTGGGATGACGTGTCCGGAATCAGCGCAAGCACGGCCTCCACCAGAGGGACCGGCTCGATGACAGGAAGCTGATAGTCCCCGCCGGCAATCCTGTCGAGCAGCGCGATGGCTTTGATCCGGGGACTATCCGGCGCGAGCCGCAAGCCCAGTTCATCCGGACCCACCTGCAGCTTGGCAGCACCTGGCGTTGCCTGTTTGACTGACAGCGGCTTCGGGTAAGGCACAACAGTCCCATCAGTCCGGATGGCAACGGTTTCGTCAGTTATATAGCCTAGGGTCCGGGCGAGCTGCGAGGATGCCGTGGTCTTGCCCGTGCCGGACTTGGCCACCAAGGCGATGACAGCACCTTCGGGATCCGCGACGCCACAAGCGTGGAGCATCGTCAACTCGCCGGCGCGCTCGAGGATGGCAGCGACGGTGACTTCCGACGTCACGGCTTCAGCCAGGTCCTCGAAGGTGTCCGCGCCGAGATGCCGCACGCTTTCGCCGGACAGCCTCGAATCGAAGCACAGGGTTGCTGTGAAGGGCAGATTGAAGGCGCAGGACTCCACATCCGGTGCGATGGGGCGGGGACCGCCCATACATCGGCTCCAAGCCACCTCCATTGCTTGCCGCTGAGCTGGGTTGACGGCTGGACCCCAATTAATTGTGAAACTAGTGCCCAGAACGTCGATGTGCAAATCGCTCGAGACATTCAACTAGTTTCACCAATTCCGGCAACATTCGTGGATTTCTTCCCCTGCGCCGTCAAGCACCCACGCCTCCAGCGCTGTTCCGACATAGCACTCCCAAGATGATTTGCGGTCTCTTTCTGCTGGCCATTAGATCACTAATGGCTTACCCGCGAACCGGACTATCTACGGCTTCCTGAGAGTAGCATTCGCATAAACTGGGGCCAGAACGGTGGACGTGTTGGTGGCAGAGTCGTTAACGGTGACAGTCACTTTGACGGTGTAGTTCAGTGTGCCGGTGTTCGGCGCCGCACCATTGCCCGTTCTGGAATACGATCCGAAAGTGAAAGTCCCAGACGTACCATTGGCTGGCACAGACAGTGCTCCGTGCCAGCTTCCGGCCGTCACGGCTGTGTTGTTGATCGTGCCGATCACGAGCCCGACGCCGGAGTTGGCCGTGGTCGTATCTGCAGGATCAATGGCGATAGCGACACTCACGGACGAGGTTCCCGAGATGACAGCACCGGTCGTCGAGACGGTGAAGCCCTTGGGTCCCGTTCCCAGCACAGATGGTTTTCCCGAGACGATCGGATCAACCGTAGTGGGGACAATGCTTGCAGACAATACCGGCTTCAGAGTGGCAACAAAAACCATGGCGGGCAGCACAGTCTTCTTGGTAGCTGACTCCACAATGGTGACAGTCACGGTGACGGCGTAATTCAAAACGGTGTCTTTCGCCACTGTTCCCGTACCGGTTCTGCTGTACGCGAAGTTGTAAGGCGAGGACTGGCCGCTGGGCGGCAGGGCCGATGCGGTGACAGCGAGACCGACACCAGCCGCCGTCGCAGCTGCGTCGGGCTGGACGTCGATGACGACGGAGATGGCTCCCGTCACAGCCACGCCAGTCGTGGTGACCGCGAAGCCCATGGGTCCCGTTCCGTGCATCTCCGGAGTCCCCCCGACCGTCGGAAGGCCGCTGCCGGCAACAAGGGCTGCCGACAATGTCGGCGTCGGCGTCGTCGACGCCGCCGCAGCCGGCGCGGCAATCGCTGCCGCGATAACCGGCACACTCCACGCGGCACCCTTTACAACGGCACGGCGGTCGAAACTCGCCTTCGGTGCGGCCAGGCTCTTTGTCTCCGACATCTTTTACCCCAAGTTCTAGTGCGGCGGAGAACCCCCAGTCGGGCCAGCTCCTGCCGATCGTTTCGGCATCTTTGGACGACTGTACGCAGAAAAGCATGAATCTTCAATATCAAGATGCTTTATTTTCAAGAACGACAGAATGCGGCCCTATCTTCTCTTGAAGCTGTGAGGGGCCCGTCGCGGCTAGACTCGGAAACCACGCCGCTGGCACGAGTCTCGCTAATGGAAGTTGGGAAAACCTTGGATACGCCTCGCCCCGTTCGGATCCTGACGGTCTGTACCGGCAACATCTGCCGCTCGCCGGTGGCCGAGCGCCTGCTGCAGGCGGGCCTGGATCAGGTGCAGGCCGATGCTTTTGTGGTGCGCAGCGCCGGCACGAGGGCCATGGTGGGCGATCCGATCCAGCCGAGTTCCGCGGACATCATCAGGACCTATGGCGGCACGCCGGACGGCTTTGCGGCCCGCCAGCTGACGCCAAAGATCCTCAGGGAGTCCGATTTGGTGCTGGCGATGACCGCCAAGCACCGCGGCGAGGTGATGCAGATGGATGCCTCATTGCTGAAGAGGACCTTCACTATCCGCGAGTTTGCCCGGATGCTGAAGGCCCTTGAGCAGCGCGACGCTACCGCACCCGGAACCTCCGCCGTCGTCGACATTCCCGCCTTTTGGCGGGAACTCCCCGGCCGGGCGGCATCGGTGCGGCACCTGGCCCTGGCACCGGACGCCACGGACAACGACGTCGTGGATCCCTACCGGCGCGGTCAGGAGTTCTATGACCAGATGGAGGATGAGCTCGCCCCGGCCATCCTCGCCATTCTGCGACTCGCCCGGCTGCACAGCTGATCAGCCTCTTTCCGGCACATGCTGACAGCTATCCTCGGCACGAACCAGGTTGCCTGATGCTGCGCCTCGCTGAGGTAGGGCTGACCCTTGCGCCGGCCGTCAGGCGGGGATGATCCGAAACAGGAAGCGTGTCCGCACCATCACCCAAAGCACGGCCAGCACACACCACGTACGCAGCCGTGTTCACCAGGACGCGGCCGTCCTGCAACGCGGGGATGTCGTCCGCGATCTGATGGCCACCGGACGCCCGTCTGTTGAGAGTGTCCAGGGGCTGGCTGCCCGGGGGGCCTATGCCGCCAGGCGCAGGGCCCGCGCCCGGGTGCGGGCACCGCCGTCGTGCCTAGCTTCGGCCTGGGCGGGAGCCACGATGCTGAGCTGGCATTCCGACTGAAGCGGATCAATGGCGGCCGGCAGGTGGTGGGAGGCCGAGCACTCCCGCAGCTGCTCAAGGGCCGCCGGCTCGACCCGGGCGTGGCTGACATCCAACACCAGGCGGAGCCCTTCTTTCAGGTGGTTTGCGCGCTTGACCACTACGTACAGGGCCTGGAGGCTCTGGGCCGTCACATGCCCTTGCGCTGCTACTTCCGCCTGACCGCAATCGAGGTCAAGCCTGACAAGAACCCGGAGTTTGTGGTTCAAACGATTCCCCTGTTCGTGTGTGTACCGCTTGGCCGCGACGCTGCGACCGCTTTGGCCGCGACGCTGCGACCGCCACCCAGCCTAGGCAGGGAGTGTGACGTAGGCAACAGTCCGCTTCACATCGGGGAAACCTCGCGTTATCTGCCGCTCTATTGAGCCGGAAGTATTGATCGCCGGACCCGGTGTACTGTAGTGGGGTCGCCACGGCGCCCCTCCGGCGCCTGACATTGGCCCAGGACGCGACGCAGGGGACATCTCCGGCGCGATGGCCTCGGATACCGTGGGCGACGACGACGCGGCGAACAAGTTCGAGAACGGCAACTGATTCCCGCCGCGTGATCCGGCGCGGCAGGCCAGGGAGGCCGGGGCGGGGTGGGAGGTCCTTGGACCCATAGTCCGCGGCGGGCAGCGGTGATAGCGTCCGCCCATGGGGAACGCTCCGGAGCCAGCAGCCGCGGCTTCCGCGGCGCCCACGCCCCCGTCGCCTTCTCCCGCAGCCGGGACCGGCCGACGTCGGATACTCCTGGTTCTGGGCGTGCTGCTCGTGCTCGCCGTCGCTGCCTCGGCCGCAGTGTTTGTTCTCACCCGGCCCCGGACCGTGGGACCCGCTCCGGCGGGAGCCACGCCGCCGGCCGCCGGCCCGGCTGCTGCGCCGTCGACGGCACCCACCTCCACGCCGGAACCACCCGCCGTCGCCCTTAACATCCTGCTGATCGGAAGCGACAGCCGGGTCAATGCGCGGGCGGCGGCCGCCGCCGGCAGCGCCTCGGACCAGCGCGGGGACGCCCTCGTGCTCATCCACCTGCCGGCGGACCGGCAGAGCATCTACGGCATCTCGATCATGCGCGATCTCTGGGTGGACATCCCCGGCCACGGCGAGGCGAAGATCAACTCCGCGCTGGCCCTGGGCGGGCTGCCCCTGATGACCCAGACGGTGGAGGCGCTGCTTGGTACGCACATCGACCACACAGTCATGCTCGATTTCCAGGGGTTCGCGGCCATGACCGACGCGCTCGGCGGTGTCGACGTCGATATCAAGCAGTCCTTCACCGGCACCGTGGATGACAAGGTGCATTTTCCGGCGGGCGTGAACCGGCTCAACGGCCTGGAGGCCCTGGCTTTTGTCCGCGAGCGCCATGCCTTCCCTGACGGCGACTACCAGCGGGTCCGGAACCAGCAGACGTTCCTGAAGGCCGTGATGGCCAAGATGGCATCCGACGGCGGCCTGGCGGACCGCGACACCGTCCGGAAACTCGTCACGACGGTGCTGCCGCACGTGACCCTGGACGCGAGCTTCACCCCGGCGTCGCTGGAGGACCTCGCCTTCAGCCTCCACAACACGGTCCCCGGGCATGGCGTGTTCTTCACGCTGCCGACCGCCGGTACCGGGACCAGCCGGGACGGCCAGTCGATCGTCCTGCAGGACCGTGCCGGGACCGCCGCACTCTCCGCCGCGCTGGGCTCGGGAACGCTCGCCGGCTACGTGGCGGCCAACAATCTGCAGAACGGCAACTGAAGCGCCGCTCTTCGGTACATTGGGTCCATGACCCAGACACCCGTCCAGCCGTCCCCGCAGCCTCCCGTCGCCCGGAAAGTCCCCTCGGTGCGCACCCACCACGGCGACTCCTTCGAGGACAACTACGAGTGGCTCCGGGACAAGGAATCCAAAGAGGTCGTGGACCTGCTCAAGGCAGAGAACGACTACCAGGAGGCGGTGACCGCGCACCAGGAGCCGCTCCGCGAGGCCATCTTCCAGGAAATCAAGGGCCGCACCCAGGAAACCGACCTCTCCGTCCCCAACCGCAAGGACGGCTGGTGGTACTACACCCGCTCGGTCGAAGGCAAGGAGTACGGCATCCACTGCCGCGTGCGCGGCCAGGACACCGGGGACCGCGTCGCGGACTGGACTCCGCCGGCGGTCGAGGCAGGCGTCGTGGTTCCCGGCGAGGAGGTCCTCCTCGACGGCAACATCGAGGCGGAGGGCAAGCCGTTCTTCGCCGTGGGCGGGGCCGCAACGACCATCGACGGCACCCTCTACGCCTATGCCGTGGACAACGCCGGCGACGAGCGTTTCACGCTGCGCATCAAGGACCTCCGCACCGGCGAGCTGCTGCCGGACGTGATCGAGAATGTCTTTTACGGTATCTCCTTCTCCCCCGACGGCAGCCGGATCTTCTACACCGTGGTGGACGATTCCTGGCGGCCGTACCAGGTCAAGTCCCACGTGCTCGGCACCCCGGTCAGCGACGACGAGGTCATCTATCAGGAGGACGACGTCGCCATGTGGCTCGGCTTCGAGCTCTCCGCCGACCGGCGCCACCTTGTGCTGAGCATCGGTTGCTCCGAGTTCAGCGAAACCCGCCTGCTGCGCTTTGATGACCCCGACGCCGGACTCCGCACCGTGATCTCCCGCGACGAGCGCATCCTGTACGAGGCCGAACCGTTCCTGCTGGCCGACACCTCCGGCCGCGGCCAGGAACGGATCCTGCTCACCCACAACAAGGACGCCATCAATTCCATGGTGTCGCTCGTGGACCCGGCCGAGCTCGCGAAGCCGCTCGACGAGCAGCACTGGAGCACCGTCGTCGCGCATTCCGAGCAGGTCCGGGTCAACGGCGCCGGGGTGACGTCGACCCACTTGGTGGTCTCGATCCGCAAGGACACGATTGAACGGGTCCAGGTCCTGCCCCTGGCCGGGCTGGGCACCCCGGAGCAGGGCGCCGCCGTGGAACCGGCCTTCGACGAGGAGCTGTACACGGCCGGCGTCGCGGGCTCCGACTACGAGGCCCCCGTAATCCGGATGGGCTATACCTCGTACTTCACCCCGTCCCGGGTCTACGACTTCGTCCTGCCCACCCCGGAGCTTCCGGCCGGTGAACTCCTGCTGCGCAAGGAGAGCCCGGTACTGGGCGGCTACTCGCCGTCCGACTACGTCGCCACCCGGGAATGGGCCACGGCCGACGACGGGACCCGCGTCCCGCTCTCGGTCCTCCGGCACGCCTCGGTCCTGCAGGATTCAACGGCGCCCGGCCTGGTGTACGGTTACGGCTCCTACGAGATGAGCATGGATCCGGGCTTCGGGATCCCCCGGCTTTCCCTGCTGGACCGGGGCATCGTGTTCGTGATCGCGCACATCCGCGGCGGCGGCGAACTGGGCCGGCACTGGTACGACGACGGCAAGAAGCTGCGCAAGAAGAACACGTTCACCGATTTCATCGCCGCGACGGACTGGCTCGCGGGATCTGGCTGGGTGGACCCGGCCCGGATCGCCGCGATGGGCGGCTCCGCGGGTGGCCTGCTGATGGGCGCCGTCGCCAACCTGGCACCGGAAAAGTACGCCGCCATCGTGGCGGCCGTTCCGTTCGTGGACGCGCTGACCACCATCCTGGACCCCGAACTGCCGCTCTCGGCGCTGGAGTGGGAGGAATGGGGCAACCCGATCACCGACCCGGAGGTGTACGAGTACATGAAGTCGTACACGCCGTACGAGAACGTCCGGGCCGTGGCCTACCCGAAGATCGCCGCGGTCACCTCGTTTAATGACACGCGGGTACTTTACGTGGAGCCCGCCAAATGGGTGCAGCGGCTGCGCGAAGTGAACACCGGCAGCGAGCCGATTGTCATGAAGATCGAGATGGAAGGCGGCCACGGGGGCGCCTCGGGCCGGTACGTGCAGTGGCGCGAGCGGGCCTGGGACTACGCGTTCGTGGCCGATTCCCTCGGCGCCACCGAGCTGCTGCCGGGGGCCGGGCTGAAGTAGATCCTCCACCCCCATCGGTTGCTCCGCAGGCGCCCTTTTGAGGCTTCACAAGGGCCGTTGCGGAGCAACCGATGAAGGCGCGCCGGGCGCTCGCCCATTCTCCAAGGTTGGCCGCTATGAGAACTCTCATAGCGGCCATTTTCGTCGAATCGGCGGGTTTGGCTGTGCGGGGACCCATCGGCTGCTCCGTAGGCGCCCTTTTGGGGGTCCATTAGGGCAGTTGCGGAGCAACCGATGGGCTGCCTGTTGCCTAATTGGTCATCATGCTTACTATTTACTGGCATGATGGGCACTTCGACGTGGAACCCGGCCGCTGGGGGCGGGGCGTCGCTGGGCTTTGACCGGGCACAGGGTGCCGGAGATGGAGTTTGTTGTGAGCGTTGAGCAGGGAATGACCCCGTTGACTGATGATGAGCTGATGGCGCAGGGCGGCACGGCCCTTCCGGACAAGGAGGTTGCGTCCGTCCTGGACCTGAACGCCGACCTGAACCTGGGCATCAGCGCCGCGGCGCCGATCGACCTCGGCGTCGCAGCCAACGCCAACGTTGCCGCCCCGATCGACGCCGGCGCCTCGGCCAATGTTCTCTCCGTCGGGTCCGAATCGCAGGCACTGGCCGATCAGGGAACCCTCATCAACCAGGGCATCACGGGCGATGCCACGGCGCATTCCGTGCAGGACAGCGGCATCGACCAGGGCACCGCCGCCGCCCCGGCCACCGCGCCCGCCTCCACCGATCCGGCCCCGGCCACGGCTCCAGTCACAGATCCGACCACGGGCCTGGGCGGCACAGACTTGGGCGGCACGGCCCCGGACCTGGGCGGCGCGCTGCCGACGGATGTCGCCGGAGCCGCCGGTGCCGCTGGGGCCCTGAACGGCAACCTGCTCAATGTCGACGTGAACCTGGACGCCAATGCGGGCATCGCAGCGCCCATCAACGGGGCCGTGGCCGCCAACGCCAACGTGGCCGCGCCGATCGACGCGGCCGTCGGCGCCAACATCGGCTCGATCGACAGCAACGCGTACGCAGTTGCCCACCAGGACGCCATCATCAACCAGGACATCCACGGTGATGCCACGTCCTCGGCGGATCAGCAGTCCACCCTGAAGCAGTAGCACCTCGATGAGCACTGTGCACGGAGGGCCGTCCGAACAGGGCGGCCCTCCGGTCCTGCCTGCCGGCGGCGGTGCGGGAACTGCCGGCGCCACTGCCGCTGAAACTCCTGCTGAAGCTGCCGCCGCGAGTGGCCGCCCGGCGTCGTCCGTGGCGGTCAGCCGGCAGCCCGTTCCGGCGCGGGCCGCCGGCATCCAGCTGATCGGGGAGGCGAAGGGGTCCGGCTACAAGGAAGCCCCGTCCCTGGTGCGCCGTTCCGACGGTCAGACCATCCAGCTCACCCGCCTGCTGTACCTCGTGCTCGAGGCGATCGACGGCCGCCGGGACACGGAAGAAATCGCCGAGCACGCCAGCAACAGTTTCGGACGGCTGGTCAGTGCCGATAACGTCCGGACGCTGATTACCTCCCAGCTCCTCCCCCTCGGACTCCTCCGGCGGGCGGACGGTTCCGAGCCCGAGGTGAAGAAATCGAACCCGCTGCTGGGCATGCGCTTCCGGTACTCGGTGACCGATCCGGAACGCACCCGGAAGCTCACAGCACCGTTCGCCACGCTGTTCCACCCCCTGATTGTGGTGGCCGTGACTGCTGCCTTCCTGGCCACCTGCTGGTGGGTGCTGATGGTCAGAGGGCTGGCGTCGGCCACGCATGAAGCATTCGCCAACCCCGGCCTGGTGCTCCTGATTCTGGTGGTCACCGTGTTCTCTGCCGGTTTCCACGAATTCGGCCATGCCGCCGCTGCCCGCCGCGGCGGGGCAACCCCCGGCGCCATGGGCACGGGACTGTACCTGATGTGGCCGGCCTTCTACACGGATGTCACCGATTCCTACCGGCTCGGGCGGGGCGGCCGCCTCCGCACCGACCTCGGCGGACCGTACTTCAACGCGATCGTGGCCGTCGCGATCATGGGCTTCTGGTGGGCCACCGGCTTCGATGCGCTGCTGCTGGTGGTGGTCACCCAGATCCTGCAAATGGTCCGGCAGCTGATGCCGATGGTCCGTTTTGACGGCTATCACATCCTGGCCGACGCCACCGGCGTCCCGGACCTGTTCCAGCGGATCAAACCCACCCTGCTCGCCTTGATACCCTGGCGCCGCACCGACCCCGAAGCCCGGCTCCTGAAGCCTTGGGCGCGGGCGGTAGTCACCATTTGGGTGCTGGTCACGGTTCCCCTGTTGGTCTTCAGCATGGTCACTATGGTGCTGACCCTGCCGCGCGTCCTCGGGACCGCCTGGGACAACGGACTGAAGCAGCAGGCCATGCTCTCCCACAGCATCTCCACCGGCGACTTCGCCGACGCCGCCGTACGGGTGATCGCGATCGCCTGCCTGGCGCTGCCGGTGCTCGGCATCCTCTACGTTCTGCAGCGCCTGGTCCGCCAGCTCGTCGCCGGGCTGTGGCACAAGACCCGCGGCAAGGCGCTGCAGCGGGCCACCGCCATCGCCGCGATCGCGGCTGTCACCGCCGGCCTCGGGTGGGCCTGGTGGCCCGGCGGGGACGCCTACCGCCCCGTCCAGCCCTACGAGCGCGGCACCCTGAGCGACGCCACCGTGGCACTCTTCCCGGCCACGGGCCGGATCGCGGAGGGCCAGTCAGGAAGGACCGTTGCCTTGTGGCCGGAGGGGGCCCGGAAACCCACGCGCGACGAGCCCCAGCTCAGCATGGTCCTGGTGCCGCGGCAGGCCGGCACGGCCGGCACCGCAGGTCCTGCGGACGCCGCGGCGGCGCCGACTGCTCCTTCCTGGGTTTTCCCGTTCGACAAGCCGGCCGCTCCCCAGGACGACGGCAACCAGTCCCTCGCGGTCAATACCACCGACGGTTCCGTGGTGTACGACGTCGCCTTCGCCCTGGTCTGGGCCGATGACGGCGACGCGGTGGACACCAAAAATGAGGCCTATGCCTTCGCCAGCTGCGCGGACTGCGCCGCAGTGGCCGTGGGTTTCCAGGTGGTCCTGATTGTGGGCCAGACCGATGTGATCGTCCCGGAGAACCTCTCGGCGTCGGCCAACTACAACTGCGTACGGTGCCTGACCTATGCCTTGGCGAGCCAACTGGTGCTCACCCTGGACGGTCCCCTGAGCAGCGACGGCACGGCCAGGCTCAACGCGCTGTGGCAGGAGATCGCCGCGTACGGCCAGGACCTGCGGAACCGGCCACTTTCGGAGATCCAGGACCGGCTCAGCGCGTACAAGGAACAGATCATGGCGGTCATCAAGGCCGATCCCAGTGCTACCCCGGCCGGGTCCTCCGGCACGGCCGGGACGCCGGGGGCCACCCCTGGTGCGACGCCGGGGGCCAGCCCCTCCGCGACACCCGGTGCGACATCCGGCGCCACGGGAGCCACCCCGGGCAGCACGCAGGCCCCGTCACCGGGCGCCGGCGGGACCACGGCGCCAACCGGCGGTGCTGCGCCGACTGGCGGTGCGGCGCCGTCGGGTCCCACCGCGGGCTCCGGCGCCACGGTGCCGGCAGAGCAGCAACCGACTGCGCCAGCTCCCGCATCGGGCACGGTCTCACCAGCGCCCGCATCCACCGCGCCGCCCGCACCCTAAGCTGGGGACCCGAACGGCACCCGATCTGACGCAGCTGGCCGCAATGAGGACTTCATTCCGGCCATCTGCGTCAGATCGGCGTTCCGCCACATCGGCGTTCCGCCAGGTCGGTGCGTCCCGGCGTCCTCAGCCGCCGGAACCCGGTTAGCGGGCCTTCCACTCCTCCTCGAGGAGGGCGTACACCACTTCCGTGGCCCACTGGCCCTTGTAGTGCCACTTGTCCACCTGGGTGGATTCCAGGCGCATGCCGAGCCGTTCGCAGAGCGCCGCCGAGGCAGTGTTCAGGGCATCGAGCTTGGCGTCGATCCGGTGAAAGCCGAGCTCCTCGAAGCCCAGCTTGAGCAGCGCCCGGGCGGCCTCGCTCGCGATGCCCCGCCCCCGGGCCTTCGGCGCCAGGCTCCAGCCGATCTCGGCTTGCCCCGGGCCCGGAAGCCACTTCAGGACCACCTCGCCAAGCAGCCCGGGCGAGTCCTGGGCCTCGATGGCCAGGGCCACCCAGTCGCCCTCCTTCTCGAACTCGAAGTTGGCGTACTTGCCCACGGTCTCCATCGACTGGGTGTAGCTCTTGGCCTCGCGGGGCAGGAACCGGGCGGTCTCGGGCAGGCAGTGGTACGCGTGGAAGGCGTCGAGGTCGGCGGCTTCGAAGCGGCGCAGCACCAGCCGTTCGGTGCGGAGTGGCAGCGGAGGGAGGGGCGTGGGTTCCGTCATGTCCCCAACGCTACCCCCCGCCCAACTGGCTCGCAGTTGAGGCCGTTTTGGGGGCTCAAAACGACCCCTGCTGCGAGCTAGTTGGGGCGGCTACGGAGCAACGGACGCCTGGGCGACGACGGCGGCCGTCGCCTCGGCGATCGCGCGCTCCTCGTCGGTCGGCACGACGAGGATGGGCAGGGCCGACGTCGGGGTGGAAATGACGCGGGGTTCTTTGGACCGCTCCCGGTTCAGCCCGGCGTCGAGCTCCACGCCCAGGGCACCGAGCCGCTGCGCCACAAGGGTCCGGAACTGGTGCGAGTTCTCGCCGATCCCGGCCGTGAACACCAGGGCCTTCGCGCCGCCGACAGCCACGTGGTACCCGCCGATGTACTTCGCGAGCCGGTAGGACGCGACCGCAAGGGCCATGGCCGCCTTGGCGTCGCCGGCCTCCGCGGCCTCCACGACCGAGCGCATGTCGTTGTTTCCGGCAAGACCCTTGAGCCCGGATTGCCGGTTCAGCATCGAATCCAGGTCCTCGGGGGACCAGCCGGCCCGGCCTAGGAAGACAAGGATGGACGGATCGAGATCACCGGAGCGGGTGCCCATGACCAGGCCCTCGAGCGGCGTGAAGCCCATGGATGTGTCGATGGACTGGCCGCCGCGGATGGCCGTGACCGAGGCGCCGTTCCCCAGGTGGGCGATGACGGCGTCGAACTCTTCGACCGGAACGTCCAGCAGGGCCGCCGCCCGGTGCGCAACATACTCGTGCGAGGTGCCGTGGAACCCGTAGCGGCGGATCCCGTGGTTCGTGTAAAGCTCGTCCGGCACGGCGTAGCGCCAGGCGTGCTCCGGCAGGGTGCGGTGGAAGGCGGTGTCGAACACGGCGACCTGCGGCAGCTGCGGCCACTTCTTCGAGATGGCGCGGATGCCCAGGACGTTTGCCGGGTTGTGCAGCGGCGCGAGCGGGTTCAGCCGTTCGATGGCCCGGGTGATCTCGTTGTTGACCAGCACCGGCTCGGCGAAGCGTTCCCCGCCGTGCACCACGCGATGGCCCACGGCATCCAGGGCCCGGTCCCCCAGGGCTGCGTGGATGGCCGCGTCCACTTGTTCCAGGGCTTCGGCGTGGTCGCGCGGGCCCTCGATCTGGCCGTCCCCCTCGCCGCCGGTGCCCATCCCGATCTTCTCGATCAGGCCTTCGGTGAGCACGCTGCCGGCCTCGACGTCACGTACCTGGTACTTGAGCGACGATGAGCCGGAGTTGATGACGAGCACGAGCACGGGGCCTCCTAAGCCTTGGCTTCGACGGGAAGTTTGGTTGCTGGCTGGATCTCCGCGGACTGTGCCTGGACGGCGGTGATGGCCACCGTGTTCACGATGTCCTCCACGGTGCAGCCGCGGGAGAGGTCGTTCACCGGTTTGCGGAGTCCCTGCAGGACGGGCCCGACGGCGACAGCACCCGAGGACTGCTGCACCGCCTTATAGGTGTTGTTGCCGGTGTTGAGGTCCGGGAAGATGAACACGGTGGCCTGCCCGGCGACGGTTGAGCCGGGCATCTTGGACTGCGCGATCGCGGCATCCACGGCGGCGTCGTACTGGATGGGGCCCTCGACGGCGAGATCCGGGCGGCGCGCCTTCACCACTTCGGTGGCCTCCCGGACTTTGTCCACCGCCTCGCCGCTGCCGGATCCGCCGGTGGAGTAGGACAACATGGCCACGCGGGGCTCGACGCCGAACTGGGCGGCGGTCTCGGCCGAGGCCAGGGCGATGTCCGCCAGCTGCTCAGCGTTCGGGTCCGGATTGACCGCGCAGTCGCCGTAGACCAGCACCCGGTCCGGCATCAGCATCAGGAACACGGAGGAGACGATCTTCACGCCGTCGCGGGTCTTGACGAACTCCAGGGCGGGACGAATGGTGTGGGCGGTGGTGTGCGCGGCTCCGGACACCATGCCGTCCACCACGCCCAGCTGCACCATCATCGTGCCGAAATAGCTGCCGTCCAGCATGACTTCCAGCGCCCGGGCGAGGTCCACGCCCTTGTGCGCCCGCAGCTCCGCGTACTTCTCCGCAAACTGCTGGCGCAGCTCCGACGTCGCGGGGTCCACGATGCTCATGCCGGAGAGGTCGATGCCCTGGGTGGACGCCAGCTCCCGGACCGCCGACTCGTTGCCCAGGATCGTGAGGTCGCAGACATCGCGCCGGTGCAGAATCTCGGCCGCACGCAGGATCCGCACGTCGTTCCCCTCCGGCAGGACGATATGCCGGCGCTGCAGCCGGGCCCGCTCAATGAGATCGTGCAGGAACCGCAGCGGCGTCATCCGTTCCGGCCGGGGCAGGTGCAGCCGCTCCAGCAGCTCGGCCTCGTCCACCCGCCTGGCCCACAGGCCCAGGGCGGAGGCCACCTTGCGGCGGTGTCCGGACCAGATCTCGCTGCGCACCTCGGAGACCCGCTTGGCGGTCACGTAGGTGTCGTCCGGGGCGGCGAAGATCGGGAACGGGGCCTGCGCCAGCAGCGAGTAGATGGTGGGATCGGGAGCCAGTCCGCCGGTCAGGATCAGCGCGGACGGGACGGGGAATTCGGGCGAGAACGACGACGCCAGGCAGGCGACCAGCACGTCGGCACGGTCACCGGGAACGATCACCAGGGCGCCGTCGTCGAGCACGTGCAGGAAGTTGGCCACGTTCATGGCCGCCACTTTGACCGAATGCACGTCACGTTCCAGGTCCGGCAGGCCGGCCACCTGGCCCAGACCCAGGGCGGAGGCGACCTCGCCGGTGGTCGGCCTGGCGATCGACTCAAGTTCCGGCAGGACGTACACGGGCCGGCCTGAGGCGCCGGGGCGGACGGCCGCGGCAATGCCGTCCAGGTCCTCCGGGTCGGCCCGGTTCACCATGATCGCCAGGAGCGTGCAGCGTTCGGCGAGGAGTTCCTTGCGGGCAACCTCGACGGCGTCGGCCGCTTCCGCGACAGTCCGCCCCTTCGCGCCCACCACAGCCACGATGGAGGCGCCCAGATTGTTCGCGAGGCGTGCGTTGAGGTCGAATTCGACGGCGGCGTCCTGGCCGGTGAGGTCCGTTCCCTCCACAATCACCACGTCGCAGTGGCGTGACATTTCGGCGAAGATCTCCACACAGCGGGCGTCGATCTCCGCCCGGTTTCCCTCGGCCAGCAGCCCGCGGACCTCGGTAAACGTCAGGCCGCCGCGGCAGCGCTGGTCGTCAAGATCGAACCGGGCCTTCATCAGGGCCACCATAGGGTCCGCCGCGGCGTCGTTGCCGTGAACCACAGGCTTGAAAAAGCCGATGCGGTCAGCATGGCGGTGCAGCGTGTCCGCCAGCCCCAGCGCTATGAGCGACTTCCCGGATCCCGGTGTGGTCGCGCTGACGTATATCCCCTTGGCCATGATCCGCCCTTAGGTCGTGTCGTGGTGGTGCTCCGTCCCTCCATACTTTCACCAGTTGCCGCAGTTTCTCCACGCGGCGCCCGGAGCCCACGGGGCAGGTCCCGAAATATGCCTGCTGTTCGGGCGGATGGCCCGCCAGCTCTTGACAGCGGGCACCCAAATGGGATTACCTAATGAACATTCGGTAAATAAAGCTGGAGGCAACGACGCATGGCTGAACTGACGATTTCCGGTGACACCCACCCCATCCTCAAAGACGACTACGCATCGGAGTGGATGGGCATCGAAGTTGTGGCACTGGACGACGGACATGCCACGATCCGCATGACGCTCCGCCAGGAAATGCTCAATGGATTCGGTATGGCCCACGGCGGAATGATCTTCGCCTTCGGCGACACAGCTTTCGCGCTGGCCTGCAACCCGGCCAGCCCGAAACCCGGCGAAGCCGGGATCGACACAGACACCATCACCGTGGCGTCCGGCGTCGACATCAACTTCCTCAAGCCGGCCTTCCGCGGCCAGGTCCTGACCGCCGTCGCCAACCGTCGCGCCAGCACAGGACGCAGTGGTCTCTACGACATCCAGATCTACGCCGCCGATCCAGGCACGGGCGCGACTGCGGCACCGCAGTCGGCACCCGCCGGCCCGGCTCCCGCCGCCACGGTTCCGGGCGAACTCCCCACCGACATCGCCCCGGGCGAACTCATCGCTGAGTTCCGCGGCCGCAGCCGCACCATCTCCAAGAAATAGAAACAGGGAACCACAGATGACCCAAGAAACTGCCGCCGCCACTACCGACGCTGTCCTGGACCGCGAGGAAACCATTTCCCGCGACGAACTCGAGGCGCTCCAGCTCAGCCGCCTGCAGCACACCGTGGCCTACGCCTACGACCGCGTTCCCCTGTACAAGCGCAAGTTCGACGCCGCCGGCGTCCACCCGACCGACCTGCGCGAGCTCTCCGACCTCGGCAAGTTCCCCTTCACCACCAAGGAAGACCTCCGCCTCGAGTACCCGTTCGGCATGTTCGCCGTGCCGCAGCATGAGGTCGCCCGGATCCACGCCAGCTCCGGAACCACGGGCCGCGCCACCGTGGTGGGCTACACGAAGAAGGATCTCGCCGACTGGGCCAAGCTCGTGGCCCGCTCGCTGCGCGCCTCCGGTGTCCGGCCGGGCATGAAGGTGCACAACGCCTACGGCTACGGCCTGTTCACCGGCGGCATGGGCGCCCACGCCGGCGCCGAGGCCCTCGGCTGCACCGTCATCCCGATCTCCGGCGGCCAGACCGAACGCCAGATCACGCTCATCCAGGACTTCAAGCCCGACGCCATCCTGGCCACCCCCACCTACCTGCTGACCATCGCCGACGCCATGATCAAGCAGGGCATCGACCCGGCCTCCACCTCGCTGAAGTACGCCGTGCTGGGTGCCGAGCCGTGGACCGAGGAAATGCGGCACGAGCTCGAGGTGACCATGAACCTCAAGGCGTGCGACATTTACGGCCTCTCCGAGGTCATGGGCCCGGGCGTGGCCGGCGAAGCCGTGGAAACGCAGGACGGCAGCCACATCTGGGAGGACCACTTCCGTCCCGAGATCATCGACGCCTTCGACCCCTCCGTGGTTCTGGGCGACGGCGAACCCGGCGAGCTCGTCTTCACCTCGCTCACCAAGGAAGCCCTGCCCATCATCCGGTACCGCACCAAGGACCTCACCCGGCTCCTGCCGGGCACCGCGCGGCCGGCACACCGCCGCATGGGCCGCATCACCGGCCGCAGCGATGACATGATCATCCTGCGCGGCGTGAACCTGTTCCCCTCGCAGATCGAGGAAATCGCCCTGCGCATCCCCGAGCTCAGCCCGCACTTCCAGCTGGAGCTCACCCGGCCCGAAGGCCATCGGATGGACCAGATGACCGTCAAGATCGAACGCCGGGACACCGTCACGATCGAAAGCGGCACGGCCGCCGCCAAGGTTCTGCAGCAGCAGATCAAGATCCACGTCGGCTCCTCCTGCACCGTCGACGTCGTCGAACCCGGCTCGCTGGAGCGGTCCAACGGCAAGCTGCGCCGGATCTACGACATGCGCCCCAAAGGCTGACCCTGCCCCGCCGGTCCAGCCACCAGGCCAGCCCGGCCCGCCTGACCTTCGGGGCCAGGCTGGCCGGGCTGACCGACCGTTCATGAGAAACTAGCGAGTATGCCCAGTACAGCAACCAACACCAAGCGCGGCCGCCCCGGCTATGACCAGCAGTCGGTCCTGCTGATCGCCGTCGACGTCTTCAACCGCCACGGCTACGACGCCACCTCCATGGGCATCCTCGCCGAGAACCTGGGCATCTCGAAGTCCGCGATTTATCACCACGTGCCGTCCAAGGGCGATCTGCTCAAGCTCGCGCTGGATCACGCCCTCGGCGGCCTCGAGGCCATCCTGGACCGGCCCGAGGCGCAGACCGGCTCGGCCGAGGCCCGGCTGGAATTCGTGGTCCGTCAGACCATCTCGGTCCTTGTGGAACGGCTGCCGTTCGTCACGCTGCTGCTGCGCCTGCGCGGCAACACCGAGATAGAGCGGAATGCGCTGGAACGCCGTCGCACCTTCGACCACAAGGTGGCGGCCCTCATTTCCGCCGCCCGCGACGAAGGCTCGCTGCGCCAGGACATCGATCCCCGCACCGTCACCCGCCTGCTGTTCGGCACCATCAACTCGATCGTCGAGTGGTACAAGCCCGGCGGCTCGCTATCCCCGGAGAAGCTGGCCGACGACGTCATCACCATGGCCTTCCACGGCCTCCACGTCCCGCAGTAGGCCCCCGCTTCCTGCGCCCTGTTGCGGCCTGATCGCCGTACCGGCGCGTCCGGGTCAATGTGCCCTCGCCCGGCTGACGCAGAAGACTGCTGAATCCGACAGGAGCCCTCGTCGCATGAAAGGATCAGCGGCTACTGGACGACAGTGCCGGTGGAATGCACCACGGTTCCGGTGCTTTGGGTTCGCCCGCTGATGTCGATCTGCAGCTGGCTGCGCTGCAGGGGCGCTTCCAGTGCGTAGGAGAGCTCCAGAAGGGTGGATGATTGAATGCGGTGGATGAGGTCCTGGACGTCGGCCCTGTCATTGACCGTCACCCTCAGGCTCAGGTCGGGAGCTCTGGCTGTTCCTCTCAGCAGGACCGCGGAACTAATGACACCGGGGAGGGTGTTGATCCGGTTTTCGACGGCGGCGGCGAGGACGGACGGGTCGCAGAAGGTGAATCCCTGACTGCCGTCGTCATGGAGGCGGTAGGCGCCTGCCGTGTTTTTCCTTGGGATCTGGGCGGTAATCCACAGCAGCCCGAGCACCGCGATGATGACGCCAATGATCAGTAGGGTGGCCGCCACCCACGGCTGCGCAAAGAACGCGTGCAGGTCACCGGTGACGACGGACTCCCAAAAGCGGGCGGTGTTCAAAAGAGCATGCAGTGTCCCGTTGGACTGCAGGAGCAGAGCAGTGCCGACGGCCAGGACAAGGATGCCGAGAACTGCTAGCCAGATCCGGTTCAGGGTCCCTGCGGTCTGTCTCATCGGAAACCATCCTTCAAATAGTCGCGGCGGGCGGGTGCGCGAATAGTCTTAGTCTCTGGACCGGACCGTGGCGGTAACCTGCGGAACCGGGGAGAGCCCGGTTTCTTCCAGACGGGCCCGGACAGCCTCGATGATCCTGGTGCGCAGGTCCCCCGGCTCGTGCAGGGAAGTCTTCACGCTCAGGTGTACGCGCCGGGTGGTGGCTGTTGCTGCGGCCGAGCCGACACCGTCGATCTGCAGGCACCGGGCTTTCGCCAGGCGGGCGACGGCGCGGCGGGTCATCACTGTTTCCCGCTCCTGCACCGGCGGCGCCTCAGCCCCCGCGCCGCTGCGGGAATCATCGATTGTGAGGGCATTGAACCCTCCGGGAATGATGGCGCACAGCAACAGGATCACCCCCGCCACGATGGCGGCTATCCCGATCTGCCGGACGGCGGGGTCGTTCCACGCCAGCGCGGTGAGCCAGTCGCGCGGTCCCTGCAGGAGGGTGGGCCACGTGCCGTTGACTAGCCGGGTGATGGTCAGCCAGACCAAGGCGACGCCGACTGCCAGAAGCAGGGTTCCGGCGATGAGTGACGGGACGGCGCGGCTGGGACGGTGCCGCAGGCGCGACGACCGTTGGCCGTGCCGGCTCATAGCAACCTCCTTCGTCCGTTGGTCTCGGTGGTGAGCCACGAGATCCTGATGTCAACCTCGCGGACGTCAACTCCGGTCAACTCCGTCACCCTGGTCCTGATCCGGCCGCGCAGAGCCTCGGTGGCCTGGCGTAACGGCACCGGGTACAGCATCCCGACCTCGACCCTTAGAGTCGCGATGTTCCCGGCCAGTTCCACGGATGCCTTGGGCCGGGCGGAGAGGTCAGCACGGTTCCCGATGCCCAGAAATCCGCCGGAGGAACCGCCGGCGGAGGACTCGTCGCTGGCGACCTGGGCGGCGATTTTCTCGATCACCCTGGCTGCCAGGACGGTCTGGCCCCGCGTGCCCGTCTCGACGAAGTCCGGGCCGGCGTCCCCGTCCCCTGGCAACGGCAGGGCGTGGGCTCCTGGCGGGTTCATCGGCTCGATGCTCTACCGAACAGGGCCTGCAAGTCGAGTTTTCCTTCCGCGACCCGGCCGACCAGCAGTCCGATAAATCCGAGGATCACCGCGGACAGCAGCGCCAGCCAGCCACCGAAGCCCAGAACGATTCCCAGTACTAGTCCTATCGTCATGCACCAGCGTGTAGTAGACATAGCCATCCTTTTTCCTCATCGTCCCGTTCCCCTTGGCGGAGGGTTCTGCGACGGGTGGTTACTGCAGTTGGGTCTTCTGGACCTGCTGGTCGTCGTGTTCTTCGTCGGGCAGGTGGACATCGGTAACGTTGATGTTCACTTCGAGCACTTCCAGCCCGGTGGCGCGCTCAACGGACTGAATGATGTTGCGGCGGATGGCCTGGCTGACCTCCACCACGGAGAACCCGTAGTCGACGACGATGGAGACGTCGATGGCTGTCTGACGTTCGCCCTTTTCCACGCTGACGCCGCCGCTGACATTGGTCTGGGAACCGGGAATGCGTTCCGTCAGTGCACTGAACGCCCGCCGGCCAGCACTGCCCATGGCGTACACACCGGGAACCTCGCGGGTCGCTATGCCGGCCAGCTTCTGCACTACGGTTTCCTCGATCGTGGTGTCGCCGCGATCGGTGTGCAGTGCGTCCCTCGCCTTCACCTGTTCCAGCGCGCCGCCGCGCATCTGATCGTCGGGTGTGGCCATGACGCCGCTGGCAGTTCCGGGGGTTTTGGGTGTCTCTGTCATGGAAAACATCTCCTCGTGGACTGGTGATCGTACTTACACCGGTAAAGACGAAACCCGACAGGAATCGTCACGTGATGGCGCAGATTATTTTCTTCACTGGGCAACGGAGCCTCGGCATGGTTCCCGGCGTTGCCCGGCTGTGGCATATTTGGCCAGATACCGGTAAGTCACCGGACGGGATGGACAGCGCATGGGTGATCATGGCCCCGGCTTCGAACCGGACCTGGACGAAGGGAGCATCGTCGCCCGTGCCCAGGACGGCGACCTGGCAGCATTCGAACACCTGGTGCTCACTTATCAGTACAAAATTTTTCGGCTGGCGTATCGGATGCTCAACGACCATGGCGAAGCCGAAGACATCGTGCAGGAGACTCTGACAACGAGCTGGCGAGGTCTTCCCATGCTCGCTGACGTCGATGCATTCGGTGGCTGGATCTACCGGCTGGCGACGAACAAATGCCTGGACCTGCTGCGTAAGCGGTCCGCCCATGCCGTGAACTGCATCCAACCGGAGGACATGGACACCATACCCGAAGCCTGCGCCCGCGCGGTGCCGGCCGGTTCGGATCCGGCCCATGAGGCTGAATGGTCCGCCGAACAGGATGGCCTGACCGCAGTCCTAAACACGCTTCCCCCGGCACAGCGGGCCTGCTGGCTGCTGCGGGAAATGCACGGACGCAGTTACGCCGAGATTGGTGTCACACTGAAGATCAGCCCGACAGCAGTTCGCGGCACACTCGCCCGGGCACGGCACCAGATAGCAGGAGGGATGAGCGAATGGCGCTAGAAGACATCCCCCGGCTCGGCTGCGGCCGAAGCATCGACCGCATCTGGGCCACCATCGCCCGGCCACCCACCGCACACGAAGAACATTGTGAACAATGCCAAACTGCCAGGACCCGACTGCAAAGACTCGGCGAAGCAACCCGTTCACTGCGCGAAAGCGACCTTCACGATCCCGCACTGAAACCCCGTCCCGGGATCGAAAACGCCATCATGGATGTGGCTCGCGCTGAAGTCCGCCGCGGTAGCAGCATCCTCCTGCGCAGCGCAGACAACGGCACCACGGAGATCAGCGAACAGGCCCTGAGCTCCCTCATCCGCGTCGCGGCGGCAGCGATCCCCGGCGTCTACTCACGACGCTGCCGGATCGACATACGTTCCGCCACCGCCAGTCTCGCCGGTGAAGACCACCCCTCCGGGACCACCGGGACCGACGCCAATGATGGTCCTCGCCTCATCGTCAATCTTTGGGTGGCCGCCGCCCAGGGGATCGTCATCCCTCGGACAATGGAGGCGTTGCGACAAGAGATCAGCAACGCGCTTCCGGCCGGCGTCGGTATTGGCGCCGGAACCGTCAATATCACTGTTGAGGACCTTTACGATGTCTGACCAATCCCTCAAGGGCTCCATCATCACCAGCCGGCTCATCGCCTCCATCGCCACACGCACCACACTGGAAACACCCGGAGTCCTCAGACTTGAACCCACGATCCAAGGCTTCCTGGCGCGGCTCGGTCCCGCCGCCTTGCAAAACCTCCGCAATCCCGGCAGCCAGGACGGCACCTACCGGCAAAACGGCGTCACGGCGACAATCAGCGGCGGCACCGCACGCGTCCATCTCGATATCGCCACCGACATCGCCTACACCGCCCTCGACGTCGCCGAAACAGTTCGACGACGAGTGCGTGAAAACATAAGCCACACCGGCCTCACACCCGGCACGATCGACGTCACCATCCTCGCCATAGAGCCCCACCGCGGCGCAACAATGCTGTAGCCCGGGGGCATTAACCGGCTCCGCCACCCGCTCGCGCAGCCAGGGGGCCAACACCGCCGATCCCACCCGGCTGCCACCTTGTATTCAAAGCCAGCAGGGCGCCAGAGACCCGGCAGCACGGATTACAAAGGGAAGAGGCACAACAATGGAACTGGTTCAGCTCATCCTGATCATCGCCGGAATCGTCGTCGTCCTGGCGGTCCTGTCCGCGCTGATGTCTTTTGGCCGGCGCAGAGGTGAAAAACGGGTACATGACAAACGACGGGCCACGGACGGGGACACAACGGCCCAGGACCCCAACGAAGACCGCCGCGACCCATAACGGTTGCCATTTCTCACGCCCCTGCCCCGGTTGCGGCCCGGCACAGATCCCGCCCGAGCGGTCCGGGGGCACTTTGAGGGCGGCGGCACCGGTATCGCCGACCAAAACCGGCGTGTCCTCGTCAATGTGCCCCCGCCTGCCCGACGACGGCGGCTTCCCCGGACCAAAGAACAGCGCCCCGGCAGGCCCGGACGCTGTTCCCCTCGGGTGTATTGGGTGAAATGCTGTTGGTTAGAGCTGGTAATCAGCTACCGTGGTGATGTTCTCGTGCACGCAGAGAATATTGTGCTCCGAGTCCATGAACCAGGCGCACTTCTCGGAGTCCGTTGTGCAAATGTGGTTCTCGGTCTTGAGATCCGGGAGATCGTAGTCCTGGAACGTTACGCCCTTGGCTTCCATCTCCCTGACGGTGCGTTCGATCTCGCTGACTTCGAAACTCAGGGTGGTGTGCTCTGAATGCATCCCATCCTTGACTGGCATCAGCTGCAGCATGGGGCCGCCTTCTGAGCCGAACATTTCGCTTCCGTCCTCAGCCACGCCGTGGTGCGGGAGTCCCAAGGTGTCCGCGTAGAAATGCCGGGCACGCTCTGCATCATCGACTGGCAGGACTGTTGTGGCTTTACTGAGTACTAGGGACATTTCGCCACCTCCTACGAGCAAGATTTTACGCCGCAGCCCGGTGAAAAGAGCCCGCCAATTGCCCCCTCCACCACTGTTGCCCTATCACTTATGGCTGCTGTTCCGGGGTTTAAGCAGCCACAAATGATAGGGCAACGGGAAGGGGTTACTTTTCGACGAGGGTCAGGACGTCGTAGGTGGCCACGATTTCGTCGTTCTGGTTGGTCAGGACCGCGTCCCAGGCCACTTCGCCGTATTCGTCGGTCTCGCGAGGGGTGATCTTCTTGGCGGTCAGGGTGACCCGGATGGAGTCCCCGGCCGCCACGGGCGTGATGAAGCGCAGGTTCTCCAGCCCGTAGTTGGCCAGGACCGGGCCCGGCGCGGGCTCCACGAACAGGCCGGCGCCCCACGCCAGGAGCAGGTAGCCGTGCGCCACGATGCCCGGGAAGAACGGGTTGGCCGCCGCGGCTTCGGGGTTGGTGTGGGCATAGAAGGTGTCGCCCGTGGAGTTCGCGAACTTCGTGATTTCCTCCAGGGACACTTCGCGCAGCTCCGAGCGGATGGCGTCGCCGATGTGCAGTGTGGCGAGGGACTTCCGGAACGGGTGCTGGCCCTCGGTCTCGAGCGTGAAGTTGCGGTCCGCGCCCGTGTGCCAGACGCCCGTGACCGCGGTCAGCATGTTGGGCGAGCCCTGGATGGCGGTGCGCTGCATGTGGTGCATGACGGAGCGGATGCCGCCGAGCTCCTCGCCGCCGCCGGCACGGCCCGGTCCGCCGTGGACCAGATGCGGGACCGGGGAACCGTGACCGGTGGAGCTGCGGGCGTCCTCGCGGTTGAGCATGAGCACACGGCCGTGGTGGGCCGCGATCCCGGTGACCAGCTGCTGCGCCACGGCGGGATCGTTGGTGCAGACCGAGGCGACGAGCGAGCCGCCGCCGCGGGCGGCGAGCCGGACGGCGTCGGCCAGGTCGGTGTAGCCGATCACCGAGGACACCGGGCCGAAGGCCTCGAGCGAGTGGACTTCCTCGGCTTCCGGGTCGGCCCAGCTCAGCAGGACCGGGGACATGAAGGCGCCGCCGTCGACGACGCCGACGCTCCCGTCCGCGCTGGTGACCTTCGGCGAATCGAGCGTGCCGTAGGCAAGCTCGCCGCCGGCGTCGAGCATGGACTGGACGGCGGCGCGCACATCGGCGAGCTGCTCCCGGGAGGCCAGCGCGCCCATCGTGACGCCCTCCGCGCGGGGGTCACCGAGCACGACGCGTTCGCGGATGCGCTCCCCCACGGCGGCGATGACGTCCTGAACCTGCTCCTGCGGAACGATCGCGCGGCGGATCGAGGTGCATTTCTGCCCGGCTTTGGCCGTCATCTCGGTGACGAGGGACTTGATGAAGGCGTCGAATTCCGGCGTGCCTTTGACCGCATCCGGGCCCAGGATCGCGGCGTTGAGGGAGTCGGTCTCGGAGGTGAAGCGGACGCCGCCTTTGACCACGTTGGGGTGGGACTTCAAGGTGTTGGCGGTCGAGGCCGAGCCCGTGAACGCCACGAGGTCGCGGTAGTCCAGGTGGTCCAGCAGGGTGCGGACGGAGCCGGAAATAAGCTGCAGCGAGCCCTTGGGCAGGATGCCGGACTCGTCGATTGCCTTGACGACCGCCGCGGCCACGTAGCCGGTGGGGGTGGCGGGCTTGACGATGGTCGGGACGCCGGCGATGAAGGCCGGGGCAAGCTTCTCCAGCATGCCCCAGACCGGGAAGTTGAAGGCGTTGATCTGCACGGCAACGCCCGGGATGCGGGTGTAGATGTGTTCGCCGGCGAAGGAGCCGTCCTTGGACAGCACCTCCATGGGCCCGTCGACCACCACCTGGGAGTTAGGGAGCTCGCGGCGGCCCTTGGACCCGAACGTGAAGAGCACGCCGATGCCGCCGTCGATGTCGATCATGGAGTCGATCTTGGTGGCGCCAGTCTGCGCCGAAAGGGCGTAGAACTCCTCGCGCCGGCCATTGAGGTACTGCGCGAGCTCTTTGAGCTTGAGCGCGCGCTGGTGGAAGGTCAGCTTGCCGAGTTCCGCCTGCCCGGTGGTGCGGCCGTAGTCCACGACGGCGGCGAGGTCGAGTCCTTCGGTGCTCACCTTGGCCAGGAGTTCGCCGGTGCTGGCGTCCAGGACGGGCGCGGCGCCGGCGGCGGAGGCCGCGTCGGGAGTCCACCAGGAACCCCGGATGAAGCTGGGAACGATCTCTACGGTGTCTACTGTGGGTACGACTGTGGTGGTCATCGTTGACGGGTCCTTCCAACGCGGGGCAAGATCAACACGGCCAGCATTACTGACCGTCCGTTCGGTAATATGTCTACAGTACATGAATGAGGCTTGCCGCACACTAGCTACGGCAGCACAGACCGGCCAGGCCATTGGCCGGCCGGCAACGAAGGAGACGCTATGACGCCCGAGACCGGCAGCACCGAGTTGTGGAAGATCACCCTCGGGGAACTCGACGAGAAGATGGGCGTGAAGATCGTCGAGGAGTCCGTGGACCGCGTGGTGGCGACCATGCCGGTCGAGGGCAACCGGCAGTCGTTCGGGCTCCTTCACGGCGGCGCCTCGCTGGCCGTGGGCGAGGCCGTGGGATCCTGGGCCGCCGTGATCCACGCCAGCACCCTAGGCAAGACGGCCGTGGGCGTCGACGTCTCGGCCACGCACCACAAGTCGGCCCGCGAGGGGACCATCACGATCACGGCAACCCCCATCCACCTTGGCGGTACCCTGACCACCCACGAGGTCCTGATCACCAACGAGGCCGGCCAGCGGCTCTGCACGCTGCGGATCACCAACCTGCTGCTGGACCGCAAGTCCTGACGACCGAGTTCGCACCCCGGGGTTCCGTCCCGCACCCCTGAGGTCGCCCCAGACTTGCGGGGTCGCCGTAACCGTACGGCGACCCCGCAGCTTTCCGGCGAGCTGGGGCCCGGGCCCGCCTACACCGCTCTCCCCGCGTGATGTAGGGCCGATCGACCCGGAAGGCCCAACGACCGGACTGTTAGCTTGGAAGTGCTGAGTTGCCCGGCACCGCTGGGCGCAACCGGTCACACCGGAAGGGACCCATCATGCTCTCAGACACCTCACTTCCCGTCATCAAGGCAACGCTTCCCGTGGTCGGCGAGCACATCGAGGAGATCGCCAAGCGCTTCTACAAACATATGTTCGAGGCGCGGCCGGACCTCCTGGACGGCCTCTTCAACCGGGGGAACCAGGCGGACGGCCGCCAGCAGCAGGCGCTCGCCGGATCCATCGCGGCGTTCGCCGGCATGCTCGTGGACAAACCGGATCAGGTCCCGGACCATCTGCTCTCCCGCGTGGCCCACAAACACGTCTCGCTGGGGCTAAGCCCGGACCAATACCAGGTTGTCCACGACCACCTCATGTGGGCGATCGTGGATGTCCTCGGGGATGCTGTCACCCCGGAGGTCGCCGCCGCCTGGGATGAGGTCTACTGGCTGATGGGGAACCTGCTCATCAACAAGGAACGCGGACTGTACAACGCCGTGCACCTCTCCCCCGAGACCATATGGCGGACGTGGCGGGTGGTGCGGCGGATCCAGGAGACGGACGACGTTGTCTCCTTCGTCGTCGAACGGACCGACGAGCGCGACGTCAAGCCGTCCCTGCCGGGGCAGTATGTGACCATCAAGATGGCCATGCCCGACGGCGTACACCAGCCCCGGCAATACAGCCTCACCAAGGCCGACGACGGGCAGCACCGGCAGTTCGCGGTGAAGCGCGTCCACGGGCTCGCGACTCCCGACGGCGAGATGTCCACGCTGCTCCACAACGATGTCCAGGTGGGCGACGAGGTGGTGCTCTCGGCACCGTTCGGCGACGTGGTGCTGGAGTACACGGACAGGCCGCTGGTCATGGCCAGCGCGGGGATTGGGATCACCCCGATGGCCGGGATGCTGTCGCACCTGGTGAAGTCCGGCTCCCAGCGCCAGGTGATGCTCCTCCATGCCGATGACAGCGAGGCGTCCTTTCCGCTCCAGGCGCAGGTCCGGGAGGATCTCGCGACGCTGGCGGACGGGACCTTGAAGACGTGGTTCCTGACTCCCGCGGAGGCCGGAGAGTCGTCCGGCTCCGTGTTCTCCGGGTTCATGGACGTCAGCGCGGTGGAGCTCCCCGACGACGCCGAGTACTACCTCTGCGGTCCCCTGCCGTTCCTGAAGTCGGTGCGCAGCGCCCTGATTGCCGGCGGCGTCCCTGCCAAGGACATTCAATACGAGGTTTTCGGCCCGGATCTCTGGCTGGCTGACTTCCAGTAGCCGCCCTAGCTAACGCACCGCCCGACGCCGGGCGAAGATCACGAAGGCCGCGCCCAGCAGCAAGGCACCGGCGCCGGGACCGGCGGCGTACAACAGCCCTCCGGCGCCCGTGCTGGCCAGCTGGTTTGCGCTGCCCGCGGGCGTGCCGCCCACCGTGACAGAGGCGTCCGACGGCGGGACGGTAGACGGCGCAACGGGAACCTGCGCCGGAACTGGCGACTGCGCAGGAGTTCCGGGCTGCTGGACGGCCGGCTGCTGGGGAGCCGCCGGGACTGGCGGGATGACGGTGAAACTGCTGGTCGCGGAGGGGCTGTCCGTCTGGCCCGGAGCCGTCAGCACCGCGGTCACCGACACTTTCCCGAAGACCGGCTGATCGGCCACGTTGATGCTCCAGCGGCCGTCTGGTGCGACCAGTCCGGTCCCGGTGAAGTCACCGGAGAGCCGCACCGTACGGCCGGGCTCCCCCGTTCCCTCAATCGTTTCAACGGCGGTCAGCCCAGGGCCGCCCGTCCGGGCGTCTGCCGGAGCCGTGATGACCGGGGCCGCGAGGCCGGAGACCTTCACGGACAGCGAGACCGCTCCGGAGCGGCTGAAGCCGTTCACGGTTTCCGCGGAAAACGTGAAGGAACCGCCCCACTCGGGTGCGGGGAACTGCCAGTTTCCTGACGCGTCCACCGGCACTTCCAACGGCTGGCCCGGCTTCTGGTCCGGGTTTGAGCTTTGGACGGTGATGCGGACCTTGGAATTCGGCGCCACCACGGAGGCCGGCCCGGCATCCACGTGGCCCGTGATGGGCTCGCCGGCTGTGAGGGTTTCGTTGGCGGCCGCGGCGAGGGTCGGCTTGTTCAGGAACAGCTGCAGCTGGACTCCTCCGGGGATGCGGCCGGTGGCGTCCTCGAGCGTCGTCGCGATGGCGCGGGTCTGGACGCCGCCGTCGCTTTCCGCCCCGGTGTGCGTGCCCACCGCGAAGTTCCCACTGATCCACGGGCCGCCCGAGTCGCCGGGGCGGGACTTGACCGTGGTGGAGTCAAAGCCGTTCAGCGCCCGGAGATCGTTGTCGTAGTCCGGCGGCAGGGAGTCCGGACCGGCGATGACCCACGTTCCCACGGAGTCCACGGTTCCGCACGACCAGCCGAGGCTCCGGCCGGAGCGGCACACGGGCTGGCCCTGGAAGGGAGCCACGGTTCCCACGATCTTCACGGAGGTCGGCCCAGGATCGGCGGGGTTGTCCCACCGGGTGACGGCGGGCTGGAGGTCCAGGCCGCTTCTGATGCCTTGGAGGACGGCGATGTCCGTGCCCACATTGGTCCCGTCCGAGGCAACCTTGGTGTTGCCCGGACCGCCGAACTGGCTGAACCCGAAGGAGCCCAGGGTTCCCGCGGCTGCGCCGGAACCGGCTCCGCCGGCCGCCGGCGCACCCGCCGGGTTTTCAATCTCGGCCTGTTTCGCGGCGCCGTCAGCGGCGCAGTGCCCGGCCGTCAGGACCACGGGGTCGCCCGCGGGGCCGAAGGCTCCGAACCCGGCCGAGCACACGGTCCGGCCGTCAATGATGTAGCCCTCACCGCCAAAGTAATCCTCTTCCGTGGCGATCCGGGATCCTTGCTCCAGCGCTACGTTGGCGTAACGGGCCACAAAGTCCGCTGCGGACATCTTCGGCTTAGTGCCCGGCGCTGTCGCCGGCGTTGTGTCCGGGCCGGCGAGCAGGCCGGCGCTGGAGGCCGGCCCGGTTTGCGCCGTGGTGGTGCCGCCGGTTCGGATGACGAAGTGGCCGTTGGCGTAGGTGACAGCCTGGAGCCCGGCGGCGCCGACGTCGCGGACATAGGCCTCGAACAGTTGCTGCGTGCTGGAGGCAAGGAGCTCGGCGGCCGTGGGGACCACGGCCGCGGATGCAGGGGCGGCCAGCACGAAATCGGCAGGGCCGGCCTGATTTAGATGGTCCACGCCATTCATTTGGTCCACGCGGTTCAGTTCCGCCACACGGGCCCGGAGCTCGGGGCCGTCGCCCTCGACGACGATCGTGCCGCCGTGGAGGCTCATCCCCACATAGCCGGGGAGCGCACGGAGGGAGGGTGCGGCGTCGGCGGCCCGCCGGGCTAGGGCCCCCGCGGCGTTGAATTCCGCGAGGGTCATGCCAAGGTCCCGCTGCACGGCTTCGGCGAGGCCGGCACCGCTGATGGGCGCCGTGGCAGGCGCCGGAGCAGAGTCAGCCGGAGCAGAGTCAGGCGCAGAAGACGCAGCCGAAGGCTCAGCCGGGGAAGACGCGGCCGGCGCCGCCGCCGCCGTCGTCGTCGTTGGGAGCGGCGAGGGCGAGGTTGAAGGTGACGGCTCGGCCGGGACCGGCGCCGGCGTTCCCGCACCGGTTTCGGCCACCGCCGGCATGGCCGACACAGTTCCGGCGGACACGGTAGCGGCAAGCGCGATCGCGAGGGCAGCGGCGGCACGCACCATCAGCTGGAACTTCGGAGTCTTCACCCGGTTACTCTAGCGTCCCAATTTGGCCAGGATGGCCGTCAACTCCCGGTCCGTTATGCCATTGTGGCGTAAGAAATTTTCGGTCTTCACGTGGCGAACGAACCGCAGCAGGCTTTCGCCGCGGGATTCCAGCAGGGGCACCAAGACGTCCTCGGGCAGGAAGCGTTCGTGCGGATGCGGGACGGCGGAGCGCCCGTGATGCTCGTTGATGCCCCGCATGGAGCGCTGGTAGGCACGCACAATGGCTTCGTCGCTGTGCCCCGCGAGGTCCTGGAGCATGGCGGCGATCATGCCGCTCCGGTCCCGCCCGGCGGAGCAATGGATGATCACCCCGCCCTCCGCGGCGGCCACCGCTTTGAAGACGCCGGCCAGCAGGTCCGGGAACAGCCTGGCGTTGTCGGCATAGGATGCGGGGTCGTTCAGGTACGGCGCGCAGAGTTCACGGAATTCGCTGTTTGCCGGGTCTTCGGTGGGAGCCAGCACGACGTCGAAGGCCGCCAGGGCTGCTTCGTCCACCGGCGGGTCGGTCTCCCGGCGCCGGATTTCGGCCTCATTGCGGAGGTCGACGACGGTCCGGATGCCGTGGTCGTACGCCTGCCGCCAGCCGGTCTCGGTCAGCCATTCGCGGCGTCCCATGCGGTAGACGTCCCCGGCCACGTGCCAGGCGTTGACCGCGCCCTCCCAGCGCATCGCTCTGTGCACCGCCATCCCTTTGGCTTGGCCACCCGACGCGGTAGGAATCGTCATCCTGAAAGCTAATCACACGCCCCGGCGCGGATCCACGGCAGGATTCCCAAAAGACATACACAATGGGAATATTGGCATGGTGCGGGTTCCCGCTTCCGCAGAGTAGCGGAGCACCCGGTAGCCGCCGGACTCCTTTTCAGTTCGCCTGCCGCCGGGACTGGCACCCCTTCGCGATGCGATTTCAAAGCATGGGCCCTGAAGCCAGCGTGTTACTGAGGAGAACACCATGGGGAGTCTGAAACTTCGACGCCGGCGAACGGCCCTGGCAGCCGGTCTCGCCGCCCTGGCAATGGCGGCCGGTTTGGCGGGGGTGCCGGCGCAGGCGGTGGGCACGACCACGTACATCGCGCTGGGAGACTCCTACGCCGCCGGGCTGGGGGCCGGTCCGTATCTGGATAGTTGTTACCGCAGCGAGAACACCTATTCCGAGCTCGCTGCCCACGCGCCAACCATCAAGCTGGTCGCCAACGCGGCCTGCAGCGGCAAGACGACCCAGGACGTCGTGAACACCCAGCTGAGGCAGCTGAACAAGACCACCGACCTCGTCACCATCACAGCTGGCGGCAACAATCTCCGGTTTGGGGCAATCCTTGCGTACTGCAGTGCCGCCATGGTCAGTCCCGTCGCGGGGCGGCAGTGCGCCGCGGCGACGGACTTCGCGGAGGGCGAGATCTCCAGCCATAAACTGGACGGTGACGTGACCGCGATGATTCAGAGCGTGAAGGCTGCCGCCCCCAACGCCAGGGTTGTTGTGACGGGCTACCCCTACCTCTATGATCCGGTCGCCCCGGGTCAGACTGATCCGATGTCTCTGTTCATCTATAAAGCCACACACCTGGCTGACGGCCTGAACGGCTCCATCGCCGCCGCGGCCGGGGCCGCCGGAGCGGAGTACGTCGATGTACGGGCCGCTTTCGCCGGTCACGGCGTCAATTCCGCGGCCCCGTGGATCAATCTCAACCTTTTGGCCCCGGCCAGTCCCGAAAACTACCACCCGAACGCCAAGGGCTACGAGGCATACTTCGCCTCGCTGAGCGCGGCCAAGGCCTACTCGACCCGCTGACGCCGTCTGGCCAGCCGGGCCTCGAGGCCGTTGCGGACCATGGGCCACTCGTGCTCGAGGATGGAGAAGACCACCGTGTCCCGCAGGACGCCGTCGGCGGTGCGGGAGTGGCTGCGCAGGACACCGTCCTGCTTGGCTCCCAGCCGGGCGATCGCCTCGCGGGACTGGTGGTTGAGCCAGTGTGTCCGGAATTCGACCGCCGGGCACCCGAGCGTTTCGAAGGCGTGCCGCAGCATCAGGAGCTTGGAGTCTGGGTTGGTGCCGCTGCCGTGCGCGGAGGCGGCGTTCCAGGTGGATCCGATCTCGACGCGCGGCGTGACCGGATCGATGTTCATGTAGGTGGTCATGCCGATGACCGCGCCGGGTGTGCCGGTGGCCGGATCGATCAGCCGCGTGGCGAACGGCAGCATGGATCCCTGCTCCTGGAGCGTGAGCCGGCGGTCAATCTCCGCGGCCATCCCCTCCGGCTCGGGGACGCCGGTGTACCAGAGCTTCCACAGTTCGCCGTCGCGCACCGCGTCCACGAGGCCGTCGTGGTGGTCCTGGCTCAGCGGTTCCAGGACGACATATTTTCCGGTGAGCGTGATGGGATGAATGCGGTTCACGGGACCATCCTAGGTGCGGGACATGGCGGTTTGCCGGATCACGGGCGGCCCGGAGCCAGGTTCGGTCCCAAAGCCGGGCCTTCTGGATAGGCTGGGGCCCATGATCACAGTCACCGGTACGGTCCGCTCCGCCCTGGATGCCAGTAACGCCTTCGCATACCTCGCCGCTTTCGAGCACACGCCGGAATGGGACCCCGGGACGCCGGTGGTCAAGAAGCTCTCCGACGGCCCGGTGGCTGTGGGCCACCGCTATCACGCCGAAGCGGAGTTTCGCGGCAAGCGGCAGACGCTGATCTACGAGGTCGTGGAGCTGGCCGGGACCCGCATCACACTGCGTGGCGAAAACAAGTCTGTCATCTCCGTGGACACGATCGACGTCATGCCTTCGGGCTCCGGATCCGAAGTCCGGTACACCGCAGAATTCCAGCTCAAAGGATGGCTCAAGCCTGCCGAACCGTTCGTCAGGCCGGCCTTCCAGTCACTTGCGGCTCCGGCCATGGACGGCATGAAGAAGGCGTTGGACGCGCGGGCATCAAGGTAGTCCGCGCCGGCCCGGCCAGTCGTTCAACGCCGATCAGTCGTTCAGGGCACGGTCGGCAGTCCCGGCCCTGCGGTCAGTCGGTCCAGTCGAAGAAGCCCTTGCCGGTCTTGCGGCCCAGTTCTCCGCGGGCCACCTTGTCGCGGAGGATCTGCGGCGGGGCGAAGCGCTCCCCCAGGGTGGACTGCAGGTATTCCGCGATCCCGAGGCGCACGTCGAGGCCCACGATGTCGGTGGTCCGGAGCGGGCCGGTGGGGTGCTTGTAGCCCAGGACCATGGCGTTATCGATGTCCTCGGCGGATGCCACGCCCTCTTCGACCATGCGCATCGCTTCGAGGGCGATCGCGACGCCAAGCCTCGAGGAGGCGAAGCCGGGAGCGTCGTTGACGACGACGGCGGTCTTGCCGAGCGCCTCCACCCAACCGCGGGCGGCCTGGGCCAGGGCATGGGAGGTCTGTTCGCCGAGGACCACTTCGATCAGGGTCGACGCCGGCACCGGGTTGAAGAAGTGCAACCCCAGGAAGTTCTGCGGCCGCTTCAGCTCGCGGGCCAGCCCGTTGACGGACAGTGATGATGTGTTGGAGGCGAGGTAGGCGTCGTCGTCGAGCCGTTCCTCGATGCCGCGCAGGGCGGTGACCTTCAGGTCCCAGTCCTCCGGCACCGCCTCGACCACCAGGTGCCGGCCGGCGAAGCCGTCGTAGTCGACGGTGACGGCGAGCCGGGAGACCATCTCGTCCAGATTGCCGTCCACGGCGCCACGTTCGATGCTCTTGGCCGCGGCGGACTCGACCCGCTCGCGGGCGGCCTCGGCCGAAGCCTCGTCGCGCTCGACGACCAGGACATTGGCGCCCTTGATCAGGAAGGCGTGGGCGATGCCGGCGCCCATGCGGCCGCCGCCGAGGACCCCGACGGCTGCGGGAAGGTTGGCGGGGAGTACGGAGTTGCCCATGGCTAGTTCTTCTTCTCGGATTCGTTGTCTGCCGTCTTTGCGGCAGATTTCTTGTCGGATTTCTTGTCAGATTTCTTGTCCAGGAACGCTTGCATACGGTCGAATTTTGCCTGCGATTCGAAGAGGATCCCCTGCGCCAGCTGGTCGATGAGGGGGTGTGCCTCGGCCGGGGCATGGAACACGGACTTGGTGATCCGCACGGCGAGCGGGTCCTGCGCGGCGATCCGGTCGGCGAGCTTGTGCGCCGCGGCCATGAGTTCGGACGGTTCATGGATTTCGGTGATGAGGTTGACGGCCAGGGCGCGTTCTGCGCGCAGCACGGCGCCGGCGAGCAGCATCTCCTTGGCCACGGGCTCCCCGACAAGCTCTTTGAGGCGCCAGCTGGCACCGGCCGCGGCCAGGATGCCGAGGCCGGTTTCCGGGTTGCCGATCCGGATCGACGGGGTGCCGATCCGGAAGTCGGCGGCGTAGGCCAACTCGGCGCCGCCGCCGAGGCAGAAGCCGTCCAGGGCCGCGATGACGGGCATCGGCAGCTTGGCGATGCGGACGAAGATGGTGGAGTTGATGCCCTGCAGCGCGTCGTCCCGGCGGCGTTCGCGCAGCTGTCCGATGTCGGCGCCGGACGCGAAAACTCCGTCGGCGCCGGCGATGATGAGGATCCTGGGGTGCTGCTCGAGGTAGGCGCACACGGCGTGGAGTTCGTCGACCATCTGTTGGTCGATCGCGTTGCGGACCTCGGGGCGGTTGAGGACCACCACGACGCGGTCCTCGCGCTGTTCGACCAGGAGCGTGCTGAAGCCGGCCGGGTCGAGCGTCTCGGCCGCCACTACACGCGCTCCAGCAGCATGGCCGTGCCCTGGCCGACGCCGATGCACATGGTGGCGAGGCCGATTCTGGCGTCTTCGCGTTCCATCCGGCCCAGCAGCGTGATGGCGATCCGCGACCCGGACGAACCCAGCGGGTGGCCGAGGGAGATAGCGCCGCCGTCGCGGTTGACGATCTCCGGGTCCAGGCCGAGCCGGCGCATGCTGGCCAGGGACTGGGTCGCGAACGCTTCGTTGAGTTCGACGGCGCCGAGGTCACCGACGCTGAGCCCGGAGCGGGCGAGCACCTTCTGAGTGGCCGGGACGGGGCCGATGCCCATGATTTCGGGCTCACAGCCGGCCGAGGCGCCGTCGATGATGCGGGCGCGCGGCGTGAGGCCAAGCTTCTGGATGGCGGCTTCAGAGGCCACGATGATGGCGGAGGCGCCGTCGTTGAGGGTGGAGGAGTTGCCGGCGGTGACAATCGAGCCGCCCTTGACGACGGGCCGGAGCCCGGCGAGGACGTCCATGGTGGTGCCTGCCCGGGGTCCCTCGTCGGTGTCCACGACGGTCTCGCCCTTGCGGGACGTGACGGTCACGGGGACGATCTCGTCGGCGAAGCGGCCTGCGGCGATCGCGGCGAGAGCGCGTTCGTGGGAGCGGACGGCGAAGGCGTCGGCGTCCTCGCGGGAGATGCCGTCAACCCGTCCCACTTCCTCGGCCGTCTCCGGCATGGAGTAGGTCATCTTCCCGTCCCGGGCGAGCTCGCCCTTGGCGAACCGCGGGTTGACGAAACGCCACCCGATGGAGGTATCGAAGATTTCGCCGGGTTTCGCGAAGGCCGTCCGGGGCTTTTCCTGGACCCACGGCGCCCGGCTCATGGATTCGACGCCGCCTGCGATCACGATGTCGGCGGCACCGGACTTGATCATCTGGCTCGCCATGATGATGGCGCTGAGGCCGGAGGCGCACAGCCGGTTCACGGTGATGCCGGGGATGTGCAGGGGAAGCCCGGCCAGGAGAGTGGCCATCCGGGCCACGTTGCGGTTCTCTTCGCCGGCGCCGTTGGCGTTGCCGAGGATCACCTCGTCGATGCTGTCCGGGTCGACGCCGGCGCGGACCACGGCTTCGCGGACCACCAGTGCGGCCAGGTCATCGGGGCGGACCGCGGAGAGAGCGCCGCCGTAGCGGCCGACCGGGGTGCGGGCACCGCCTACAAGAAAAGCCTCGACCATGAGAACATCCTTCACCAAGAAAGCGGGGCCGGCAGCAGACTAATTTACCGACCGTTCGTTCTATAAAGATTACACGGCAGGGCAAGCGGGTCAACCGGATGCCGCCGGATTACGCGACGACGACGCCCAGTTGCGTTGCGAGCAGCGGGGCCAGCAGGGTGAGCTGGTAGTCGTCGATCACGAGTCCAGCCAGGCTGCCCAGGCCGCTGATCGTGCGGAAGTCGGTGCCGCGGAGGTCGAAGTCCTTCAGCCGGGCCCCGGTGAAATCGAGGGTGCCGATCGTGCAGTTCTTCAAGGCGACCCGGGTGGCGGCGCAGGAGCCCAGATCCAGCTCGTTGATGATGCAGTCGCTGATCTGCACGTCGGTGAGCTTGGATCCGCGCAGGTTCACGTAGTCGAGCTTGCCGCCGTCGATCCGCACAGACTGCCAGCCGCTTTCGTAGAGCTCCGCCGATCCCCAGCGGGGATTGCCGATCTCCACGTCGCGCAGGCTGGTCCGGGCGGCCGTCAGCACCGGGGCGTAGACCTCGGTGAGGATGCAGTCGCGGAAGGTGGCGCCGCGCAACTGGGTCTCATTGAACGACACCCCGGCGAACTCGCACTCGGCAAAGTCCGTGCCGCCAAGGTCCAGGCCGTCGGCCGACGCGCGGCTGTACCGGACGCCGTCGTACCGTACACCGCGCCGAAAGTCCGGGGCGGGCTCGTCCCGCAACTCCCCCGGCCGAACCGGCGCGAGGCGAGGGGCGGTGACTTTGGGCGCCTTGGCCGCCCCGGCGTGCCGGACCATCAGAGCGACTCGGCCTTGGCCGCGATTTCCGCCAGGTCCTTCGCGAGCGCCTTGCGGGTGATGCGCATGCCGAGCGGACCGAACACGGTGAGCATGATCTTGCTGAACCGGGTGGGGCTGGTGAGCTCGGCACCGAACGTCAGCGTGAGGTCAGTGCCGCCGTCGCGCTCCGCCAGGGAGAAGCGCGAGGTGTAGTCGGCGCCGCCCTGGAGAGCCTTTACGGTGGTGCCGCCGCCCCGGCCGTTCGACGGCGCCTCGCACTGGGAGACCCACATCTCCACCGTTTCCGAGCGCCCCATCATGGCGCGGGTTTCCTTCCAGCGGGTCCCCACGGCATAGGGGCCATCGGTGAGCATCTGGATCGCGTCAACGCCGGACAGGGTTGCGGCAGATGCGGGAATGTCCGACACCACCGCCCAGACCGAGTCCGCCGGAGCCTTGATGTGCTGCGTGAGAGTGGTCTTCTGGTCCATGACTCCGAGCCTAGCCCGGGGAGCGCCCGCCGGGAAAAGCCAACAGGGTTCGCCCCGCCCTGCCGTGGCCGGCGGCAACATCCACCGATCAGCTCGCGGCACCCTTTTTGGGCGAGGTCTCTTGAAGTAGTAAGCATGCTTTGTGTTATGGTGTTTGGACAGTGAATTTCTACCGGAAACGAAAGGTGGCCTGCACCATGGGTGTTGGAGACAAGATTCAGAACGAAGCGGAGCACCTTGGCGGCAAGGCCAAGGAAGCGGCAGGAAATGCGACTGACAACGACCGGCTGCGGGCCGAGGGCCAGCGCGACCAGGTCGTAGCCGATGCGAAGAAGGTCGGCGAAAACGTCAAGGACGCTGTCAAAAAGGACTAGTCCTTTCAAGAATTGCGGCGCCGGACTTTCCTTTGGGGGATGTCCGGCGTCGCTTTTTTGTGCCCTCCGGGCGAACATCCTGCAACAATGGCCGGAACAGCCACAGAGGGGACAGCATGGCACGCACCGAGGCAGACCACGGCAAGCCCGCAAGCCGGGGTTTCAGCAACGTCGACCTGAGCCAGGCCAGCGCCGCGGCCGGCGGTTCGCCGGTGCTGCGAGGTTACCTGGCGACGCCGAAGGGCGAGGGGCCTTTCCCGGCGGTCCTGATGATCCACGAAGCCTTCGGCCTCAACGACATCACTGTCCGCCACGCTGACAGGTTGGCGGCGGCGGGTTACCTGACGCTGGCCGTTGATCTGTTCAGCGACGGCGGCGCCCGCCGCTGCCTTGTGGCCACCATGCGAGCGCTGGCGGCGGGCGAGGGCCGGGCCTTCACCGATCTGGCGACAGCCCGGGACTGGTTGCTGGCATCCGGGCGTACCACCGGCAAAATCGGCGTGATCGGGTTCTGCATGGGCGGCGGTTTCGCCCTGCTCCTGGCCAATGACCGCTTCGACGCGGCGGCCGTCAACTACGGCCGGCTCCCCAAGAACCCCGAGAAGGCCCTGGCCGGCGCCTGCCCGGTGGTGGGCAACTTTGGCGGCAAGGACCGCAGCATTCCCGGCGGGGCGGCGAAGCTTGAGTCCGTCCTGGACCGGCTCGGAGTGGAGAACGATGTCAAGGAGTTCCCCTCGGCCGGGCACGCGTTCCTCAACGACGCGGAGGCCGGGCCGAGGGCGCTGCGGCCGCTCTTCCGGGTCATGGGCGTCGGCCCCGATCCGCAGTCGGCTCCGGAAGCGTGGCAGCGGATCGAGGACCACTTCGCTGAGCATCTGAAGGTCTGAGCATCTGAAGACCTGAGCATTTGAAGGTCTGAGCGCCCGCCTTTTCCGCATCGACTGCTCCGTAACCGCCCTCATGGCGTTCCAGAAGGGCGGTTACGGAGCAATCGACGGGCACACTAGTGGCGGCTCCTAGCTGTAGAGCTCGCTCTTGGGTGCGTTGTGCTTGACCTTCTGCCAGCCCATCCACAGCATGAGGGCGAAGAACGGAACGGTGGCGAGGGTCCACAGGCCCAGGTGGAAGACCTCGCCGGTCTTGCTGGTCATGGTGTCGAAGCCGATCAGCACGGTGATCGCAAGGAGCGCAAGCAGTCCGGCCCAGCTGGTCCAGGGCGAGCCCGGCATCGGGAGGCTGGAAACGCGGCCCTTCTGGTGGCGCAGCGCGATCTGGCTGGCGAAGATGGCGCCCCACGTGAAGATCACGCCGATCGAGGCGGTGTTCAGCGCGAGGTCGAAGGCGTGCGAGCCGCCCAGCCAGATGTTCAGCAGGATGCCCACGA
Organism: Arthrobacter sp. ok909; assembly: GCF_900104405.1. Classification (NCBI taxonomy): domain Bacteria; kingdom Bacillati; phylum Actinomycetota; class Actinomycetes; order Micrococcales; family Micrococcaceae; genus Arthrobacter; species Arthrobacter sp. ok909. Next base: position 51,433 of record NZ_FNJS01000006.1, on the reverse strand, counting down.
GGTAGAAGGCGGCGATGGCGAGGATGGCCGCGTACGGCACGTGCCGCTTGGACATCTTGGTGAGCCACTGCGGGGCATGTCCGTTGTTGGCCATGGTGCGGAAGACGCGGCCGATCGAGTACAGCCCAGAGTTGCAGGAGGACAGGGCTGCGGTGATGACGATCATGTTCATGACATCGCCCACCCAGCCAAGGCCCATCTGGCCGAAGACGGTGACGAACGGGGACACGCCGGCCTTGTACTGATCCGACGGCAGCAGCATGGCCAGCAGCAGTACGGAACCGACGTAGAAGACCACAATGCGCAGTACGACGGCGCGGATCGCCTTGGGCACTTCGCGCTTGGCGTTTTCCATCTCGCCGGCGGTGATGCCGACGAGTTCGATGCCGTTGTACGCGAAGATCACGGCGTTCAGCACCAGGACCATGACGAGGGCGCCCTTGGGGAACATCCCGCCGTCGTCGGCAAAGAGGTTGGCCACCGAGGCGTGGCCCGCGCCCACCTTGGCGTTGGTGACCACCATGAAGGTGCCCACAGCCAGGAAGATCAGGATGGCGCCGACCTTGAGGCAGGATGCCCAGAATTCAAACTCGCCGAAAGCCTTGACGCTGAACAGGTTCACGGCCACCAGCAGAGCGAGCGCCGCAATCGCGGAGGCTTCCACCGGCACGTTGGGGAAGAAGAACTGGAAGTACAGGCCGATCGCGATCAGTTCCGCGATCCCGGTCATGCCCCAGTTGATGAAGTACATCCAGCCGGAGATGAAAGCGCCCTTTTTGCCGAACATTTCGCCGGCGTAGCTGACGAAGGAGCCCGAGGTCTGGCGGTACATGATGAGCTCGCCAAGTGCCCGCATCAGCAGGTAGGCGATCACGCCGGCAATGGCGTAGGAGAAGATCAGCGCCGGGCCGGTGGAGGCCAGACGACCGCCGGCTCCCATGAACAGGCCGACGCCGATTGCGCCGCCCATCGAGATCATCGTCACGTGGCGGCCGCTCAGGGTCTTCTTGTAGCCCTCGGCGCTGAGAGTCGAGTCGACGACGGCGGGTTGCGCCGGCGCGCTCTGAAGTTCGGTGGAAGTACTTTGTGGCACAACAGTTCCTTGCAGGTCGGATTAGGGCCGGGACGGGACCGGGATTCGGTTACACAACATGCGGGTTCGCCCCGGCGGGGCGGCAGCGTGTACCGAACCTCACAAAGTCAAAGCTTCGCTCGGCTCATCCATCGTACTAGAATTCCCGGCCGCACCGTGACGCGGGCAACACCAGACGGGCATTATTCCTAATTAATGATGACCGATCTGCTCAATGGCCGAATAATCTTCTATTTGCTGTCCACAAATCCCGGCGCATCGTTCAGTTGCGTTACGGCGCCGTCCCGCATGGCGTACCGGCGCCAGTTCCCGGCCTCGACGCCGTGCCCGGCGCGGTTCCCGCTGCTGTTTGCACGGGCGCACTTGCTGAACCACTCCCCCAGCGCGCGGTCATGGCTGACTATGACCAGCGTCCCTAGGAAGTCGGAGAGGGCCGCTTCAAGCTGTTCCACGAGGACGGGCGCCAGATGGTTGGTGGGTTCATCCACGAGCATGGTCCCGAACCCGCCGAGCAGGAGCCGGGCCAGCGCCAGCCTGCGTTGTTGCCCTGCGGAAAGGCTGCCCACCGGTACGTGGAATTCGCTGGTCCGGAAGAGCCCCAGGTGCAGCAATGCCTCGGCGTGCTCATCGATGTTGCCGCCCAGGCCCGCGGCAAAAGCAGGCAAGAGCCGCAATGCCGGACGCCGCGGGAGTTCCAACTCCTGCTGCAGGTACCCGATCCGGCCGTGCCTCACGACGGTGCCCTTGGCCGGTTCCAGCGTGCCCGCGAGCACGGAGAGCAGCGTGGACTTGCCTGCGCCATTGGGGCCTGTGATGAGGTTTTTCTGGCCCGCCTCCACCCGGAAGTCCGTGGCCTCCAGGCGGCCGTGCACGGCCACCCCGTTTGCTTCAAGAGCGGGACCCGTCGCAACGTCCGCCTGCAGATCCGTTGCCAGCTTCAAGGGCACCGGGGGACGGTCGATGGGGTTGGCCTCCAGCCGGCGGAGACGTTCCTGGGCATTGCGGACCTTGCTAGTGACCGCCTTTTGCCACGTGCCGGCCTTGAAGTCGAACCCCATTTTGTCGCCGTCGCGTTGGCGGGCATAGCCCATCCTTCCCGCGACTGTGTCCGCCTGGAGCCGTTCGGCAGCCATCGCGTCCAGCCACCCCTGGTATTGCTGCGCCCATCGCTGGCGTTCGGCAGCCTTCTCCCGCAAGTAACCTTCATAGCCGTTGCCATAGCGGTTGACCGTCCGGCGTTCGGCATCAACCTCAATCACGGTTGAGGCCACTTTGCGCAAGAGCACGCGGTCGTGGGAGACCACCACCACGGTTCCGCGGTGCGCCGCCAGCCGCGCCTCCAACCAGGCCGTACCGCTGGCGTCAAGGTGGTTGGTGGGTTCGTCCAGGAGGAGGATGTCCGCGGGATCGGCCAGTACGCAGGCGAGTGCCACGCGTTCCTGTTCCCCGCCGGAGAGTGAGCCCAGTGTCCGCATCCGGTCCAGCCCGCCCAGGCCCAGCCTGTCCAGCGCCGCCTCCACCCGGGATTCCGCGGCGTAGCCTTCCCGGAGCTGGTACTGCGTCTGCAGGTTTCCGTAGCGCTCCAGTTCGTCCGCTTCCGCACCGGCAAGCCCGTCCTCCAGCCGGTCCAGCTCGGCCTCCAGGGCGCGCAGCGATGCCAGTGCGGCGTCGATCGCGTCGCTGACGGTGAACTGATCGGGCAGGCCATGCGCCTGGGCAAGGTAGCCGACACGGCCTTGGCTGACGGCGGTGCCCTCGTCCGGGGCCTCGAGGCCGGCCAAAACCCGGAGCAGCGTTGATTTTCCCGCGCCGTTTTCGCCGACGACCGCCACATGTTCACCGGCCGTGATGGCCAGTTCGACGCCGGCAAAGAGCTGGCGGTCCCCATAACCATGGGATACGCCCGAAAGGCGGAGATGTTCGCTCAAGGAGTCCTCGCAAGTAAGTGCCCAGCCTGCCGGCGGCGGCTTGCGTCCTCAAGTATCGCACCGTCGACTCTTGCTGAGGTACCGAGGCGACTGCCGCATGGCGTACGTGACCGCGTCCCTGCGCCCCGGCGCTAGGCTGGGGGCATGGGCACAGCTCTCCGCACACCGCCGGCGCCGCAGCCGGAGCTTTACCGGTTCTCACGGCTGGACTTCATCACTGCCGGACTCTATGTGGCCGTGGCCGCATTCTTCGCCGTGGCGGGCGAACTGCTGGCGCCGCTGCTGCTGCGGTTGTCCCCCAATCCGGCCGTGGCGTCCTATGCGGTGAACCTGATCTTCTACGCAACCATCGGCATCCTGGCGCTGACCGCCGCGCGGCGCGTTGCCGCGCGGGACCTCCGCGTCCTGGCCACGAGGCCCTGGTTCACCGCGCTCATGGTGCCGCTGTCCGTGGTGGTGATGCTCATCCTCACCGCCGTGTTCGTGGCCGTCAGCGGGCCGGTGCAGACCTCCGCCAACCAGGCCGGGCTCCAGGCGCTCATGCAGCAGGTCCCGGTATGGCTCATGGTGCCCCTGCTGGTGATCGTGGGCCCGTTCGTCGAGGAGTACATCTTCCGCCACCTGCTGATCGGCAAGCTGAGCCGCCGGGTCAACCTCTGGCTGTGCTGCGGCCTGTCCGTGGTCCTGTTCGCGGCCCTGCACATCGTGGGCCAGGAGCAGATGACCCTGCAGGTGCTGATGCCGTACCTCGCCATGGGTGCCGTCCTGGTGTTCGTGTACGTCTGGACCGGCAAGAACGTGATGTTCTCCTACTTCGTCCACGCCTCCAAGAATCTTCTGGCGGTGGTCTTCATCTACGCGATTCCGCCGGAGGTCCTCGAACAGCTGCAGCGGATCCAGGGCTAGGCCGACGCCACGAACGGAGATGGCGGGAACGTCGGCGGAGGTCTTCCGGTGCGGACACCTACCGCCGGCCGTCCCGGCGTCGTAGGTTCTTCCCATGACACTGAACATTCAGATCGTGGTGGACTGCATCGACCCGCACGGGCTCGCCGACTGGTGGGCCGAAACCCTGGACTGGGCCGTGGAGCAGCAGGATGAGGGCTTCATCCGTTCCATGATCGAGCAGGGTTTCGCGACGGAGGCGGAAACCCTGACGCATCACGGCAAGCTCGTCTGGGGTGCCGGCGCCGCCATCGTCCCGCCCGAAGAACTCGACACCAAGGCGCCCGCCCGCCGCATCCTGTTCCAGTCGGTCCCCGAGGACAAGACCGTCAAGAACCGGGTTCACTGGGATGTGAGGCTGGCCGGCGCGGACAAGGATGAGGTGCGCGCCGCCCTGGAAGCGCGCGGCGCCACGTTCCTCTGGACGGCCCGCCAAGGACCCCACGAATGGCACACCATGGCGGACCCGGAAGGCAACGAGTTCTGCATCAGCTGAGCCGATTACTAGACTCGGACTGTGAGCAACGAAATCCCCGCCAAGGTATCCGACGTCTTTGACCCCCAGCGGTGGCGCACCGTGTCCGGTTTCGACGACTTCCAGGACATGACCTACCACCGCCAGGTGGAGCGCTCCGCCGACGGAGAGGTGGTCCGGGACCTGCCCACCGTGCGCATCGCCTTCAATCGCCCCGAGGTCCGCAACGCCTTCAGGCCCGGCACCGTGGACGAGCTCTACCGCGCCATGGACCACGCCCGGATGACCCCGGACGTGGCCACCGTGCTGCTCACCGGGAACGGCCCCTCCCCCAAGGACGGCGGCCACTCGTTCTGTTCGGGCGGGGACCAGCGGATCCGCGGCCGCGACGGGTACCGCTATGCCGAGGGGGAGACGAAGGAGACCATCGACCCGGCCCGCGCCGGCCGGCTCCACATCCTGGAGGTCCAGCGGCTCATGCGCACCATGCCCAAGGTGGTGATCGCCGTCGTCAACGGCTGGGCAGCCGGCGGCGGGCACTCCCTCCACGTGGTCTCGGACCTCACCATCGCCTCCCGCCAGCACGGCAAGTTCAAGCAGACCGACGCCACCGTGGGAAGCTTCGACGCCGGTTACGGCTCGGCCCTGTTGGCCCGTCAGATCGGCCAGAAGGCCGCCCGGGAAATCTTTTTCCTGGCCCGCGAATATTCCGCCGAAGACATGGTCCGGATGGGCGCGGTCAACGAGGCCGTGGACCACGAACGCCTCGAGGACGTCGCACTGGAGTACGCCGCCGACATCGCCCGGCAGTCCCCGCAGGCCATCCGCATGCTCAAGTTCGCGTTCAACCTGGCCGACGACGGTCTGGCCGGCCAGCAGGTCTTTGCCGGCGAAGCGACCCGTCTGGCCTACATGACCGACGAGGCCGTGGAAGGCAAGGACGCCTTCCTCGAAAAGCGCGACCCCGACTGGTCCAAATTCCCGTACTACTTCTAAGGCGCGCTGTGACTTCCGGAGCCATCAACATCGAACCTGCGCTCAAGGCGCTGGCTGCTGCCCTCCACGGCGAGGGACCCGCCGTCGAACTCTCCGCAGGGTCCGACGGCGCTCCGGTGCTGGCGTTCCCCGCAACGCCCGGCATCGAGGACGCAGCCGTCGTGGTGCGGACGTCCGGGTCCACGGGCACGCCGAAGGCAACCGTCCTCACCGTGGACGCCCTGGCGGCGTCGTCGATGGCGACCGCCTTTGCGCTGAAGGGCGAAGGCCAGTGGCTGCTGGCCCTCCCCGTGCAGTATGTGGCCGGCCTGCAAGTGCTGGTCCGTTCCCTCTTTGCGGGCACCCGCCCGTGGGTCATGGACATGTCCGGCGGCTTCACCCCGGAGGCCTTCACGGCCGCGGCTTTGGAGCTCACGGACAAGATCCGTTTCACCTCGCTGGTGCCCACCCAGCTGCAGCGGCTCCTGGACTCGCCCTCGGCCGAGACGCTGGCCGTGCTGCGGCGCTTCAACGCCGTCCTGCTCGGCGGCGGCCCCGCGGCCCCGGAGCTGCTCGCGGCGGCCCGTGACGCCGGAGTCAAGGTGGTGACCACCTACGGATCGGCCGAGACCTGCGGCGGGTGCGTGTACGACGGCTTCCCGCTCGAAGACGTCCTGGTCCGCGTGGCGGAAGACGGCCGCATCCTGCTGGGCGGGGCAACCGTCGCCGCCGGGTATCTGGATGCCCCCGAGCCCTCGGCCGGCGCCTTCATCGAAGAGGACGGCGTCCGCTGGTACCGGACCAACGACCTCGGCGAACTGGACGCCGACGGCCGGCTCACCGTGCTCGGGCGGGCCGACGACGTCGTCATCACCGGCGGCCTCAAGGTTTCGGCCGCGCACGTCCAAGCCGTGCTGGAAAAGCTCGACGGCGTGCGCGCCGCCTTCGTGGCCGGCGTGCCCTCCGCGGAGTGGGGCCACGCCCTGGCCGCGTACGTCGCGGTGGCCGACAGTTCCCCGGAAGGCCTGGCCGCGTTCGCCGACGGCCGGAACGAAACTTGGGGGACGGTGCTGGGTGCGCTGGCGCCGAAAACGGTCCTGCCCGCCGCGGAACTGCTCATGCTGCCCAACGGCAAGCCGGACCGCCTCGGCATGACGGTCCTGCTCGATGCCCTGCATCAGGGAAAATAGACAAGCGGCTTCCGGCTTCTGGCCGGGTATTGAACCAACCAACGAGCATTCAACGAACCAATGAGGTACTGACCGTGGCCACAGCCGCACAATGGATCCAAGGCGCCCGACTGCGCACCCTGCCCGCCGCGATTGCGCCGGTGCTGATCGGCAGCGCGGCGGCTTACGAGATGGATTCGTTCATCCTGCTGAACGCCGTGCTGGCCGCACTGGTCGCCCTGCTCCTGCAGATCGGTGTCAACTACGCCAACGACTACTCGGACGGCATCCGCGGTACGGATGAGGACCGGGTGGGCCCGCTCCGGCTGGTGGGCTCCGGCGCGGCCAAGCCCGAACAGGTCAAACGGGCCGCGTTCGCGGCATTCGGGCTGGCGATGCTGTTTGGCCTGATCCTGGTGATCATCACGCAGGCCTGGTGGCTCATCCTGGTCGGCATCGGCTGCGTGCTGGCCGCCTGGGGCTACACGGGCGGCAAGAACCCGTACGGCTACCTCGGCCTGGGCGACGTCTTTGTGTTTGTGTTCTTCGGCCTCGTGGCAACGCTGGGCACCACCTACACGCAGGCCGGCCAGCTCAGCCTCGCCGCCATTATCGGGGCGATCGGCACGGGGCTGATCGCGTGCGCCCTGCTGATGGCGAACAACGTCCGCGACATCCCGACCGACAGGAAGGCCGGAAAGAAGACCCTGGCCGTGCGGCTCGGCGACAAGCATGCCCGCGAAAGCTACGTCCTGATGCTCGCCGTCGCGATCCTTCTCGTGATCGTCCTGGCCCCGACCCGCCCGTGGATGCTGATTGTGCTGCTGCTGATCCCTGCCAGCCTCATGCCGTCCTGGCTCATGATCTCCGGGCGGCGCCGGAAGAGCCTCATCCCGGTCCTGAAACAGACCGGACTGATCAACCTCGGCTTCGCGGCACTGTTTTCACTGGGCCTCGTCCTGAGTCACGGCTTCTAGCACGCTATTTCCAAGCACGGATCCTAGTCCGCGGCCCCGAGCTGCTGCCGAGCCATGGCAGGCATTCCGGGCCGCCGGGTTCCGGCCCAGCGCTGTTAGGAGTCTTTGGGGCGGGCGTCCGTGTGGACGGCAATGTCGGGGTTCGCATCCACCATCCGGTCTTCGGCCTCGGCGTCAGCCACCTCGCCGGCACTGCGCAGCGGCTTGGCCTTACCCGAGAACCGGTGGTGGATGGTCGCGGTGGCCGCGTCGCGCTGCTTCTGGAAGAAGAGGAAGCTGATGGCGAAGGACATCATCCCGGCGCACAGCGCGGCCAGGAGCACCCCCAGCTGCAGATAGAGGAAAAGTGCGAAGAGAGGCGCAAACAGCGCCAACCGAATCAGGGAGTATTTGAGGAAAGCCACACCCCAAGTTTAGCCGCCAGGACGGCAGCCCGGCTGCGGCCGCCGAGCTTCCCGCGGCTGCGGCGCCCCTGGCCTGTCCGGGGGCAGTACCGGTGGCCGGAGCCGCGGGCCGGACCGGGGGCCGGTGATCGGCGCCGTCGGGCCGCTTGACGGCTAGACTGAAGATATGCTCCGTGTAGTGGTCCCGATCGTCATACTGGTCGTATTCGTCTATGGACTTGTCGACCTCATCCGGACTGACAAGCGGTTGACCAGGGGGATCTCCAAAACGGCCTGGATCTTCGTACAGATCCTCCTCCCCGTGGTCGGCGCCATCCTGTGGTTCCTGATCGGACGCCCCCGGGCCACGGACACCGCGCCCGTCGCCTACAGCCACCCCGTAGCCCCAGACGACGACCCCGATTTTCTGCGCAACCTTGAAATCCGCCGCCGCAATCAGGCCGAGGCCGACAGGCTCAAGAGGCTCAAGGACCAACTCGATGCCAAGGAGCGCAAGCTTGACGCCGGCAACGGGGACGCGAGCCGCCCGGAGAGCGCCGGCGATGCCCGCGAACCAGGCGACGCCGGCACGCAAGGTACCGACGAGGTCAAGTAGCAGTACTCCGGCCCTCATTCCCCCGGCCCACCAACTCCGCGCCATACTGACTGCGGCCATTCGCCCCAGATGGCCGGAATCCCCGCCTCAAAGTGGCCATCTCCGGCAAATGGCCCCCACTCATCCACTCCGCGGCTGCTGCTCACACGGCCCACTCCTCCCCCACACCCTGGCCGCTCTGTGGACAACTCCCGAGCCTCCTCGATGCGGGCGCAGAATGCTCATATGCGCGAGCCCAGTGAGCTACCCCCGCACCTTCGACACCGGCCCTTCACCGTGGCCGAGGCCCGCACTGCCGGGCTGAGCCGACGACGGACCCGGGCCCAGGATCTCGCCAGCCCCTGTTACGGAGTGCGCGCCACCGCCGCCGCCCCGGATAGTTTGCTGGCACGCGTGCACGCCCTGACGGCGGTGACGGGCGCAGTCGTGAGCCATCTGTCTGCGGCCGTGCTGTGGGGCTTCCCCCTGCCGCGCGCCTTGGAGAACCTGGCTGTCACGAATGGCCGCCAAACGGGGTAGCTTGGCGGCCATTCGTGGCGGATCGCGGAGGCGTTGCAGCCCTGGGGTGCGGTTTACAGCCCCGAGTAGGAGTGCAGGCCGTTGAAGAACTGGTTCACGATCGTGAAGTTGAAGACCACGCACAGGTAGCCGACGATCGAGAGCCAGGCGGCACGGGTTCCGGTCCAGCCACGAGTGGCGCGGGCGTGCAGGTAGCCGGCGTAAACCACCCAGATCACGAAGGTCCAGACTTCCTTCGTGTCCCAGCCCCAGAACCGGCCCCAGGCCTTCTCCGCCCAGATGGCGCCGAACATGAGCGTGAACGTCCAGCCGACGAACGCGATCGCGTTGATGCGGTAGGACAGGTTCTCCAGGCTCAGGGCGTTCGGCACGAGGCGCATGAATCCCAGCTTGTCGGCACCTCCCGCGGCGATGGTCTTCTGCCGGTGCGACTGCACGAGCTGCAGCGCGGACATGGCGAAGGTCAGGGTGAACAGGGCCGAGGACATCACGGCGATGGAGACGTGGATGATCAGCCAGTAGCTCTGCAGCGCGGGCACGAGGTGCCCCACGGGCGTCCAGAAGGCGATGGAGGCCGCAACGAGCATGATGATGGCCAGGCCGATCACGAACGTGCCCAGGAAGCGCAGGTCGCGGCGGATCAGGACCAGCAGGAAGACGGCAACGGCCACGAAGGCACCGGTGGTGAGGAATTCGTACATGTTGCCCCACGGCACCCGTCCCGCGCCGAGCGCACGGGTGATCACGCCGGCCGCATGGATTGCGGCGCCCAGGACGGTCAGCGCGACAGCCACCCGCGCGGGGACCCGCCGCTCGCCGCCGTAGCGCATGCTGCCGTCGGCGGTGTAGCCCGCCCCTGCCGCGCCGCTACGGCCGGAGGAAGACGACGTCGGACGTTCGGCACGGCCGACGGGCCCGCTGACATCCGAATCGGCGCGGTCAGCGTCGCCTCCGGCGGCCACCGCACCGACTCCGACAGGGACGCGCGCGGCCGCGGCCGTCTGCCCGGAGAGTTCCGCCGCCTTGAGGTCCACAGCCCGCAGCATCTTGCTGCTCTTGGCCAGGTCCCAGGCGAAGGCGATGAAGGCCACTGTGTATGTGCCGGCGGCCAGCAACATGAAGAGCTCGCTGTACTGGCCCATGGTTTCGTTGATCGCGAACAGCATTACTGATCCTTCTTCGACTCAGAGGAGCCGGCTGTTGACTGAATGAAGTCTTCTTCGGGGTGTTCAGGGGAGGCGTTCGTGCCGCCGGCACCGCTCTCGGCGGTAGCCGCCCGGTCATTATCCGCCGTCCTGCTGGGAGCGGGCTGGGAACCGGGCGCGGCGTCCTCGCCCAGCAGCCATTCGCTGGACAGGAGTTTGCGGATGGCCGCGGCTTCCCCGGCCAGGCGGTGGTCCTCGCCGCGGGCCAGGAGACCATATTCCACCATGGTGCGGCCGTCCTCGTGGGTGCCGGTCCGGACCCAGACGCGGCGGCGGTTCACGTAGAGCGAGGTGACCAGCCCGGCGACGGCCAGGAGCGCGAAGATCAGCGCGTAGAGCTGGCCGGGGTTGTGGTGGATGTCCACGCCGACGTAGCGCTTCACGCCGTCGAAGCTGATGGATCCCTTGCCGTCGGGCAGCGTGTAGCTGCTCCCGGGCGCCAGGACGATGCCCTTGGTGGGCAGGTTCCGCGCATTGAGCGGCGTCAGCTTCTTGACGTCGAGTTCGAAGACGTTCTGGGGTGCTCCCGCGTTCAGGCCGAGATCGCCGAAGTACGAGTTCAGGGTCAGCTGCGGGTTGATGAGCTCCGGATCACCGCTGAAGGACACGCCCTTGTCGGTGATGAAGGCCGTCGGCAGGAAGAACCCTGCGAACGCGAGCTGCTCCGGCTTGGCGTCCGGGACCTTGATGACCACGGAAGAGTAGTAGTTCTCGCCCTGGAGTTTGGCGACCACGGGCCCCTGCATGGCGATGTTCCCGGCGGCGTCGCGGACAGTGACCACGGGGGCGTAGCCGTTGCCCGTGAGGTACACGCTGGTGCCGCCGAGGCTCAGGGGGTCGTTGACCTTGAGCAGTTCCTTCTTGGCCGGCGCGTCCGGGTTTTCCTTCGTGGTCACTTCGGCCGTGAAATCGATGGGCTGTCCGAACTTGCCCTTGGATTCACGGTCGAAGGTGATGTCGAACTTGTCCAGCTGGACGGAATACGGCTGGAGCTGGCTGCTCTGGAAGTTGGTGCCGGGCGTGAACTGGTCATAGCCGACCAGGGTGTTGACGAAGGTGTCGCCCTCCACCAGGATCCGCTGCCCGCTGTAGCCGAAGAGGCCGCCGGCCGCCACCGAGACCAGCACCCCGATCAGCGCTGTGTGGAAGACGAGGTTACCGACTTCCCTCAGGAAGCCGCGCTCGGCCCCGAGGGAGGGCCGCTCGCCGTCGCGGTCCCGGACATCAACCCGGTATCCGCGCTTCTTCAGCAGCTCCGCGGCGTCGGAGATAGCCGCCGACGCCGGGATCCCGGCGTCGGCCGGAATCACCAGGGTGCCGTATTCGGGGAGCCGGGACAGCCGTGCCGGGGTGCGCGGAGGCTGGGAACGCATCGCTTTGTAGTGCGCGATGGCGCGCGGGATCACGCAGCCGATCAGCGAGATAAACAGCAGGAGGTAGATCGCGGAAAACCACGCCGAGGAGTAGACGTCGTAGAGCTGGACCGAGTCCAGGATCTTGCCGTAGTCCGGGTGGTCCTGGATGTACTGCGTGACAATCGACGGGTTGGCGGGCCGCTGCGGGAACAGCGAGCCGGGCACGGCGGCGACAGCCAGCAGCAGGAGCAGGAACAGGGCCGTGCGCATGCTGGTCAGCTGCGTCCACGCCCAGCGGAGCATGCCCAACGGACCCAGCGAGGGCATGACGGCCTCGGACTTGGGGGACTTCTTCTTCTTTACGTTCACGCGCTCGCTCATCAGATCGGCAATTTCACATCGGTTTGGAACCAGTACTGCAACCCGGAGACCCAGGTACCCCACACGCCGCTGGCCATCAGGATGCCGAGCAGGACAAGGATGCCGCCGCCGGTGCGCTGGATGGCGAGCCGGTGCTTGCGGAAGAAAGACATCACGCCGATGCCGCGGCGCACAGCCAGCGCGATCAGCAGGAACGGGATGCCCAGCCCAAGGCTATACACGAAGGCCAGGAACGCCCCCTTCGCCGCGGACGAGCCGCCGGAGAGGCTGAGGAGCTGGACGGCGGAATAGGTGGGACCGATGCACGGGGCCCAGCCCAGCCCGAAGGTGATGCCGAGCAAGGGCGCACCCCATAGTCCGGCCGGCGGTTTGGCATGGATCTTGGCATCGCGCTGGAGCCAACCGAAGCCGCCCATGAACACCACGCCCATGATGATCACCAGGATGCCCAGGAACTGGGTGATCCACTTGTTCTGCGAGCCGGTGATGAGGCTGCCCAGCTGCCCGAACGCCCCGCCAAGCAGCACGAAGATCACGGAGAAGCCAAGGACGAAGAGCCCGATTCCGGCCAGCATGCGGCCGCGCCTTTGTTTCTGCAGGTCGACGCCGGTCAGCCCAGTGACGTAGCCGAGGTATCCGGGGACGAGCGGAAGGACGCAGGGAGAGAGGAAGGAGACAAACCCGGCCAGGAGGGCAACGGGAATGGCCAGCAGGAGCGATCCGTTCAGGATGGCTTCGGCGAAGGGGCTGTTCACAGTGTGGACCGCGCTACTCGGCCACGGCGGCGGCGATGAGGGATTTGAGGGTGCCCTGCTGGATTTCGCCGAGCACCCGGGACGCGACGCGGCCCTGCTTGTCCAGCACGAGGGTGGTGGGCACAGCGCCGGGGGGCACGAGGCCGGAGACGGCCAGCAGTACGGCGCCGTCTTTGTCGTTGAAGCTTGGGTACGTCAGCTTGAAGGTCTGGTCGAACGCGTCGGCCGTGGGTTTTTCGTCGCGCAGGTTGACGCCGAAGAACTGCACGCCTTGGTTCTTGAATTCCTGGTGCAGCGACTCGAGGGTGGGCGCTTCGACCCGGCAGGGGGCGCACGCGGCGAACCAGAAGTTCAGCACGGTGACTTTGCCGGTGAAGTCCGCGGAGGTGACGGCGGTTCCGTCGAACAGCGTCCCCTTGAGCTCCACGGGACTCTTGCGGTCCGCGACGGCGAATTCGGTCACGGATCCGTCGCCGGCCACGTAGTTCTTGTTGTCCCCGGCTTTGGCCTGCTTGGCGAGGGCATCGTCCTGGGCGCAGCCGGACAGCCCGAACACGACGGCGAGGGCGGCCCCGCCGGCCGTCAGGACGTTGCGGCGGGACAGCGGAGTCCCGGCGCGTCGGTTCTCTGCCATGGTCAGGCTCCCGGGGTGCTGGCGGCACCGGGCAAGAGGGCGGCAGCAGGCTCGCTGTAGTCAACCCGCACGAGCACGCCGGCGTCGTCGAACACCAGGGACGTCAGCGAGGTCAGCGTGCACTCGCGCTTCCGCGGATCATGCCACAGCGGGCGGCCCTCGGCACTGAGCCGCGTGGCCCAGATGGGCAGCTGGTGGCTGACCAGGATGGCTTCGGCCCCGTCACCGCCAAGCTCGATCGCCCGGACGCGTGCGTCCTGGACCGCCGCAATGACCCGCGCAGCCTGCTCCTTGTAGGGCTCACCCCAGGACGGCCGGAGCGGGTTGTACAGCTTGGTCCAGTGCTTGGGCCGGAGCAGCTCCGCCTTGGAGACGTGAAGACCCTCAAAGTAGTTGGCCGCCTCGATAATGCGGGCGTCGGTGGCGATCTCAAGGCCCAGGGCCGCGGCAATCGGCTGGGCCGTCTCCTGCGCGCGGGTCAGCGGCGACGACGCCAGGTGGACGATCCGGGCCCCTTGTTCGGACCGCTCGCTGAAGTGTTCGGCCAGCGTGCGGGCCATCTCCCGGCCGAGTTCGGAGAGGTGGAATTCCGGCAGCCTGCCGTACAGGACACCATCGGGATTGTGGACCTCGCCGTGGCGGAGCAAATGAACAGTGGCTTGGGGCATGTCTACCAGTTTCTCAAAGATGACGGTCGATCTGAAATCTTCTACGGAAGGTAGAACTGAAGAGTTTTGAAAAATGTTCCCTGGAGTTGGAATAAAAGATGCAAATGCATGTTTATACTGGGTGAAGCAGTTAGTTGAGATTTCAACCAATGAGGTTTCAAGTAACGATCAGACGAACCGCAGCAGGACCCACCCGACTCAAGGAGCATCACCATGGCACTTCCCGCAAACGTCACCACCGGCACCTGGACCCTCGACCCGTCGCACAGCGAGATCGGGTTCACCGTCCGCCACGCAGGCATCAGCAAGGTCCGCGGCCAGTTCACCGACGCCGCAGCCACGCTGGACCTCTCCGAGAACGTCACCGACTCCAAGGTGAGCGCTTCGATCAAGACCGCGAGCTTCGACTCCGGCGATGCCAACCGCGACGGCCACGTCCGCGGCGAGGACTTCTTCGACGTCGAGAAGTTCCCGGAGATCTCCTTCGTCTCCAACACCATCGTCCCCAAGGGCGACGCCTATGAACTCCAGGGCGACCTCACCATCAAGGGCATCACCCGCCCGGTGGCCCTCGAGACCGAATTCAACGGTGTGGCCGTCGATCCGTTCGGCAACACCCGCGCCGGACTCACCGCCGAAACCACCATCAGCCGGAAGGACTTCGGCCTGACCTGGAACGCAGTCCTCGAAGCCGGCGGCGTGCTGGTCAGCGACAAGGTTGCCATCAACCTGGAACTGGCCTTCATCGCTCCCGCGGCATAGTCATTACTCTCCCCGCTGGCCACTCGACGCCGGGTGGCCGGTTCCGGCGCCCTGCTTCATCTTCGCGATGAAGCAGGGCGCTGTTGTTTGTGTTGCTGGTTCCGCTGCAGCTTCCGCTGCTGTTTCCGCGCGCGCTTCGCGGGCTGAGGCGGGGCGGTGGAGGCCTGCCGGGCTTCTTCATCAGCCTGGCAGCAACCGCGCTGATGTGGCTGCCAAATTCACAGGCTTGGTTTGTCGCCCATCGGGGCCGAACCTAGGCCTGCCGCGCCCCGGGATTCCGTCTGATGGCAGTGGCGGACGCGTGGCCCAACCGCCCGTCCCGCTTGCCGTCCAGCCGCGGCCCAACCGGTGGACGAAAGAGGGTTGAGAATACCTCTGCGGAATGATCCGCACGGCGGCCGGCCCGCGGTACGGTGGAGCTAAACCATGCTGGGGGCAGGGCAGGATCGCTGGTCCCGGTGGCCGATTCCGTGATCGACTCGCAAAGGACCGCTTCATGAGCAACCCTCCAGTCCCGCCTTCACCTCCCAACGGCTCCGAGCCGGGAGGGGAGTCCACCCCGGCCGACGGTCAGAACGCGCCGCAGACTCCGCAGTACGGCCAGCAGACCCCGCCGGCCTACGGCCAAAACGCCCCGCAGACCCCGCAATACGGCCAGCAGACCCC
>NZ_FNJS01000006.1:0-35857 GCF_900104405.1 Arthrobacter sp. ok909 | reverse complement strand
CCGGCCTACGGCCAAAACGCCCCGCAGACCCCGCAATACGGCCAGCAGACCCCGCCGGCCTACGGCCAGTACGCCCCGCAGACTCCGCAGTACGGCCAGTACGCCCCGCAGACTCCGCAGTACGGCCAGTCCCCCTACGCCCAGTACCCGTCCGAGCAGCCTCAGGCTGCTGGGCCGGTTCCCCAGCTCGTCAACACCTCGTTCTGGCTGATCATCGCGGCAGGCGCGGTGTGGGTGATTTCCGTGCTGCTGTCCCTGGGGACCCTGGACAGCCCCGCCGTCCGGGACCTGTTCGAGCAGCAGATGGCAACAAGCGGCACGAAGGTCGATTTCGAGTCCCTCAAAGGTGTCCTGATCGGCACCATCGTGGTGATCGCCGTGATCACCGCCGGACTGTACGCCCTCGTGGCGTTCAATGTCCGCAAGGGCAAGAACTGGGCACGTATTTTGGGCACGGTGTTTGCTGCACTGTCGATCCTCAACCTCTTCCCGTTCAGCCTCGCCACCTTGGCCGCGCTGCTCGGCATTGCGGCCATCGTGCTGCTGTACCTGCCCGCGGCGTCCCCCTATTTCCAGAAGCGGCAACCCTTTGCCAACCCCTACGGGCGTCCCGGCGCCCCCTTCGGGAAGTAGCTGCACCGAGGACTCCCCAACAGGGACCTGCCCACAGGGCGCGGGAGCCGGAGGACCACCTGGCAGAACCTAGTCAGCGTCCTCCGGGTCCTGCGCCCGTTGTGCGTGATAGGCCAGGATCTGCAGTTCAGTTGCCATGTCGACCTTGCGGAGGTTGACCCCCGGCGGGACCTGCAGCATCACCGGGGCGAAGCTGAGGATGCTCCGCACACCGGCGGCAATCACACGGTCGCAGACATCCTGGGCCACCGCGGCGGGCAGGGCAAGGACCACCATGTTGGCACCCGTCCGTTGCAGTACCGGCTCAAGGTCAGCGGCGTCGCTGACGCGCAGCCAGCCGACTTCGCTGCCCACCACCATCTGGTCGGCGTCGAAAATTGCCACGATGTCAAAGCCCCGCGACTCGAATCCGCCGTACCGGGCCAAGGCCTTGCCCAGGTTGCCGGCGCCGACGATTGCGACCTTCCAGTCATGCGTCAGCCCGAGGGCGGCCGCGATGTGCCGGTTGAGGTACTGGACCTCATACCCCACGCCCCGCGTGCCGTAGGAGCCCACATAGGAGAGGTCCTTGCGCAGCGTCGAGGAGCTAACCCCGGAGGCCTCGGCCAGGGACTCGGACGAGACCCGGTCCACCCCTTCAGCCAGCAGTGTGGTCAGGGCGCGCAGATAAATGGTCAGCCGCGCCACGGCCGCGGGCGGAATCTGTTTGGCGGCATTCCCGGCTCCCCCGGGAACAGCCTCGGGAGATGAATCCAGCGAAGTCACTATCTGCTCCATTGCGTCGCGTTGTGCTTCCCACTCTAGAGCCCCCGCGCGTCACGCAACAAAGCACCGGGGGTCAGGGCTGTTGTCCGAGGGCCCGCTGAAGTGTCCGTGTCAGGCGGGCCTCGTCGATCTTCCAGAAATCCCGCTGCACGCCGTCCACCAGCACCACCGGGATCTCCTCGGCGAAGCGGTCGCGCAGCCCGGCGTCGTCGTCCACGGATTGTTCCGTCCAACCGATCCCGAGGGCAGCAGTGACGCGGCCGACGGCGGCGCGCGCCTCCGTGCACAGGTGACAGTTGGCTTTGGTGATCAGAACTACATCGGGGATGTGCGCGGGTGTGGCCATGGATCCACCGTAGCCCGGCGGCCGCGTCGGCGTCGACGCGCTGCACTCCCCTCATTGCCGCACTCCCCTCACAGGGACAACACCGGGGGCGGCGCTTGGGGGCCGTCATGCAGTCCTGCCGCCGCGTCGCGCACCCGGCGGGCGGTCCGGGGCCGGTCATTGACTAGACTCGTGGCATGCCCGAGGAGAAATACGTCGCTGTGGCCAGCGAGTCCGCTGCAATGCCGCAGCACGGCGAGGCCGCGTTTTTCGACGTCGACAACACCCTCATGAAGGGCGCAAGCCTTTTCCACGTGGCACGCAAGCTGCACCAGCGCGGCGCGTTCACCTTGCGGCAGGGCGCCGGCTTCGCCTGGAAGCAGTTCATGTTCATCCTGCGCGGCGAAAACATGGACGACGTCCATGCCGTCCGGGATTCCGCCCTGTCCCTCGCCGCCGGCATCACGGCGAAGGACATCGAGGCCCTGGGCGAAGAGGTCTATGACGAGATGATCGAGTCGCGGATCTGGCCGGGGGCCAAAGCCCTGGCCGAGCAGCACCTCCGGGTCGGGCGCAAGGTTTGGCTCGTCACGGCGACACCGGTCGAGGTGGCGAACGTTATTGCCAGCCGGCTGGGCCTGACCGGGGCGCTGGGCACGGTCGGCGAGATCCTGGACGGCTCCTACACCGGACAGCTCGTGGGCGAAATCCTCCATGGCCCGGCCAAAGCGGTGGCGGTCCGCGAAATCGCCGCGGACCAAGGCCTGGACCTTGGCCGCTGCTGGGCCTACAGCGATTCCCACAACGACATCCCGCTCCTGAGCATGGTGGGACACCCCGTCGCCATCAATCCCGACTCCAAGCTGCGCCGTTACGCCCGCGAGCACAACTGGCCGGTCTACGATTTCCGCTCCGGCCGGCGCGCCGCCACTCTGGGGTTCAAGGCCGCCACGGTGGGAGGGGCCATCTACGGCCTGTGGCGGGGGTTCTCCCGCTTCCGCGGCCCCGGCCGCTAAGCTCCGGACCTTTCCGCTGCGGTTCCGGTCGCGCGGCGCGGATCCGGCCCGCCGTCGTCCGGCCCCGTAGCCTGCGCCTGTTTCCGCAGCCCGTGCCCGTTTCCGCCGCAAAATCCCCACCCGCCCGCACAAGGGCAAGAAAATGCCCGCCGCCTGGAAGGCAACGGGCATTTTATGCAGTGCGAAGTATTGCTACTTCTTATTGCGACGCTGGTGGCGCGTCTTGCGAAGCAGCTTGCGGTGCTTCTTCTTGGCCATACGCTTGCGACGCTTCTTAATAACTGAACCCACGAAAGTTCCTTACCGGCTAGATGCAGTACCTGCCTGTTGGGAAGGGTCCGCGGGCTAAGCAGCAGACTGAAACAACTGACAGGTTCTTACAATGACGTAAAACGTTCCTTAACAGGGTACCGCCTCTCCGGGGCACCCCACGACCGCGGGCCATGTGCGGCCCCAAAGCAGTCAATTCACGCTGAGAAAGATGGTGCGGACTCTTTAGCCAGTCCCGGCGTGGCCGTCACCCGAGTCGACGACAGCACCCTTGAGGTACTGCTCGACGGCGTTCTCCGGTACGCGGTAGGAGCGGCCGAAGCGAACGGCCGGCATCTCCCCCGAATGCACCAGACGGTACACAGTCATCTTTGATACCCGCATGAGTTCCGCGACCTCAGCCACGGTCAAAAAACGGGCTTTGGAGAAGTTGGCCTCCGTAGACATTTCCCTTATTCCTTTGCTCAAGCGAACGGCAGCCCCACCTGATGCCATGGCGGTGTGCCGATGCTGAGCCATCAAACAACCATGTGAAAGCAACTGTAGTTGCTCATGGTGCCAATGTGAAAGCCTTCCGCGGGAATGCCCACGCACTTTCCGCAGGAATCTCGAAATGCTGCTGGCACCGGCTCCCCGTCCCCCTGATCCGGGTTGCGGCCTCAGGGGCGGGTCCGGCGCGTGCGGGCCGAGGCCGCCAGTTGGCCGAGCACCGACGCCGTTACGTCCCAGTCCATGCAGGCGTCCGTGACGCTCTGGCCGTAGACCAGTTCGTCCCGCCCCGAGCCTGAATCCATGCCTGCGGCTTTGTCTGCGGCGTTGACGTCGAGGTTCTGCGCCCCGCCCACCAGGAAGCTCTCCAGCATGACGCCGGCAATGGCCCCGGCAGCAGCTCCGGCGCTTTCCAGCTGGGATCCGATTTCGAGGGCGACCTCGGCCTGGCGGTGGTGGTTCTTGCCGCTGTTGGCGTGGCTGGCGTCGACGATCAGCCGGGGGTTCAGCTGCTTCGCGGCCAGCCTGGCCGAGGTGGCCTCAACGTCGGCGGCGGAGTAGTTGGGTCCCTTGCGTCCGCCGCGGAGGATGATGTGGGTGTCCGGGTTACCGGCGGTGGCAACGAGCGCGGCCCTGCCGTCGTCGTCGATCCCGAGGAACGCCTGGGCGGCCGCGGCGGCGCTGCAGGCGTCCAGCGCCACCTGGAGGTCGCCGTCGGTCCCGTTCTTGAACCCGATCGGCATGGACAGCCCGGAGGCCAGCTGGCGGTGGATCTGGCTCTCCGTGGTGCGGGCGCCGATCGCGCCCCAGGAGACGAGGTCCGCGACGTACTGCGGGCTGATGGGCTCGAGGAACTCGGTGGCCGTGGGCAGCCCGAGCGCGGTGACCTGCCGCAGGAAGGACCGGGCCGCGCGCAGGCCTGCGGCGATGTCGTGGCTGCCGTCCAGCCGGGGGTCGTTGATCAGGCCCTTCCAGCCGACCGTGGTGCGCGGCTTCTCGAAGTATGTGCGCATGACGATCAGCAGGTCTTCGCGGTGCTTCTCGGCCTGGCTCACCAGCCGGCGGGCGTATTCGAGGCCGGCCTTGGGGTCGTGAATGGAGCACGGACCCACGATCACCAGCAGCCGGTCATCGACGCCGTCCATGATGGCGCGGACTTCGTCGCGGCTTCGTCCCACCACCTCGGCCATCCGGGCCTCCAGCGGCAGTTCCGCCATGAGGTCCTGCGGGGTGGGCAGCGGGGTGAACTCGCTGACGCGCAGGTTCGAGGTGGATTGCTGGGTGTCGGCGGCTGCTTCGATGCTCATGTTCGGGTCCTGTTCCAGGTGCGGAGCGGGCCCTGATCAGAACCCGCCGGAGAAATGGCGAAGGGCAGAGAATGATCTCTGCCCTGTTGGCTCTGAAGGAAAGTTGGATGCGTGTCAGTTAGACGCGGGCCCCTCCAGAGCCAACGAAAAATACGCATACCAACGGTTAGTCATAGCGTCGACCATAGCCCCGGAGCCGAGGCAGGGGCAAACGCCGGGCGTAACAATTCGCCGGCACCGCCGTCACCCAGCCGGCCGGCCACCCCAGCTCCCCATCTCGGGG
Source organism: Arthrobacter sp. ok909 (assembly GCF_900104405.1). Classification (NCBI taxonomy): domain Bacteria; kingdom Bacillati; phylum Actinomycetota; class Actinomycetes; order Micrococcales; family Micrococcaceae; genus Arthrobacter; species Arthrobacter sp. ok909. Next base: position 30,769 of record NZ_FNJS01000006.1, on the reverse strand, counting down.
CAGGCGCGGGGTCAGTCTGCCGGCGGGGCCAGCAGGACGTCGACAAGCTGAGTCAAGCCGTCCGCCATGTCCACGTCCTTGTCGTAGAGCCACTGCAGCTGCAGGCCGTCAAACGCTGCGATCACCAACCTTGCCAGGGTGTCCGGCGCGACGTCCGTCCGCACCGAACCCGCACCCTGGCGGCGCGCGATGTCCTGCCGCAATTCCTCCACCAGCTGCGCGTACCTGTCCTGGAAATAGCCGTGGGAATTATGTCCGGGGTCGTTGGCGGTCGCCGACGCCACGGCGTACAGAGTAGTGAGGCCCGGTTCGCTGCGGTTTCGCTCGGCAACGACGGCGAGGGAAGACAGCCCCACGTCCCCCGTCCCCCCGAGTTCCCGGCTGCGCCGGTCCCGTTCGGCCAGCACGGCCGTCAGGAGTTCCTGTTTGCCGGTGAAGTAGTGGAAAAGTGTCGCCTCTTTCACGCCGACGAGTTCGGCGACGCGCTTCAGGGCCGTGCCCTCAAAGCCTTCTGTGGCGAACACATCGGTCGCCGTCCGAACGATCTGCTCGCGGCGTTCCGCTCCTTTGGCGTAGGGCCCGCGGGGCTTCGAGATTGACATTGACACAGTTTATTTCACCTTTTTGTCTTAAAACCTAGTCACACTCGGTTTTTATGGTTACGATCATTCCCAGGGCCCAACGGAGGGCCACTTTTCGTCAGGAGGCAACGTGGCCGTCAGGACCATCAACCAGGATTCAGCGGCTCAGGCCGCCCATCAGGCTCCCAGCAGCCTGGGACCTTCAATCAGCAAGGCTTCCCGCGCCTACGTGATCGGGATGCCGATCGCGAGCGCCGGTCTGTGGATGGCGGTGCTGGCGCCGGCCATCGTTGTTCTGGCCATCAAGGTTTCCGAAATCACCACGCCGGACACGCGCGCCGGTGCACTGAGTCTTGTCGCCGGCGTCGGCGCCATCGTCGCCCTTCTCGCCAATCCGTTCTTCGGCCGGCTGAGTGACCGCACGACGTCCCGCTTCGGGATGCGCAAGCCATGGATCATCGGCGGATCGCTGACGGGGCTTGTTGCGCTTTTCTTTTTGGGTTCGGCCACCGGTGTCCCGGGGGTCCTGGTCGCGTGGATCTTTGCCCAGCTAGGCTTCAACGCGGCACTCGCGGCGCTGGTGGCCACCCTTCCGGACCAGGCCGCCCCCTCGGAACGCGGCCGCCTGTCCGGGCTCATCGGCATGACCCTGTCCGTCGGGCTTGTGGCCGCGGCGTTCTTCGCGCAGCTCTTCGATAACGCCCTGCAGATGGCCGTTGTTCCCGGCGTCGTGGGGACCGCCCTGGCCATCGGCTTCGCCTTCACCTTCAAGGACCGCGTCCTCACCGAGAAGCCCGCTCCGCTGAACCTCAAGGAGATCCTGGGTTCGTTCTACTTCAATCCCCGCACCTACCCTGGCCTGGGCTGGGCCTGGCTGACCAAGTTCATGGTCTATGTGGGCTACTGCGCGGCACTGCTCTACCTGCCGTACTTCTTCACCGACCAGCTCCACGTAGCCCCGTCCCAGGTCACCACGCTGGTCTTCCAGGCAACGCTGATCAGTTCCGCCGGAACGGTCCTCACCAGCGTGGCGGGCGGTTGGCTCAGCGACAGGATCGGCAAGCGAAAGGGCATGGTGATCGCCTCGGCCCTCATCATCATGGTCGGCCTGATCGTCATCGCCACGTCCAGCACCACCGACCAGGTGCTGGTGGGCCAGGCCATCGCCGGACTGGGCCTGGGCTGCTTCGGCGCCGTGGACGTCGCCCTCATCGCCGACCTCCTGCCGGGTACCCAGTCTGAAAACGCCAAGACCTTCGGCGTGTTCAACATTGCCCAGGCGCTTCCCCAGTCCCTTGTGCCCGCCGTCGCCTTCCCCGTGATCGCCTTGGGCGGATACCCCGCACTGTTCCTCGGCGGCGCCGTCGTCGGCATCATCGGCGCGATCCTCGTCACCCGAATCAAAGGAGTCAAGTAAATGAACCCCTCGCTGTCCCCCGCCGTCCTGGCCCTCTCCCCGGATTCGCCGGATGCGGACGCCCGGATCCGCCGGCTCGCTGCCGGTCTGAGCTTGGAGCAGCAGATCCGGCTGCTGACCGGAGCGGATGTGTGGTCCACGCACGCTATCCCCGAAATCGGGCTCAGCCGCGTCGTGATGTCCGACGGCCCCGCCGGCGTCCGCGGCGAGGACTTCGATGAGCGCCACGACTCCGTCTCGCTGCCCTCGTCCTCCGCCCTGTCCGCGACGTGGAGCGTTGAAACCGCCCGCCGCTACGGGCAGGTACTCGGGCAGGAGGCCCGGCGCAAGGGCGTCCACGCCGTCCTCGGCCCCACTATTAACCTCCACCGCTCGCCGCTGGGCGGTCGGCACTTCGAATGCATGAGCGAAGATCCCCGCCTCACCGCGACGCTGGCCGCCGGGTACGTCTCCGGCGTGCAGTCCATGGGCGTGGGCGCCACCCCGAAGCACTACCTTGCCAACGAGGCCGAGACGGAGCGTTTCACATCGGATTCCGTCGTGGCCGAGCGCCCGCTCCGCGAGCTCTACCTCGCCGCCTTCCAAGACGCCATCACCGAAGCCCGCGCCTGGCTCGTGATGAGCTCGTACAACTCCATCAACGGCACCACGGCCAGCGAAAACAAGCTCCTCGAGACGCCGCTCGCCACGGAATGGGGCTTCGACGGCGTCGTCGTGTCTGACTGGACCGGGGTCCGGTCTGTGGACGCTGCCAATGCGCACCAGGACCTGGAAATGCCGGGACCTGTGGGTCACTGGGGCCCGAAGCTGCTGGCAGCCGTGAACGACGGCCGGGTCAGCCGGGACGCCATCCTGGAAAAGGTCACCCGCATCTTGCGGCTTGCCGCTCGCGTGGGGTCCCTCGAGGGCTTCACGCCGGCCGTGACGGACCTGCCTGCCCAGCTGAACGGCGCCGCCGTCGCCCGTGAAGTGGCTGTCCGCGGCGCGGTACTGGTCCGTAACGAGGGCGGAATCCTGCCGCTGGACGCCGCGAAGCTGGGCAGCGTGGCCGTGATCGGCCACAACGCCGAGGAGGCGCGCACGCAGGGCGGGGGCAGCGCCACCGTCATGCCCAAATACACCGTCTCGCCGCTGGAGGGACTGCGAAAGGCGCTGCCCGACGGCGTTGACGTCACCTATGCCCGCGGCGCCAAGGTGGCGGAAGGCATTCAGGCGTTCCCGCGCACCTCGCTACACAACCCGGTGTCCGGTGTGCCCGGAATCCGGGTCACGTTCCTCACAGCGGACGGAACAGAGATCTCGGGCGAAGACCGTCTTGCCTCACATCTGATCTGGTTCGGCGTGGGCATTCCCGACGGCACCGCGGCCATCCGGATGCAGGCCGACTGGACCGCGGAAACGGCCGGTGTCCACCACCTCGGCGTCGGGACCGTCGGTCAGATCCGGCTCGACCTCGACGGGGATGAGGTGTTCAACGGCGAGCTGGAGGACGACACCGATGTCCTTGGGGCCGCCCTGTTCGACCCGCCCAAGACCGTCCACGCCCGAGAGGCCGCGGCCGGCCAGAGGGTCCGGATCGACGCCGAATACCAGCTGCCGAAGCAGCAGATCATCCCGTTCACGGCCATCCTGCTGGGCGAGGAAACCGTGGTCACGGATCCCCAAGCGGAGATCGACGCCGCCGTGGACGCCGCACGGGACGCCGACGTCGCGGTGGTGGTGGTTGGCACCAACGCGGCGATCGAATCCGAGGGTTTCGACCGCAAGGACCTTGACCTGCCCGGCCGGCAGAACCAGCTCGTCGAAGCCGTGGCCGCGGCCAATCCGCGCACCGTTGTTGTGGTCAACTCCGGTTCTCCAGTACTCATGCCGTGGCTGGACAAAGTTGACGCGGTCCTGCTGGGCTGGTTCGGCGGCCAGGAATTCGGCACCGCAGTCGCCGACATCCTGCTCGGCGCCGAGGAGCCCGGCGGCCGGCTGCCCACCACCTGGCCTGCGGCTTTGGCGGACGTTCCCGTGCTCGCCACCACCCCCGTCGACGGCAAGGTGGTGTATTCCGAGGGGATCCACATCGGCTACCGCGCGTGGCTCCGTCAGCAGGCCAACGGCGGAGCTGCGCCGGCCCTGCCGTTCGGATTCGGCCTCGGGTACACCACGTTCGACATCGGCAGCCCGCACGCTCCGGCATCCGTTCCCGCCAACCAGGACGTCGTGGTGCACGTGCCGGTCCGGAACACCGGCACGCGAACCGGCCGCGAAATCGTCCAGGTCTACCTGGACCGCGCCGACTCCGCCGTGGAGCGGCCGGTCCGCTGGCTGGCCGGCTACGCCGGAACACACCTCGCGCCCGGCGGAACGGCGAGCGTTGAAGTCCGGATCCCAGCGAAGGCGTTCGGCCACTACGACGGCGGCTGGCAGTTTGAGCCCGGAACCTTCCGGCTGCTGGTAGGCCGCCACTCGGCCGATGATTTCCAGACCCTGGACATCGAACTGCGCTAAGGCCTTTCGGCCCGCCCGCGGTTTGGCGAAGGAACAGTTGGCGGCAGTGCCCATTACGGACGCTGCCGCCAACCGCGTCCCCCGTCACCACCGGCACCCGCACCCCCTAGAGTGTGAAAGGACCCCAGCACGAGCATCCGACCGCTTTGGAGGAAGCCATGACGCAGACCTTCCCGCCCGAGAACCCAGAGGCCCCCACAACGCCGAGCGCGACGGCGCCGGACATCCAGGCGCCCGGCGCCCGTGCATTCGGGCAGGCCGGGCCCGAGGCGGTTCCGGCGGCGCTGAGGCGCCGCGTGCCCAAGTACGCCGACCTCGCGCCCCTGATGCAGTTCAAGAAGCCGGAGTTCAGCCGGGCCGCCAGGCTTCGCCGCGCGAGCACCATCTGGGATCTGCGCGACATCGCCAAGCGCCGCACACCCCAGGCCCCGTTCGACTACACCGACGGCGCCGCCGAAGCCGAAATCACCCTCCGCCGCGCCCGCCAGGCCTTCCTGGACATCGAATTCCGTCCCGGCATCCTGCGCGACGTCTCCAGCATCGAGCTCAGCACCGAGATCCTGGGCGGGCCGTCCCGGCTGCCGGTGGGGATCGCGCCAACGGGATTCACCCGGATGATGCAGTCCGAGGGCGAATACGCCGGCTCCCGGGCCGCCGAAGCCGCCGGCATCCCCTACACCCTCTCCACCATGGGCACGGCGTCCATCGAGGACGTGGCCGCCGCCGCACCCGCCGGTCGCAACTGGTTCCAGCTGTACCTGTGGACGGACCGGGACCGGTCGCTGGAACTGATCCAACGCGCCGCCGCGGCCGGCAACGACACCCTCATGGTCACGGTGGACACCGCCGTCGCCGGCGCCCGCCTCCGGGACGTCCGCAACGGCATGACCATCCCGCCCGCACTGACGCTCAAGACCGTCCTGGACGCGTCCTACCGGCCCGCATGGTGGTTCAATTTCCTCACCCACGAGCCCCTGACCTTCGCCTCGCTCTCGCGCTACACGGGCACGGTCGCGGATCTGATCAACTCCATGTTCGACCCCACCCTGACCTTCGCCGACCTCGACTGGCTGCGCGAGACCTGGAAGGGCAAGCTCGTGGTCAAGGGCATCCAGACGGTAGAGGACGCCCGCAAAGTGGTGGACCACGGCGCGGACGGGATCGTGCTCTCCAACCACGGCGGCCGCCAACTGGACCGGGCACCGATCCCCTTCCACCTGCTCCCCGAGGTGTCCGCCGCCCTGAAAGCGGACAGCAGCGACGCCGCGATCATCCTGGACACCGGCATCATGAGCGGCGCGGACATCATCGCCGCGCTCGCCCTGGGCGCCGACTTCACGCTGATCGGCCGCGCCTACCTCTACGGGCTCATGGCCGGCGGCCGGGCCGGCGTCGACCGCGCCCTCCAGATCCTGGAGAAGGACATGCAACGCACCATGGCCCTGCTGGGCGTGAGCCGCATCGCGGACCTCACCCCGGAGCACGTGCGGATCCTCCGGGAGTAAGTCCGCAGCCGAGATGGCATTTCGCGGCAGAGTTCGCGCCGGGCACTGGCGCGGGGTGCCATCTCGGCAGAGTTTACGGAGAGTTACTTCTTGCGGCCGAACTTGGGCAGGTTGGCGAGGAGGTCCGCGGCCTTGGTGGCGGCGCGGCCCACGGTGCGCCCGATCTGTTGGGGCATCTTGTCCTCGCCGGCGGTTCCCACCGGAATAACGACGGCGGGGCTCAGCGGGCTGCCGGGAGGGCGGCCGGCCAGTGCCGCAGCGGGCTGCGAACCAGCCTGCGCTGCGGCCGGAGAAGCCTGCGCTGCGGCGGGTGAAGACTGCGGAGCGGCCGCCGCGGCCAGGCTGTCCGGCACGGCTGTGGGGCTGGATTGGGGGTTGGATTCGGGATGGCGGGTCGGTGCCGTGTCCGGGGCCGCTGCTGGGACGACGTCGAACGTCTGCAGCCAGTTGGCAACGCCGGCAAGGGGCTTCGGATTGAGCGCGTAGTAGCGCTTCTGGCCCTGGGCGCGCATGCTCACCAGGTCCGCTTCCCGGAGGACCTTGAGATGTTTGGAAATGGTGGGCTGGCTTGCATCAAGCTCCTGGACCAATTCCCCCACTGCCTTATCCCCCTTGCGGAGGGCCACCAGAATGTCACGCCTGGTTGCCTCAGCAATGACGGCAAATACGTCGTCTGTCACCATGTCCTCCACACTAGCGACATATACGCCAGATGGCATCCACAAATTGGCGGGCTGCCGCTTGGCCTGATCCGCGGCGCGGAGCTAGTCGAACCAGGGGTCCAATCCGTGCAGGGGAAACACTTCTTTGCGGGTGGCCATGATGGTGCGATCCACCGCGTCGTTGGGGTCGAACCCCACTTCCCAGGACCGCCACCAGACGTCGACGTCGTCGCCCATCAGTTCAGGGGGCTCCACGCCGAACTTGGCCCCGTACTTGTCCCTGACGTAGCTGCGCCAGTCCTCCGGAACCGGGGTGCGCAGGGGGACAGGCCGGCCGGCGGCGATGGCGATGAGGTGGCTCCAGGAGCGCGGCACCACGCTGACGACGTTGTAGCCGCCGCCGCCCGTGGAAATCCAACGGTTGTCGCAGTAGCGCGCGGCGAGATTGCTGACGGCGGTGGCGGCCTCACGCTGGCCGTCGACGCTGATGTTGAGATGGGTGAGCGGGTCAAGCCGGTGCGAATCGCACCCGTGCTGGCTCACGATGACTTCCGGTTCGAACGCGCCGATGAGTTGCGGCACGACGGCGTGGAAGGCCCGCAGCCAGCCGGCGTCGCCGGTGCCCGCCGGGAGGGCCACGTTCACGGCGCTGCCCTGCGCCCCCGGGCCGCCGATCTCATTGGCAAACCCGGTGCCCGGGAAGAGAGTCAGCCCGGACTCGTGCAGCGAAATCGTCAGGACGCGCGGATCGTCCCAGAAAATGCTCTGCGTACCGTCGCCGTGGTGGGCGTCGAGGTCGACGTAGGCGACGCGCCGGATGCCGCCGTCGAGCAGTCGCTGGATCGCGAGGGCGGCGTCGTTGTAGATGCAAAAACCGCTCGCCCGGTCCCGGGAGGCGTGGTGCATTCCGCCGCCGAAGTTCACGGCCCGCACCGCGCTGCCGTCCAGGATGGCGGCGGCCGCCAGCAGGGAGCCGCCGGCCAGCCGGGCGCTGGCCTCGTGCATGCCGGCAAAGGCGGGGTCGTCCTCGGTTCCGAGGCCTCTGGCTTCATCGGGGGTGTCCGGGGCTTCGCTCACGCGCCGCACGGCGGCCACGAACTCGGGGCTGTGGACCGCGCACAGTTCCTCGTCGTCGGCGACTTCAGGGGCTGCTACCGTCACGTGGTCCAGATCCAGCAGTCCCAGGCTGCCGGCCAGCTTCGCCGTGAGCTCCATGCGCTCGGGCGACATCGGGTGGCTGTGGCCAAAGTTGTAGGCGGTCATGGCAGGGGCCCACACCACCGTCGTTGGCAGCGCGGCCTGAGAGAGTCCGGGCAGGAATGTCATCACTCACAGGCTACCCGAGCGTCCCCCTGCTTCCCGCGTGCGCAGGCGTGCTCCCCCGGTCATGACGCGGACTTTAGTGGTTTACTACTGGGGGAAGCAGTTTCAACCAAGGAAAAACATGACGCAAAGCCAGTCGAGGTCCACGCGCCCGGCCAGCTGGCAGCCAGGCATGCCGGAGCGGGACGGCCTGTGGATCTTCACACGCCTGCGCGACTTCATTGACAGCATCGCGAACAGCTCGCCGGCCCGCCTGGCCCTCACGGTGTTCGGCATCGTCATCGTGGTTTTCACCACGCTGCTTTCGCTGCCTATCGCTTCCGCAACCGGACAGGTCACGCCCCTGCACGAGGCCCTCTTCACGGCGGTGTCCGCCGTCTGCGTCACAGGCCTGACCGTGGTCTCCACGGCCGCATACTGGTCCTTCTTCGGTCAGCTCGTAATTCTGGTCGGCATTTTCGTGGGCGGCCTGGGCACCCTGACTCTCGCGTCGCTGCTGGCGCTCATGGTCAGCAAGAAACTCGGTGTCCGCGGCAAGCTGATTGCCCAGGAGGCCATGAACAACGCCGGCCGGCTCGGCGAGGTCGGTACCCTGCTCCGGATCGTGATCGTGACGTCCGTCGTGATCGAGGGCGCGCTGGCGCTGGCCCTGGTCCCCCGCTTCCTGATCCTCGGGGAGAGTTTCCCGCAGGCCCTCTGGCACGGCGTCTTCTACGCAATTTCCTCGTTCAACAACGCCGGCTTCACCCCGCATTCGGACGGAATCGTCCCCTACGAAACCGATCTCTGGATCCTCATCCCGCTCATGCTCGGCGTGTTCCTGGGCAGCCTGGGCTTCCCCGTGGTCATGGTGCTGCAGCAGAACGGGCTGCGGTGGAAGAAATGGAACCTGCACACCAAGCTGACCATCCAGGTGTCCTTCATCCTCTTCGCCGCCGGGGCGCTCCTCTGGGGGTTCCTGGAATGGGACAACCTGCGCACCATCGGGGGCATGGACCTCGGCGACAAGATCACGCATTCGCTGTTTGCCTCCGTCATGCTGCGTTCGGGCGGCTTCAACCTTGTGGACCAGAACCACATGGAATCCACCACCATGCTGGTCTCCGATGCCCTCATGTTCGCGGGCGGCGGCTCGGCATCCACAGCCGGCGGCATCAAGGTCACCACCATCGCGGTGATGTTCCTGGCGATCGCCGCCGAGGCCCGCGGCGATGCCGATGTCAAGATCTACGGCCGGACCATCCCGGAGGGCACCATGCGCGTGGCCATCTCGGTGATCGTCGCCGGCGCCACCCTCGTCTCGGTCTCGGCCCTGCTGCTCCTGCACATCAGCGGCGCCTCCCTGGACCGGGTCCTGTTTGAAACCATTTCCGCCTTCGCCACGGTGGGCTTGAGCACCAATCTCAGTGCCGAATTGCCGCCGTCGGGGGTTTACGTCCTCACTGTGCTCATGTTTGCCGGGCGCGTCGGGACGGTCACCCTCGCCGCCGCCCTGGCCCTGCGCCAGCGCAGCCAGCTGTACCACTACCCGGAAGAGAGACCGATCATTGGCTAGTTCCAAAAGCGCCGTGAACCGCCCCGCCCACAACGCACCCGTACTGGTGATCGGGCTGGGCCGTTTTGGCGCCTCCACCGCAGAACAGCTGGTCAAGCAGGGCCGCGAGGTGCTGGCCATCGAACGCGACCGCACCCTGGTGCAGAAATGGTCGGGAGTCCTGACGCACGTCGTGGAAGCCGACGCCACCAACATCGACGCGCTCCGCCAGCTCGGCGCCCAGGAATTCAGTTCCGCCGTGGTGGGCGTGGGCACCTCGATCGAATCCTCGGTGCTGATCACGGTGAACCTCGTGGACCTCGGGATCGAACACCTCTGGGTCAAGGCGATCACGCCCTCGCACGGCAAGATCCTGACCCGGATCGGCGCCAACCACGTCATCTACCCGGAGGCCGACGCCGGTGTCCGCGCCGCGCACCTGGTCTCGGGCCGCATGCTGGACTTCATCGAGTTCGACGACGACTTCGCCATCGTCAAGATGTACCCGCCGCGGGAAACCGTGGGCTTCACGCTCGACGAGTCCAAGGTCCGGTCCAAGTACGGCGTCACCATTGTGGGCGTGAAGTCTCCGGGCGAGGACTTCACCTATGCGCGGCCCGAGACGAAGGTTTCCTCACGGGACATGCTCATTGTTTCGGGCCACGTGGACCTGCTGGAACGGTTCGCTGCGCGCCCCTGAGTTCAGCCGAGCTGGCGGGTGATTTCCGCCGAGCGGGCGGCGGCCGCGCGGGCGCCCTCGGCGATGATGGCCGGCAGGCCGCGCTCATCAAACGTCGCGATGGCCCGTTCCGTGGTGCCATTCGGGCTGGTGACGGCCTTGCGCAGCGACGCGGGGTCCGCCCCGGGTTCGGCCAGCATGAAGCCGGCCCCCGCGACGGTCCCGCGGGCGAGCAGCAGCGACAGTTCCGGGTCCAGGCCCAGTTCGACGCCGGCCGCCGCCATGGCTTCCGCGAGGTAGAAGGCGTAGGCCGGACCCGAGCCGCTGATCGCCGAGACGGCGTCCACCTGCTCTTCGGGAACCTCCACCACCGTGCCAGCAGCTGCGAGGATGTCTTTCGCGTGCTGGAGCTGCCCGGCAGAGCAGCTGCTTCCGGGGGTGACGGAGACCATGCCGCGACCGAGCTTCGCCGGTGTGTTCGGCATCGTGCGGATGACGGGCTGGCCGGCCGGCAGCACGGCTTCGAGCTGCGCCAGGGAGACGGCGGCTGCTACGCTGATGACGATCGTGTCCGGAGAGAGGGAACCGCTGATTTCCCGTGCCAGGTCCGCGATACCCGCCGGCTTGACGCCCAGGATCACGACGCCGGAGCCGGTGGCCGCCTGTTTGTTGTTTTCGGGCTCTTCTTCGCCGGCGATGGCCGTGATGCCGTGATGGCGCTCTGCGAGCCCAGCCGCGCGCTCAGCCCGGCGCACCGTCGCGACGATGTCGGCAGGATCCACGCCGCCGTCGATCAGGCCGCCCATGATTGCCTCGTTCATTGATCCACAGCCCAGGAATGCGATTCGGTTGCTCATGGTCCCATCATTGCAGTCCGGCGCGATTCCCAGCCAGCTCACACCTTGGCCGCAGTCAGCGCACAACTTCGGAGCCTAGCGTTGTCATTACCTCATTGAGGGTGCGAGTGATGCAGCAGGCATGCGGATGCCTGCGTGGCACCGGTGGTCTGCAGCGGGTTTTCCCATTTTCCCGCAATGGACCATCGGTGCCTTTTCCGTTTAGGCCGGCGCTTAGGCCTACTGACTCCTGCGTCCTCGCGCCACCGCAGCGGAACGACGGCGAATTGTCAGCGAACATACAGCTGACTCCCGCCGTGCGCCCATCTACGGCCACTACCGTGGAACGTGCCTCAACAGGTGCGAGTGATGATAGCCGGTTCCACCGGAGCCGGCGGTGCGCCGGGTGTTTGCAGCAGATTTCCCCCAAGTCCTGCTCCAAGCGCCCGGCGCTACTCATTTAAGCCACCTGCGGGTTTCAAACCACCTGCAGGTTTCAAGGCACCTCCGGGTCCTGCCGCTCGGAGTCTCCGGCCCCGCCGGACCGGCAGCTCCGGAGCTTCTCTTCCAGAAACCGGCGTTCCGCCACGCTCCCGGCTAGCTCCAGCGCCCGCCGATAGGCCCCGGCAGCCTCCGGAACGCGGTCCAGACGCACCATGAAGTCGGCGCGGACGGCGTGGAAAAGGTAGTAATTGTCCAGTCCCAGGCCCTCAACCTCCGACAACCCGGCAGCGGGACCGTGCAGCTCCGCCACGGCGACGGCGCGATTGAGCGCCACGACCGGTCCCGGGGCGACGGCCAGGAGCTGGTCATACAGCTGCAGGATCTGCGCCCAGTCGGTGCCGTGGGCGGTCGCGGCGTCGCTGTGGACGGCGTTGATCGCGGCCTGGAGCTGATAGGGCCCCGGCCGGTTCCGACGCAGGCACTGACGCACCAGCTCCTGGCCTTCGGTGGCCAGCGCGCTATCCCACCGCTGCCGGTCTTGTTCCAGCAGAAGCACGAGTCCGCCGTCGGGAGTAAACCGCGCGGCGCGGCGGGACTCGATGAGCAGCATCAGTGCCAGCAGTCCCGTCGCCTCCGGTTCGTCTGGCATGAGGGACGTCAACAGCCTGCCAAGCCGGATGGCCTCCCAACAAAGCCCCGTACGGTCCGGGCTGTCCGCGGGGCCGGCGCTGTAGCCTTCGTTGAAGATGAGGTAGACGACGGCGAGCACCGATTGCAGCCGCTCAGGCAGGTCGGCGCCCTGCGGGACGCGGTAGGGGATCTTGGCGTCGCGGATTTTCGCCTTGGCCCGGACCAGCCGCTGGGCCATGGTGCTCTCCGGAACGAGGAAGGCCCGGGCGATCTCCAGCGTCGTCAGTCCGCCCAGAAGCCGCAGCGTGAGCGCCACCTGGGCGGGCCTGCCCAAGGCGGGATGGCAGCAGGTGAAAATCAGCCGCAAAGTGTCGTCGTCCACGTCGTCGATTCCTGCCTGGTCCGCCAGGAACTGCTCGTCGGCGGCCGGTGCTGCTCCGTTCCCCTCCGGCGCGGCAGACAGGAGAGCGGCCTGTGCATGTTTGTCCTCGAGCGAGGACTCCCGCCGGAGCCGGTCGATGGCCCGGCGCCGTGCCGTCGTGATGATCCAGCCGGCCGGGCTGGGCGGGACGCCTGCCGAGGGCCAGTGCCGGACCGCCGCCGTGAAGGCATCCTGGACGGCGTCCTCGGCTATATCGATGTTCCCGAACGTGCGCGTCAGGACGGCTACGGCCCGGCCGTATTCGTTGCGGAAGACCCTGGCAATGTCCGCCTCGGTGGCACCGTCGCGGGCCCCCTGACCGTTCACGGCAGCGTTCCCGTCCGGGGACTAGTGCTGGAAGGGACGTACTTCAACGGGAAGGGTGGTGACGCCGGCCAGTTTCCGGGCCCAGCCGAGGGCCGCGTCCAGGTCCTGGGCTTCGATGACGGTGAAGCCTCCCAAGTGCTCCTTGCCTTCGGCGAACGGGCCGTCGGTGACGAGGATCTCGCCGTCATGGGGCCGGAGGACGGTGGCGGACTCCGCCGGGTGCAGTCCGGCGGCGAACACCCAGGCCCCGGCTGCCTGCATCTCACGGTTCAGGGCCGCCAGGTCCCGCATGATCGGTTCGAGGACCTCAGGTCCCGGGACCGGGCCGTCCGGCTGGTAAATGCTGAGCAGGTACTGCGACATTTCAGGTGCCTCCTTGTCGAATCCGCCGGCGGCGTGCCGGCCTCTCAGCAACTACACGAGCGGAACCCCTGCAGATCGACACTTCCAAGCGGCGCTTCCAAGCGAAACCGCAGGATTCGCAGCGGACACTGACCGGGTTACGAAACCTTCTCCGGGGACTGGAGCTGCGCCGGCGGTCTCTGCGCCACATGCGGAGCCGGGTCGAGCGGCCCCTCAAACACCAGTTGGTCCAGACGGCGGAGGATGAGTCCCTCGCGCAGCGCCCACGGGCAGATCTCCATGCTGGCGAACTCGAACATTTCCAGGGCGGCCTCCGCGACGAGCGCGCCGGCAAGGACCTGCGGCGCCCGGGCCTCGGAGACGCCGGGCAGGTGGAACCTGTCCCCTATCTCCATGGCCGAGATACGCTGCGCCCAAAGCCCCAGGTCCAGCGCCTGCAGCTCGCGCTTGACGTAGGGCCCGGCGGCACTGGGGGCGGCCCCTGCGATCCTGGCGAGGGACCGGAAGGTCTTGGACGTGCCCGCCACATGGTTGGGCCGGCCCAGTTTCTCGAATTTGCGCACGGCGGGCTTGAGCGTGGAGCGGATGTAGCGGCGCAGCTCCTTGATGCTTTTGGCCGAGGGCGGATCTCCGGGGAGCCAGTCGCGCGTCAGCCGGCTGGCACCGAGCGGCACGGACATCGCCAGTTCGGGGAGTTCGTCCTGTCCGAGGGCCATTTCGAAGGAGCCGCCGCCGATGTCCAGGTTCAGGATGGGTCCGGCGCCCCAGCCGTACCAGCGGCGGACGGCGAAGAACGTCATGGACGCCTCTTCGCTGCCGGTGAGTTCCCGGAGGGTGACCGTGGTTTCATGCTTGACGCGGGCCAGGACCTCTCCGCCGTTGGTGGCCTCGCGGATGGCCGAGGTGCAGAACGCGAGGAGGTCGTCGGCTTTGTGCTTGGCTGCGAATTCCCACGCTTCAAGGACGAACTCGACAAGCTCATGCTGCCCGGCGTCGTTAATGTTGCCGTCGCCGTCGAGGAACTGCACCAGGGACAACGGCCGCTTGTGTGAAGCGAACGGGACCGGCCGGGCGCCGGGGTGTGCGTCAACCAGCAGGAGGTGGACGGTATTGGACCCGATATCGAGGACGCCTAGACGCATGTTGCCATTATTGCCCCCACTGAAGCGGCTGGTCTAACTGCGACGGCGGTATTCGTGAAGAATACCGCCGTCCGGGACGTTGGATTAGGCGAGGTCCGTATCCTTCGCCGGGTGGTCCGCGGACCCGGCTGTGCCGTCCGCGGGCTCGTCGGAGGGCTTGAAGTCGCGGCGGATGTTGGCCACGCCCTCCGGATCAATTTCAAAGCCATAGGCGGCCCCCGGGTTGATCACCATGCCGAGCTCGTCGCCGAGGTTGCCGATGATCGCGGCGCCCTGCGTGCCCAGCACGTTGGGCGCGGCCGCGAGATACTGATCGGTGACGCGGCTCGGGTGCGAGAAGACGGCCAGAACCGGCTTGCCCGAGGAATTCGCGAGGACCAGCGGCTCCACCTGGGAGTCGGGGCCCTCGAGGGCGTCGGAGCTGACCACGTAGACCTCGTTGTTGAGGAAGGCCAGGATCACGTCCACCGGGTTGGCGTCCGGCTGCTCCCCCCGGGCAAGCTGCTCTTCGAGCTCGTTCAGCGGCTGGTTGTCCAGGTGTGCGGGCTGTTCAGTCATGTTCCTACTCGATCACGTCCACGCCCGCTCCGCAAACGCAGAATCGCCGGAAAGCTGCGGAGTCGCCGGAAACTTCCGGCGACTCCGCAGCTTTCCGGCGAACCCGGTGTGGCTCTGCTACTTCTTGGCCGGCGTTTTCCGGGCCGGGGCCTTGCGGGCCGTCGTCGTGCGCTTGACCGGGCCCCTGGCGCGCTTCTCCGCGAGGAGTTCAACGGCTTGTTCCCGGGTGAGCTCCTCCAGCGAGGTGGAGCGCGGCACGGTGATGTTGGTGATGCCGTCGGTGATGTACGGGCCGAACCGGCCTTCCTTCACCACGATGTTCTTCTCCGAGACCGGGTCCGGGCCGAACTCGGCCAGCGGCGGGACGGCGGCACGGGCGCCGCGCTGCTTGGGCTGCGAGTAGATCTCCAGCGCCTGTTCCAGCGTGATCGTGAAGATTTCCTCCTCGGAGCCGATCGATCGGGAGTCCGTGCCCTTTTTCAAGTACGGGCCGAACCTGCCGTTCTGCACCGTGATCGGGTTGCCCTCGGCGTCCGGGCCGAGGACACGGGGCAGGCTCATGAGCTGCAGGGCCTCGTCCAGGCTGACCGTCTCCACGCTCATCGAGGCGAACAGGGAACCCGTCCGCGGTTTGGCCTTGACGGGCTTCTTCGGCGGCTTCGGCTTGCCGTTCTTGTAGTACTCCACGGGCTGGCTGGCCAGCTGCTCCTCGGTCATTTCCGGGATGATCTCGGTGACGTAGGCGCCGTAGCGGCCGTTCTTAGCCACGATCGTGTGCCCGGTGTGCGGGTCCGTGCCGAGGACACGCTCTTCCGGGGCCGCGGTCTCCATCAGTTCAATGGCCTTGGCTGCGGTGAGCTCGTCCGGCGCCAGGTCCTCGGGGACGTTGGCGCGGGCGGCTTCAACCACTTCTCCGGTCTTGGGATCGACCGTCGGGACGGAGCTTTCCAGGTACGGGCCGAATTTCCCGACCCGCAGCGTGATGCCCTCGGCGATCGGAATCGAGTTGATTTCGCGGGCGTCGATCTCGCCGAGGTTGTTGACGATGCTCAGCAGGCCGGGCTCGGCGTCTTCCCCGAAGTAGAAGTGCTTGAGCCAGGCGGGTCCGGCAGCCTGTCCGTTGGCGATCTTGTCCAGGTCAGCTTCCATGTCGGCCGTGAACTCGTAGTCCACGTAGTCGTGGAAGTGCTGTTCCAGCAGCCGGATCACGGAGAACGCGATCCAGCTCGGGACCAGAGCGGAACCCTGCTTCCGGACGTAGCCGCGGTCCTGGATGGTGGAGATGGTGGAGGCGTAGGTGGACGGACGCCCGATGCCCTTCTTTTCCAGCTCGGCGGTCAGCGACGCTTCCGTGTAGCGCGGGGGCGGCGAGGTCTCGTGGCCGACGGCGACGATGTCCGAGGCGGTCAGGGAGTCGTCCTTGGCCACGTTCGGCAGGCGGCGGGCTTCCTCGGAGTCGTCATCGCCGCGGCTTTCGTCCTTGCCCTCTTCGTAGGCGGCCAGGAAGCCGGGGAAGGTGATGACGGTGCCGGAGGCGGAGAATTCCGCGTCGCGGCCGGCGGCAGCGCCGCCCACGGTCACGGCGCCCAGGCGGATGGTGGCGGTGGAGCCCTTGGCATCAGCCATCTGCGAGGCGACGGTGCGTTTCCAGATCAGCTCGTAGAGCCGGAATTCGTCGCCGGAGAGCTGCTTGGCGACCTGGGCCGGGGTGCGGAAGGAGTCGCCGGCGGGGCGGATGGCCTCGTGGGCCTCCTGGGCGTTGGCGGCCTTGCTGGTGTACACCCTCGGGGACTGGGGGACGTATTCCGTGCCGTACAGCTCGGCTGCCTGGCGCCGGGCGGCGGTGACGGCCTCGTCGCTCAGTGCGGACGAGTCCGTACGCATATAGGTGATGTAGCCGTTTTCGTAGAGCCGCTGGGCCACCTGCATGGTGCTCTTGGAGGAGAAGCGCAGCTTGCGGCCGGCCTCCTGCTGCAGCGTCGAGGTGGTGAACGGCGCCGCCGGGCGGCGGGTGTACGGCTTCGTGTCGACAGAACGGACGCGGAAATCAGCCGTCTGCAGGCCTGCCGCCAGGGCCGTGGCGAGTTCCTCGTTGACGTGGATGACGTTGCGGGAGGTGAGTTCGCCGTTGTCGTTGAAGTCTCGGCCGCTGGCCACCTTGGCGCCGTCCACGGCAGCGAGTTTCGCTTTGAAGGATCCGGCGTCGGCACCGAACTGGCCGGTCAGGTCCCAGTAAGAGGCAGCCTTGAACGCCATGCGCTCCCGCTCCCGGTCCACCACCATGCGGGTCACGACCGACTGCACCCGGCCGGCGGACAAGCCGCGGGCCACCTTGCGCCACAGCACCGGTGAGATCTCATAACCGTAGAGGCGGTCCAGGACGCGCCGGGTTTCCTGTGCGTCCACCAGGTCCTGGTCCACGTCGCGCAGGTTGTCCATGGCGCGGTGGATGGCTTCCTTCGTAATTTCGCCGAAGGTCATCCGGTAGACCGGCACCTTTGGCTTCAGGACTTCCAGCAGGTGCCATGCGATGGCTTCGCCCTCGCGGTCCCCATCGGTTGCGAGGTAGAGCGCATCGGCGTCTTTGAGCTGGGCCTTGAGTTCGGCGACCTTCTTCTTCTTGTCCGCGGACACCACGTAGTACGGCTTAAAGTCGTTTTCAATGTCGACGGCGAACTTGCCGAGCGGGGTCTTCTTCAGTTCCGCGGGGAGCTCGGAAGGCTGCGGAAGGTCGCGGATGTGACCAATGGAGGCCTCAACGATGAAGCCCTCGCCCAAGTACTTGGCGATGGTCTTGCTCTTGGCGGGAGACTCCACAATCACGAGTTTCTTGCCGGTTTTGGCCTTGCTTGGCACGGTGCTCCTACAGAAAAAGGTTGCTCGGGCAGATGCGCCCATACCCGCCTAGTTCACCATATTTTGCAGAATCGCGCGCATCCGGCCGGAAATGACGGCCCCGCGGAGGCGGGTTTCGGCCGCAAAAGAGCAGGGCGCCCGGTGGTCCGGAAGGGCGCGCCGGGCCGGGGCTCAGGCGCTGCCGGCCCCGGGTTTCGCGGCGGCCGGGCCGCGGTCGTCCGGAATCATCGACCACATGGTGGCCATGCGTTCGGCGCCGTCGGGCACGTGGTCCGGATCCTCGAGTTCATAATCCCGCAGGAGGTCGAAGACTCGCCGCGTCAACTCGGACCGCTGCTCCGGCGTCAGGTAAAGCAGGTTGCTCGCCAGCACCACCGACGACGGGCCGTCGCCGGTCTCGCCGCGCTCGCGCCGTTCGTTGCGGGTCTTGGCGTACGCAAGCACCCGGCGGCGGTAAGCCTCGAGCTCGAGGTCAAGGACGGCGAGCTCAGGGCTGGCCACTCCGCCGAGCGAGTGAATGGTGAAATCGGTGCCGGCAGCCTTCCAGCGCCGCTCCCGGGCGTCCCCTGCCGTGGCTGCGGGGACCACAATGCCCCACTTCTGCAGCGCCCGCAGGTGGTAGCTCATGGCGCTGGGCGTGAGGCCGGTCTGCGCGGCGAGTTCGGTGGCAGTCCGGCTCACCTGGGTGGAATACAGCTCGGAAATGACTTCCAGCCGGGCGGCGTGGGCGAGGGCCCGGATCGCCTTCGGGTCGGTGATTTCCACTTGCTTTTCCGGACGGTGCCGGCGCTTGGCGGCCGGCGGAGCCGTGGACTCCGCCGTCGGGGTTTCTGCATTCACCCCTCCAGTCTATCCAGCCGCTCCAAAATATGAAAGAAATGCTTGACATCTAGTTCCGGCCGGGACTAGCTTCCTATTTATGAAACAGATACTTCACAAGTCGGCCGCCCCCTCAGCGGTGGTGCAGCCCCTGTGGCGCAACCGCGACTTCCTGATCGCCAGCACCGCCAGGTTCGTTGCGACGGCGGGGATGGGCGCCGTCGTCGTGAGCATCATGCTGCACCTGCAGAACGCGGCCGCTGCCGGGGGAACCCCTGTCGCCGGGCCCTGGCTCGTGGCTGCCTACCTCTTGTGCTCAGCGCTGCCGCTGGTCCTACTGGCCCCATGGGCCGGCCGACTCGCCGACACCGCGGACTCCCGGACGCTGGCGACGGCGGCCTCCGCGGTCAGCGCTGCCGCCGTCGCCGGCATGGGCCTTGGCATGCAGTACGTGGAGAACTATCTCCCCGTGCTTTTTGCCATGACGTTCCTGCTCGACGGGGCCCAAGCCGTGGCCGGCCCCACCTGGCAGGCCCTGCTGCCCCGGATCGTCGGCGAGGACCGCACCCCGCGGGCGATGGGGACCATGCAGGCGACCGTCATGATTGCCGGCATGGCCGGGCCGGCCGCGGGCGGCATGCTCAGCGGCTGGGGCGGCGCAGGACTCGTGTTCGGCGTGGCCAGTGGCTGCTATGTCGCGATGGGGCTGGGCGCCCTGCTGATCAGAACCCGCCGCGGCACAGCGGCCGAACGGGCCGGCCAGGCGAAGCCCGCACTGCTCGACGGGCTGCGCCTGATCCGCCGGGACAGCCTGGTCTGGGCCCTGGTCCTGGGGGCGATGTTCTTTATCGTCGTCGGCGAGGCCACGAATGTCCTTGAAGTGTTCCTGGCCCGCGGCGACCTTGGCGCCACCGAGACGCAGTACGGCCTGCTGGCCGCGGCGTTCGGCCTCGGCATGGCGGGCGGGGCCGCGATGGCCGGCAGGATCACCACGCCGGCGTTGCGGCTACGGGTGCTGCTGGCCTCCATGGCCCTGGCTTCGGCGTTCCTGGGCATCACGGGGATGGTCCCCACCGTCGAGCTGCTCTTTGTGGCCTACACGGGGACGGGAATGGCCTGCGGCGTCCTGAATGCCTGCTTCGGGGCGATCGCGATCCTCCGGATACCCGAACGCGGGCGGGGCCAGGCCATGGCGATCGTCGGCGGGATGACACGCGCCGTCTCCATCGCCGCTCTGGCCCTGGGCGGGCTGCTGGGCGCACTGGTGCCGGTGCGTGTCAGCTTCCTGCTCACCGGGGCCGTCGCGGTGCTGGTCACACTTGCCCTCACCGCGTACGTCCTGCCGCGGTTCGGCCGGGACGACGCACGCGGTATCGCGGCGGCGCCTGCCGTCTCAGGCCTGCAGCAGGAAGCCGTCGCGAACCAGATTACCGACTTCGGTCAGGAGGCCGGCGCGGAACTGCGCGCCGTCAAACCCCTCATAGCCGCCCAGCAGGGCCTCGAGGGCGCCGATGATCTGCCCGACGGACAGGTCGCCGTCGCACGCTGAAACAAAGCCGGCCAGCTCGGTGCTCAGCAGGTTGGTGCGGCGCAGCCCGGCACCCTGCCGCAGCAGGATGACGCCGGGGTGTTCTGCCCCCGGGCGCTGGTGTCGCTCCTCGGTGACGTCCTCCGCGACCAGCAGGTGGGCAGCGGCCAGATCGTGGGCGGCCAGCCAGTCGGCACGCTCGACCGCCGCGCCCAGGTGCGGCCCCACGGGCTGTTCGATGGGGTACGTGATCTCCTCGAAACGGGAAAGCACCCGCCCGGCGCCGCCGGCCGGGCGGCGCAGCCAGATCATGCCGAAACCGATCCCTGCCACATTGCGCGAGGCAAAGTCGTCCAGGTACGCCTCATATGAGTCCTGGTAGAGCTGGCGGTCCCGGTTTTCGGAGGCGTCCTGCAGCCAGGTCTCGGCATATTGCTCCGGCCCCACCTGCTCCCGCTGGATAAACCAGACGTCGGCGGCCGGGTCGGCCCAGCTTTGGGGCCGTCCGGACCAGCCCGCCCCCGCCTCGATCTCCCAATTGCCCAGGAGCTGGGCCGTTCCACCCGGCGCGAGAACCGAGGGCAGGGCCCGGACCAGCGAAGAAACGATCTCGTCCCCCGGCAGGCCGCCGTCACGATAGGTGAACTGGTCCATGGCGGTCTCGCCCAGGCTGCGCGGCGTAATGACGAACGGCGGGTTGGACACCACCAGCTCGAACTCCTCCCCCGCGATGGGTTCCAGCAGGGACCCGAGCCTCAGGCTCACGCGGGCCTCAAGGTCCGCCGGATCCAGGTGCAGCTCGGCGGCGTTGAGCAAGAGATTGAACCGGGTGAACGCGAGGGCGCGTTCGGAAATGTCCGTGGCGGTCACGTGCTCCGCGTGGTGGAGCAGATGGAACGTCTGGATGCCGCAGCCCGTGCCGAGGTCGAGGGCCCTGGCCACATGCCGGCGAGCCGTGACCTGAACCAGGGTTGTGGAGGCCTGCCCGATCCCCAGGACGTGGTCGTGGCGGAGGACGCCTGCGCGCTGGTGGGCCGCGAGGTCGCTGGCCACCCAGAGGTCCGCCCCGCCGCTCGCCACGCCATCGTCCCCGACTGTGGGGTCCCAGCCGTACGGCCTCAGATCCACCTTCGCCTGGACCAGGTCGTCGTCGGACCGCTCCACGAGCCCGAGTTCCGTCAGCCCCTCCGTGCGGATGCCGGGCAGCGCGGCGTCGAGGGTCTCCGCGCGCTGCGGCTCGGCCAGGAGACAGAGACGCACGACGGCGGCGAGCGCCGCCGTCGACGGCTCACCGGAGGCGCGCCCGGTGACGATCAGTGCGGGGATGAGCTGGTCCCGGCTGAGGGCCGAGTGCGCAGCCTCGCCGAGCAGCCCGGCGACGCCATCTACGGTGTAGCCAACGGCCCGCAGGTCCCCGGCCAGGGCCTCGAGGAGGCCGGGGAGGTCGCTCCGCGGCGCCTCCGGAGTGTTGCCGGCCGTGAACGGCGATGAACGAACCGCCATGGCGGGAGTTGGCGTGGCCGGAAGCGGCGCTGCGGGAGGCTGCGGGGCGGGGTTTTGGGCTGAGGACGTCACCGCACAAGTTTAGTCCCGGGGACTGGGCGGGGCCGGCGAGAGTCGGGTCTCCGCATAAATCCGCAGGGCATCCCGGACAAAGGCCGCGCCCTCGGCACCGCCGTAGTTCGCGGCGAAACGGGGATCCGCCACGTACATCTCGCCGAGTCCCGTCATGTACCCCTTGATGTCCGGCACGGCGACTGCGGTGCCGGCGGCCGGCGCGGCCGGGGTGCCGGGAATGCCCCTGAGCCATTCGACGTGGCGCCGGGCCAGGTCTTGGGCCTGCACGCTGTCCGCCGTGACGCCCGACTCTGCCGCGGCCCTCCAGTCGGTGCCGAGCTGCCGGGACTGTTCCTGCCAGGCGGCCTTCTCCTCGGCCTGCATGCCGCGCCACCAGGCGTCTGAGGTCGCATAGGCATCCTTGCCCCACCGCTGCTGGACTTCTTCCCGGTACCGGGTGTGGTCGAAGCCATCGAACATTTCCTCTGCCATGATCTTTCCTCCCGTTTGTAGTGCCTCAATGGTGTGCCGGACCGAAGCGATTTGCCGCCCCAGCCTTTCCTGTTCCTGCTGCAGCCACTCCAGATGCCGTCCCAGCGCGTACTCCGCGTCCGTCTGGCCGGCGAGCACGTCCACGATCGCCGGAAGCCCGAGCCCCAGGTCGCGCAGGAGCAGGATCCGCTGCAGGCGGACCAGCGAGTCCGGGCCGTAGTACCGGTAGCCGTTGTGGCCGGTCCGGCTGGGCTTGAGCAGGCCGATGTCGTCATAGTGACGCAGAGTCCGGCCGGTGGTGCCCGCCAATTTCGCGATCTGTTGGACGGACCAGTCCATATCTCCTCCTTTGCCGTTGGGCCAGCTGCCCCGTCGGGAGTAGCACGCCGACGGCGCCGGTCCTCCCGGTGCACCGGCTCCCGGTGCACCGCCTCCCGGCGCACCGGCTCCCGGCGCACCGCTTGTCGCCTGCCGGGCCGCCCCGGGCCGTCCCCTCGACTCTAAACTTTGACGTCACGTCAACGTCAAGAGCCCGCGGGAGGCACCGCTGGGCGGCCGGCACGGCCGGGGGCGAAGCTGCAAGGCGGTAAGTTGGAGGCATGGTTTTTCCCTCCTCTCACGCCCCGGCCGCCCGGCTGGTCAGGCGGACGCTTACGGGTGCGGCGGCAGCCGCCGTCGTGCTGGCCGCAACGGCATGTACCCCGCCCGGTTCAATTCAGGGCGCCGATGTCCCGGCATGGAAGGCTACCGCGCTGCCCTCGGCCCCCGGGACTGTGCTGGAGGACGCCGGCAAAATCCTGAACCGCGATCCGATCGTCCGGACCGCGTCCGGTGTGCCCGCCGGCACCTACACCCTGACCATGACCTGCGACGGCGGCGGTAAGGCGTTCTTCGCCGTCAGCCTGGCCGGCCGGCCGCTGACCGAGGCAGGAGCCGCCTGCAACGGCAGCCGGGAAACCGCCCGCATCACGGTGCCCGCCGCGGGCGAGGTGAAGCTCAGCACGTCCAGCGTGGACGCCCCGATCATCTACGCCTACCACCTGGCCGCGTCCGAGTAGGGTCCGCCCGCAACCCGGTTACGGGGCCCGGTTCGGCGCCTTCTGGGAAAACCGGCCGCCGCGGACCTTCCACCTCTGGTGTTTGTATCGGGGCGACCTTAATCTCAGGGTATGCCAACTGTGCCGGCCCGCAGGCTGCCGCGACGGCGCACCCCGGCCGCCGCGGTGCTGTCAATTGCGGTGTTCCTCGGGACGGTCTTGTCCGGTTGCGAGTACGAGTACAGCGCCGACCATTGGGACGATGCCTCGCCCACTGTTTCCGCCGCGCCGACCACCGACGCCGCCCTGCCGCAGGATCCCCATCGCAACGAGCCGGTGTCCGGCGAAGAGCTGGAGCAGTGGGTCGACCACGCGCTTCCCGACGCCGCGGGGCAGGTGTTTCACACCAGCTACGGCTCCGTGGAGGCCGGCGCGGTGCACACAGAGACGACAACGCAACTGCCTGCCGGCACCTATTCCCTGACGCTGGCGTGCCGGAGCACGGCCCGGGTGTCTTTCACCGTCCGCAATGGGGATGAGTCGCTGGTGGACCTGAGCCTGCGCTGCGGAACGTCACGAGTGAACGTCGTCTCGCTGCCCGCGGACGCGGTGCTCTCCGTCCAGGTGACCGGACGGGGCGCGGCAAACTTCGCCTACCGCGTGAGCCGGATCTGAGACAACCCTCACTCTGGGGGCCGCCCCTGTTGCGTATGCAACGCCGATTCGGCGGGGCCGCGCCTGCAGGGGCGCCCTCGGGGCGCCCGGCCCGGCTGGATAGTCCAGCCTCGGCCGATCAGGCGGCGCAGCCCTCGGGGCATCGCAGGGTTTCAGGGCTCGCTGCGCACTCGGCACAGTAGAGCGTGAGGGTCCGGCAGCTCGGATTGGAGCAGTTTTCGAACTTGCTCGTGGACGCCGAGCAGCGGACGCACTGGCCGATGGTCTTGGCGTCCTCGCTGAACTCCAGGTGCATGCGCTTGTCGAACACGTACAGGGAGCCCTCCCACAGGCCTTGGTCCTTGAAGGTCTCTCCGTACCGGACAATGCCGCCGTCGAGCTGGTAGACCTCCTTGAACCCTCGGTTCACCATGAGGCTCGACAGCACCTCGCAGCGGATGCCGCCGGTGCAGTAGGTGACAACCGGCTTGTCCTTGAGAGCATCGTATTTGCCCGAGTCGAGTTCCTTGATGAAGTCGTGGGTGGTAGCGACGTCGGGGACCACCGCATCCTTGAACTTGCCGATCTGGGCCTCAAAGCCGTTGCGGCCGTCGAAGAACACGACCTCGTCGCCCTGTTCCTTCTTGGCTTCAATAAGTTCGTGGAGTTCCTCGGGTTTGAGGTGCGTCCCGCCGCCCACCACGCCGTCGGCGTCGACTTTCAGCTCGCCCGGGGCGCCGAAGGAGACGATTTCGTCCCGCACCTTGACGCTGAGGCGCGGGAAGTCTGCCGCGCCGCCGTCGGACCACTTCACGTCGATCCCGTGGAATCCCTTGTGCTCCCGTGTGGTCTTGACGTATTGCTTCACGGCGTTCAGCTCCCCGCCGACCGTGGCGTTGATGCCGTCCTTGGAGATGATGATGCGGCCGGTGAGGCCGAGTTTTTCGCATAGTGCGCGCTGCCATAGCCGGACGGCGTCCGGGTCAGCGAGGGGGGTAAATCCATAAAAGAGCACAATCCTGTTCAAAGCCACACTTTTAAGGGTACTGGCTGGGATGGGAGGCCGGGAGACAGTCACAATTCCATAAGCAAGCACACTTCCCTGACCCGGCCCCTGTTGCTTGCGGCACGGCTGGAATACGCTCATCACATGAGTCTTGACGCCATGGTTGAAGACACCACTCATCTGCTGGAAATCTGGGTTGCCGGATGGGCAGGCTGTCGCGGATATGAGACGCGCAGGGAGGGCCGGTTCCCTGCCGCTTTGCGCGCGGACACCACCGGTCAATGGGAATATTTCGCCTTCGACCCGTCCGATTCGGAGTTTGCGGAGCTGGCGGCGAGGACGGCTGAAGTGCCGGCCAGAGTCCTCACGATCCTCACCAATGACGTGGCCCGCTACACGTTCCTCGGCCAGGAGAACGGCCTCCATGTCACCTCGGCTTCCCAGACCATGATGATCGTGGACATGGAGACTCAGGACTCGGAGGACCCCTGGCTTTCCGACGACGACCTCAAGCTGGAGACGTCCCGGACGGACGGCGTCCACCACGCTGTGGTCCGCGCAGGCGAAGAGACCGCCGCGAGCGGGCGCGTATTTGTGGTGGGACACACCGCCATCTTCGACAACATCGTGACGGCGCCGGCGTACCAGCGGCGGGGACTGGGCAGCTTCATCATGAAGGCCCTGGCGGCCCAGGCCTTCGAACACGACGTCGACTCCGGGCTGCTGCTCGCCTCGCTGGACGGCCAGAAGCTCTATTCGCACCTCGGCTGGCGCATGGTCTGCCATGTCCTGATGCTGTCGACCTCGGACGAAGGCGCGGACCTCTCCGTCGGCTGAGGCTCTGCGCGTGCCGGGCGCTGCGGGACCCGGGCTGCCTTCTCCGGCGATTTGAGGCCGGATGAAAGAATGTGTGAGTGAACCCGCATGAGTCCCTGATTCCGCTGCTGGGCCGAGGTCCGGACCCGGAACAGCTGCGTCATGTGCGAACGATCCCCGCCCGCCAGGCCGTCAATGCGCCGTGGCCGGACTGGGCCCACCCGGATCTCGTGACGGCCTACGGTTCCCTGGGCATCCACGAGCCCTACCGCCACCAGGTACAGGCCGCCGAGTTGGCCCACGCCGGGGAACACGTGGTCATTGCCACCGGCACGGCGTCCGGCAAGTCCCTGGCGTACCAGTTGCCGGCCTTGGACGCGATCCACCGTTCCGAGCTCAGGGTCCTGGCCGATCCCGGGAAGATCCACGACGACGGCGCCGTGACCCTCTATCTGTCCCCCACCAAGGCCCTCGCCGCGGACCAGCTGGCCGCGATCCGGGCGCTGAAACTCCCCACCGTCCGGGCCGAAACCTACGACGGCGATACCGATCCCGCGTCCCGGCGCTGGATCCGGGACCATGCGAACTTCATCCTCGCCAATCCGGACATGCTGCACTTCGGCATCCTCCCGAACCATGCCTGGTGGGCCCGGTTCTTCAGGCGCCTCCGCTATGTGATCGTGGACGAGGCCCACAGCTACCGCGGCGTGTTCGGCTCCCATGTCGCCAATCTCATGCGCCGGCTGCGCCGGATCTGTGCCTACTACAGCCCCGGCGGCTCACACCCGGGCCCCGTGTTCATCGCGGCGTCTGCCACGGCGTCAGAGCCCGGGACGTCCTTCGGCAGGCTCATCGGCGCACCGGTCCGCGCCGTTTCCGAAGACAGCTCGCCCCACGGATCCACGACTGTAGCTTTCTGGGAGCCTGCCCTGACCGAACTGCGGGGCGAGAACGGCGCCAAGGAGCGACGTACCGCCGTCGCCGAGACCGCCGATCTGCTGGCCAATCTCGTGTCCTCCCGGACCCGGACCATTGCCTTCATCAAATCCAGGCGTGGAGCCGAGACGATTTCCTCCATCGCCAAACGCCTGCTCGATGAAGTGGACCCCAGCCTGCCGCAGCGTGTGGCCGCCTACCGCTCGGGCTACCTGCCGGAGGAGCGGCGGGCACTGGAAAAGTCGTTGCGCTCTGGTGAGCTGCTGGGCATCTCGAGCACGTCTGCGCTGGAGCTGGGCATCGACATTTCCGGTCTCGACGCCGTCCTGGTGGCCGGATGGCCAGGCACCCGCGCGTCGTTGTTCCAGCAGATCGGCCGGGCGGGCAGGGCCGGCCAGGACGCGATCGCGGCCTTCGTGGCCAGCGACGACCCGCTGGATACCTATCTGGTGAACCACCCCGAGGCGATTTTCGACGTCTCGGTGGAAGCCACGGTATTCGACCCCTCCAATCCCTATGTGCTGGGCCCGCATCTCTGCGCCGCCGCCGCGGAACTTCCGCTGGGGTTCGCCGAACTGGACCTTTTCGGGGCCACCTCGGAGAAGCTGCTGGAGCGCCTGGTGGCGCAGGGCTACCTGCGCAAGCGGCCGGCCGGCTGGTTTTGGACCCACCCGCAGAGTGCCGCGGCCATGGTGAACCTGCGCGCCGACGGCGGGGGGCCGGTGAGCATTGTGGATGCCGACACCGGGTCGCTGCTCGGCACCATGGATTCGCCCCAAACCCACTACCAGGCCCACACCGGCGCCGTCTACGTCCACCAGGGCGACAGCTACGTCGTGGAGGACCTGAATGAGGGCGATCACTGCGTGATGGTGCGCCGGGCGAACCCCGACTACTACACCACCGCCCGCGACGTGACCCAGATCGAGGTCCTCGAAACCGAACGCACCACCCAGTGGGGCGACGTGGCCGTACATTTCGGCGAGGTCAAGGTGACGACCCAGGTGGTCTCCTTCCAGCGCAAGGCACTGATTTCAAACGAAATCCTCGGCGAAGAACCCCTGGAACTGGGCGCCAGGGACCTGTTTACCAAGGCGGTCTGGTTCGTTGTGGACAACCGCTCGCTGACCGGCGCGGGACTGATCGAGGCACAGTTCCCCGGAGCCCTGCATGCCGCCGAGCACG
Organism: Arthrobacter sp. ok909; assembly: GCF_900104405.1. Taxonomy (NCBI): domain Bacteria; kingdom Bacillati; phylum Actinomycetota; class Actinomycetes; order Micrococcales; family Micrococcaceae; genus Arthrobacter; species Arthrobacter sp. ok909. The sequence continues at coordinate 2,962 of NZ_FNJS01000006.1, read as the reverse complement.
CAGCCATCGGCCTCCTGCCGCTCGTGGCCTCCAGTGACCGCTGGGACATCGGCGGGGTGTCCACCGCCATCCACGCCGACACCGGGGTGCCTACCATCTTCGTCTACGACGGCCATCCCGGCGGGGCTGGCTTCGCCGAACGCGGATACGACAAGGCCCGGGTGTGGCTGACGGCCACGCGGGACGCCATCAAGGCCTGCGAATGCGAGTCCGGTTGCCCATCGTGTGTCCAGTCACCCAAGTGCGGCAACAAGAACAACCCTCTCGACAAGGACGCCGCCGTCACCCTGATCGACGTGCTGCTCAAAGACGCCAGCGAGCTGATGAACGCCGAGAACACTGAGGCGACGGCGGCCGCTGGCACGGCTGTTGTGGGACCCGGCGCGGCGGATGCGGCCACGGCCGCTGCCGGCACGGCCGTCGGTACGGCGGCCGTGCCGGCAGCCGGTACAGAAGAAGATCCCGCCCAATCGCTCCGCGCCGGATAGTGCGTTTGGCGCGGCACAGCGAGGCGCCCACTGTGCGTTTGGCGCGGCCCCTAGCAGGGCGCACCGGCGGGTGAACCCCGGCTGCTTCGAAACGCCGCGTGTCACGCCGCAGGCAAAGCAGCCCTCACGGGGAGGGCCCGTTCCCGGGTGCCGGAGGCGGCCCGGCCCTGGCCAGACCTCTGGCCGCGCCGAGGAACGGCCCGGCGTTGATCTCGGTGCGGACCTGGACTGACGTGTCCGCGCCCTTCGAGCAGGCGAGCACAGTGGCGTTGTTCTTCCGTGCGACCTCCCGGGCGACGGCGCACGGCTCACCGGATGTGATTCCTCGGGCGGCATCCGCTGCCGCCAGGGCTGCGAGATCGGCAGCCGCCGCGGCTCTGGCCGCCGCGACGGCTGACTGAGCCAGAAGCAGCAGCAAGACTGCCGCCATGATCACGACCAGCCCGAGGCCTAAGGCCAGGACCGTCCCTGATCCCCGCTCCCGCGGCCGGCAGCGGTACACGTCATGGCCTGGGGACGGATTCCGGCGCCATGGCCCACTGGCTCCGGCACTAACCGGCGACATCATGTGCCCGTCCCGAGCGGGAGGCCCCATCCACCCGGGACGGTTGTGCCGCGCCGGCGGTTTCCGGACGCGCCCAGGCACTGGCGCTCTGGGTCCACGGAATGAGGGAACCGACAGCCCCGGGGACACGGCCGGACACCGTGACCCTGAGCCATTCGCCGTCGAGGGCCACGGTCGCCGCCGCGGTTTCGCCGGCAAGCTGGCGGACAATCCCTCCGACTTCGCCTGCTGCGGCTCCCCTGGCCAGCGCACGGGCACCACCCCGGGCCGCTTCCTCGACGCGAAGTTGCGTCACCCCGGCTGCCGAACCCGCGAGCAGCAGGGCAAGCAGAAAGACGACCGACGGCAGCGCCACGGCGAACTCCGCGGTGACTGCCCCGCGGCAGTCCGGGGTTCGCGGCGACCCCCGGCGCCCGCGCCCGCCCGCGCACCAGCCCCTCGTCATGGCAGCGTAAGCGCCGTGCGGATGAGGTTCAGGAGGAAACCTCGGACCTCATCACTGCGCATGATGAACACGAGAACCCCGGCGAACCCCACGGCGGCAAGCGTTGCGATGGCGTATTCGGCTGTTGCCATTCCTGCCTGCGCCGAGAGCGGCCTCCTGCGTCCGTTCGGCTGAACGGGAACAACCAAGCTGGCGCCGGGATAGATTTCGTACACCTCGGCAACCCCGTCTTCCCCGCCGTCTAAGCGATTCGCAGCGGGAGTGTCCTGATTGATAAACATCTGCTTTCCTTCCACGGGACACCGGCAGGATCGCCGGCTGATTCGACTCTCCCGGCTTGGGCACGGCGCGGTAAGCCCCGAAGTCAGCCAAGTGGAAAACATGCCCGAAGCCGGCGCCACGGCGGCCTGTGGAGGAGAACTCGCGGGCTGTTCCACGTCGGCGGGCGGACAGCACGACAGCGCCCCGCTCATGCCTTGGCCCGACGACCTGCCCCGCTTGGCCCGACGAAGTACCCCGCCTGACCCGACTAACTGCCCTCCCGACCAGCGCAGAACTGAACCCGAGGTGCTGCGGTCCATACTGCGACTACAGCTTCTCGGGTTCAGTTCGGTGCGCTGGAACCTCAATCACGCGCTGCTAGGGGAGGAAGTACCCCGCGAGGTCGGCGATGAGCTGGGAGGATCCGGAGGACCGGTTGAACAGCGCCACCTTGCCGTCCGAGCCGAGCGCCACGGAGACCAGGTTCGGTACCGTCTGTCCGGTCGAGAAGTTCAGGTTGGACGCGTTGGGCCGTGCTGAACCGTTCGGGTAGGCGGTGATGAAGCCGAAGGACTTGGGCGAGGTGACGGTCAGGTTGAAGACTGCTGCCAGGGCACCGGTGGGGACGCCGTTGGCGCCGGCGACCTGGACGGACACCGCGGAATCCGCTGCGACCGGCTGGGTACTACGGGTATCAAAGATCCGGGTGGGTCCGACTGCCTTGAAGGCGCCGGTCACTGTCGGGGTGCCGGGCAGGTAGTAGCCGGCGACGTCGGCGATCAGCTGGGACGTGCCCGAGGAACTGTTGAAGAGCGTCACCTTGCCATCGGACCCGACCGGGACCGTGACGAGGTTCGGGACCGTCTGTCCGGCGGAGAAGTTCAGGTTCGACGCATTGGGCCGGGCCGCACCGGACGCGTACGCGGTTACGAAGCCCAGGGACTTCGCCTGGGTCACCGTCAGGTTGAACACCACCGCCGCGACCGAGGCGGGGATTCCGTTGGCCCCCGCGACCTGGAAGGAGACCGCGGAATTCGCGCCGACTGCCGAGGAGTTCCTGGTGTCCAGGAGCCGGGCCGGCGAGAGGCTCTTGAAGGAACCCGCCGTCGCCGGCGTTCCGGTGACGTAATAGCCCGTCACGTCAGCGATCAGCTGGGAGGACCCGGAGGAACTGTTGAACAGGGTGACCTTGCCGTCGGCCCC
>NZ_FNJS01000018.1:0-93210 GCF_900104405.1 Arthrobacter sp. ok909 | reverse complement strand
TCCCGCCGGCCGCGCCTGCCCCACCGGCGGCAGTGCCATCGGTGGTGGTGCCGAGCCGGGCCAGCAGGTCCCGGTAATCGATGGTGACCATGACCTGGGGGCGGAGCCCGCCCGCGGCGGGCAAACCCCCGGTGGCGAGGGCGACTTCGCAGGCACCGACCAGGCCGTCCAGTAGCCGCTGGGCCCGGGACCGTTGATCCAGCCCCGCCGTCCCGGGATCCTCCGCGAACACCGGCTGGCCTGCTGCTGCGGGGGCGTCGTCCGGAACGGCATGATTCCCCGGGGCCTGTGCATCACAAGCCAACACGCCGGCGCCGGCATTCGTGACCGGCCACTCACCGTCGGTCGCACTGGGAGCCCACCCCACGGCGAAAGCCGTGCCGGCGGGCTCAGCGGCCCAGCCAGCAGAAACGGGCGTGGCCTCAGCGTCGGTGGCATCAACCGCCCAGCCGCGACCGGCGGCAGTTTCTGCACCCGCGGCCCAGCCATCAGAGGCCGCGCCGGCCGCGGGGCCCTCAGAAGAGGCGCCAGCGGCCGATCCCTCAACGGCGGTCCCGGCGGCGGGTGTGCCCGTGGTGCCGGTGCGGGGATTGGTGCCGGTGTTCATGACGGTGAGGAGGTACTCGAACTGTTCGGTGGTCGCGAAAATCTCAAGATGGTGCAGGCCGTGGCGCCGGCGCCGGATGAACGCGCCCTGAAGCTGGCGCAGCAGCTCCTCGGACGGCTCGGCACCGTCCTGATCCAGCGCATCCGCCCAGCCCCGGGCCACCCGGACCAGGAAGTCCGCATCATGTTCCGCGGCCGTGCGCGTCAGGGCGTGCTCCATCCGCGCCAGCGCCCCGGCGTCACAGACGTGCCGGACCTTCTCCAGCGCCGCCGCGATGATCGTCGCGGCCCGCGACGCGACCTCCCCGGCCGCGACCGCCGCACCCAGCTCCCCATGCGCGGCCGGGACGGGCTGGCCGGTGAGTCCCCGCCGGGGCAACAGACCCCCGGCCAGCGACAACCGACGCTTAGCCTCCGTCGCACCGATCCGCAACCGCGCCCGCAGGAACTCCGCCGTGTTCCGATACCCGTCATCCACCACCGCCGCGTCACCGGCCACATCCAACGGCACACCCTCCCCGGACAGCGCGTCGGGCGAAGCCGCGGACCCGGGCACACCGTCGATCCCGCCGTCAGTCCCGTCGCTCACCGCGCCGAACGATGCGCCACTGGCCGCCGCGGTCCTAGGGGCTTCGTCCCGCCAGCCCGTCGTCCACGACGTGCCGGCCCCCGCCGCCGCCGTCCTCGCCGCCGCCGCGGCGGACTGCTTTCTGGTCCGGTCCACCGCTCCGGCCGCCACCAACTGCAAAAACTCCACCCGGCGCGAGAGCTCCTCCACACCCCCGGCGAAATCCGACGCGGCCCGGAAATCCCACAACGCCGCATCCTGAACCGCCGTCGACCCCACAGCCTCCAGCGCCGCCAGCGCAACATCCACACCCGACCACCGGCCCCGGTCCGTGTTGCGGTCCGTGCCCTGCCCGTCGTCCCCGAACGGAATGAAATCCCTGGCGGCTTCCATGACACCAGTCTCCTCCGGGGGTCCGACACTTTAAGCGGGAACCGTGCGCGAAGCCATTGGCGCCGCGGAGCGGTTGCCCGGCCGCCAGGATTTCAGGGCGATCGGGTCAAAGCGCACGGGTCAACGCGCGCGGTTCAGGACCCGTGGCCGGCCGAACTGTGTGCGGACACCGGGGGAGAACAGGACAGATTCGGGCGGCCCGCCGACCTCAATGCCCGCAGCGCGCACCAATTGATCCTCCAGCTGGGTCACTCGCGCCCGGTACAGCGGCCATGCGCTGTGCGTGTTGGGAACATAGAGGGTCTGCCGCTGAACCGGGAATGCAGGCCGAACCGGGCCGTCAGGTGTACTGATAGCGGGTCTGTCGCCTCGACGTCGAACTCCGGGACGACGGCGAAATCGCTCCGAGCGCCTCCCCGGAAACGCCGCACCAGGTAACCGCTCTGGGACCCCGCCATGCCGGCGGCTCCCAGCTCCCCGGGTGGCACGGCATCCCCACCGACGAAGCTGGCGCGTGACCAAACATAGGGAATCCCGGCGGCCCGCGCAGCGAGCACCACCGCCAACCGCGACGCATCCAGACTGAGGAAGACTACTCCCCGGGTGCCGTCCGGTTCCCGGGAGTAGAGGCGCACGTTAATCTCGGTGAAGCTCCCGAAGTACGGGATACCGGGTCCGCGGCCCAGACCGGCGCCTTGCATTCGAAAACCGATGAGCCCCACCCAAGCGGATCCGTCAAAGCTGTCCGGGACAACTCCCGGAGGCATGAACGACGCCGCCACCGTCTCAGGGATGCGCCAGTGCAGGAACACAGCATCGGTCCAGCGTTGATCCATAATGATCGGGCGCGGAAGCTCGGGTGCCGCCGGCCAAGGATCTAAGTTCATGCGAATTGTCCTTCCTGCAAGCTCCGTAGTTCAGCCCCACCAACTCGAACGTCGACTCAGTTCAGATGTCGCCTCAGTTCGGCGGCGACGTGGCTTCAGCCAGTCGCGGAGGAAGCCGATGGACCTCCGCGCTGGCTCTGCCAGGGCCAGCGTCCGGTGATCTCAAGCTCGAGCGAGAAGCTCAGGAAGGTCCGAATGAGCACAATAATGCCCAGCACGCCGACACCCTCGAAGGTCGGTGTGACGGCGACCGACCGGATGATGTCGGCCGCGACCAGCAGCTCCAGACCCAACAGGATGGACCGGCCCAGCAATTGCCGGTAGGAGCGGTAGACGGTCAGCGGCGCGGAGTCCGCCGGCAGCCGTTCCGGCTGATATCCCCGCAGCGCCAAGGGGATGGATATGACCGCGCCGATCACCATGACGGCCACTCCCGCGAAGTCCATGAAGCTGCCGACCGTCTCAATGGTGTGCTGAAGATCCATGGTTCCCCTCATTGAAGGTGATAGTGAAGTGTGCGGTGATCAAAGCAGGCCCTAAGGGTGCCGGACGCCGACTCCGGCAAGAATGGCCCGGTAGCCTTCGCGGAAACTCGGGTACTGAAACTCGAAGCCGGTGCTGCGGAGCAGGGCGTTGCTCGCCCGCTTGTTGCCACCCCGTGACGGTTCCCCGCCCGACGGCGAAGTCCCGCCCGACGGCGAAGCCGCGCCGCCCGATGCGTCCGCCGACTCCGACGCCGGCTGGGGGAGCCCCAGCTCGGCCGCCAGGAAGCTCAGCACGTCACCGAGCTCGGCCGGTTCATTGTCGACGCCTATATACACGGGCCCGGGAACCGCATCTATGGTGCACAAGTGGACGGTTGCGGCGGCGGCGTCGTCCCGGTGGATACGGTTGGTAAAGCGCGAAGCCGCCGGAATGACGGCCGTTCCGCCGCGCACCTGGTCGATCAGCCGGGTCCGGCCGGGACCGTAGATGCCGCCCAGCCGCAGCACAATGGGGGTGATGCCGGTGCCGGTCAAGCGGCTGTAGAGGAGTTCCTCTGCCTCGCGGATGATGCGGCCCGAGTACCCGCCGGGTTTCGGCGTCGTGCGTTCATCGATCCAGCCGCCGTCGGCGTCACCGTAGACTGCGGTCGAGGACACAAACAGGACCCGGCGGACGCTGGCGCCGGACGCCAGAACGGCGTCCAGCACGTGCGCGAGACCGTCCACATAAGCGGTCCGGTAGGCGGTCTCCGTGGGGGAATCCGCTGCAATCGCGACGACGACGGCGGTAGTGTCCGCCGGGACGGCCGGCAGGTCGCTCGAACTCAGGTCCGCCGCGACCCCCTCAATGGCAGCTGGAAGCTTGCTCGGCGAGCGACGCCAGCCCACCACACGGTGTCCGGCGGCCGCGAAACGCAGTCCGGCCTCAGTGCCCAGATCGCCGCAACCGGCCAAAAGTACAGTCATAGGGCCAGTCTGCCAGCCTTCACGAGGAGCTACGCACAGGCTTGGGCAAAACTTGAACTGAACTTGTGGCCCACTGAACTAGCGGACCCGACGCCAGACCCCGAGGTCGGACCCCGACGTCGGACCCCGTCCGGCGTCATTCGGCTGTAGCCGTTCGGCTACCTCGCCGGGATCGGGAAGAAAGCCCGCGGGTCCTGCAGCAGGGCTGGGTAATCGAAGGCCGAGCGGTCCACGATCTCGTCGACCTGGAAGTTACGCGCGAACTGGCCGTCCACGGTGATCGGACGGCCCAGGACCTTGCCGATGGCGAAGGAGGTGCCCCCATTGACCGGGATGGCGACCACGGAGTTGCCCGGAAGGGTGGTGAACGCATCTTCTTGCTGCTGGCGCTTGCGGGTGGGCTTCTTGACGAGCTGCTTCGGCGGCAGCTTGCGTACCTTGGGGCGGCGGGAGCCCGAATCGGCGTAGACGAACTGGTAGTCGTCATCGGCCGCGGGCTTGGCGCGTCCCACGGGCGGCAGACTGACGGTCTTCAGCTGCTCCGGTTCGGTGTCGCCGAGCGGCAGGCGCAGGACCCACATCCGCTCCCCGGCAGGATCCTCCGGCACGAGCTCGAGCCTGGGCTCCGGCCAGACATACTCCAGGTCCGGGTCCGTGCCCGGGAAGACCTTGGCGTAAAACCGCGGATCCTTGGCGATCAGCCGGGACCGGTGGCTGAGGTGGAAATCCGGCTCGCCCAGCCACGGCGGCATCGGAATCTTGGCGGCGTAGTCGGGGTGGGCCGCCTGCGGCGCAAACTCCATGATCTTCTCGCGGGTGGTGTCCTCGCCGCCGCGGGCCGTCCATTCATCCACCACGGCCAGGCCGTACATCGTCAGCGCGGGGACGTACCCCATCCACATCCGGATCGCCGGGTGCGACTGCCAGCCATACTCCGGGATCACCAGCGCACGCAGGATCTGCAGCGCTTCAACACGCTGCTTGCCGAGCCGCTCGCGGTCCAAAACCGCGGCGCTCTGCTGGAAATCGGGGAAGGGGAGGAAAGTCTGCATCTCTCCAGTTTGAGGCCACGCGACGAATCCACCAATTGCACAGGACCGCGCGTGCGCATGTTCACATTTTGGAATGAAGGAGACAGGTCATTACGAAGGGGCGTAATATAGCAGGACCCCATCAATGCCGCCCGGAGGACACGCCATGAATCCAGCCCCTGTTATGCCGTTTGTGCCGAAATACGGCCAACTGCTCGGTCCGGAAGCGAACGGCATTCTCGTGCTGGAGGAAGTCATTCTTGACCCGGTGGCGGCCCGCAACGAACTGCACGGCTTCCGCGCCGCAATGGCATCGGTCGCGCTGACCATGCGGCGGATTCTGGCGTTGCGCCTCTTCATCGCCGTCGTGGCGATCGCCAACCTGCCCCTCTTTTTGCTCAATACGGGCTGGTGGATTTACGTCGTCTCACTCACCCTGGTGGTCGCCGTCCACGCCGCAGTGTCCTGGTTGAACCGGAACGAGCCGCGGATCAAGCAGCGCCGCATGCTGGAACTGCACCTGCACCGGGAGCGGAGCGACAACTACCGCAAGGTCCGCGACGCCGTGAAGTACGTCATCGACGCCCCTGCGCGCGTGAACGAAAACCTCTACCTTGAACTGCTCGCCGCGAAGCGGGTGGCCCTGCACCTGGCTATGGGCACCGTGGCCCTGCTGGACACGAGCGACGACGCCGCGTGGAAACTTCAGATTGTCCGCGAAATCCCGCAGGCCGCCTAACCAGCACCGCTCACCCGAGAAGCACGGGTCACTCACGCACCACGACGCCGGAGCGTCCCCTCGCGGGATTGCTCCGGCGTCGTGCGTTAACGGCGTCGTGCTTTAGCGCGTGACCTATCCGGGAAGCTGCAGGACCTGGCTCGGGAACACCACATGGGGGTTGCTGATGGTCGCCGCGTTCGCGTCGGCCAGCAAGCGCCAGCCTCCGGCAATGTTGAGCTTCTCGGCGATCGTACTCAGGGTTTCGCCGCTCCGGATGGTGTAGGTCTGGCCACTGACTGATACCGGTGCAACGTGCCGGGGTGCCGGGACGGCTGCCTTGAGCGCTACACTCCGCGCAGGCACCCTGGCTGGGGCTGCAACCGCGGCGGGCTGTCGTGATGTTGTGGCGCTCTGCGGAGCCCCGGCGCCTCCGCGCAGGCCCAGCTTCGCGGCGCAGGCGGGCCATGCGCTCCAACCCTGCGTGGCCCGCACTTTTTCGGCGACGGCGATCTGTTGCTCACGGCTGGCATTGGCCGCAGAGCCTGTTCCGCCGTAAGCGGCCCAGGTGCCGGGGCTGAACTGCAGCCCGCCCCCGTAACCGTTTCCGGTGTTGGTGCCCCAGTTGCCGCCACTTTCGCATTGGGCCAGGGAGTCCCACGTGGAGGCGGGGGCTGTGGCCGGGGCGGCCGCATTAGCTGCCGAGGCCGACAACGCGACGCCTGCAATTGAGACAGCCGCCAGAGTCATGCCGCGGCGCGCGGCAGTGCCATAGGTGGATTTCTTCATGGTTCAGATGCTCCTGAGGGCCACCGGCGCTCGGTCCGTCCCCGGACGTTGTCGCGCCACTGCCCGCCCCTGACATTAGAGGTCATTACGGTGTCTACCGGTCGGGCAGTATCTGGTGGTGGCAGCACCGGGCATTCAATACCCGGTTGCCGGGCATGCAAACCAGATTAAGGCAGGCCCCGCCCGTTATCAAGACGTTATTTTTCCCGTTTCTGCCGTTATCATCCCACCGCTGACTCACGCGAACATGTTCGCGTCAGCCCCCAAGCATGGTGGCCAGGTACGGCGCCGTCCGGCTCGTCCCGGAACGCGCGACGGCGGCGGGCGTCCCGGTTGCCACGATCTGACCGCCGGCGTCGCCGCCAGCCGGGCCCAGATCAATCACCCAGTCCGCGGCGGCCACCACATCCATGTCGTGCTCGACCACGATGACGGTGTTGCCGGCGTCCACGAGCCGGTGAAGCTGGGCCATGAGGAGTTGGACATCGGCCGGGTGCAGGCCGGTGGTGGGCTCGTCCAGCAGGTAAAGGGAGTGGCCGCGCTGGGCCCGCTGCAGTTCGGTGGCGAGCTTGATGCGCTGGGCCTCACCGCCGGAGAGCTCGGTGGCCGGCTGGCCGAGGCGTAGATAGCCCAGGCCCACCTCGCGCAGCGTCTGCAGGCTGCGTGCCGCCACCGGTACCCTGGCGAGGAACTCCGCGGCGGCGTTGACGGTCATGCCCAGGACCTCGGCGACGTTCTTGCCGCGGTAGGTGACCTCGAGGGTCTCCGGGTTGTAGCGCGAGCCGTGGCATTCGGGGCACGGGCCGTAACTGCCGGGCAGGAACAAGAGTTCCACGGCCACAAAGCCTTCACCCTGGCAGGTCTCGCAACGGCCGCCGGCAACGTTGAAGGAGAAGCGTCCGGCGCCGAAGCCCCGGGCCCTGGCCTGGTCTGTGGCCGCGAATTCCTTGCGGACCGCGTCGAAGAGTCCGGTGTAGGTGGCGAGGTTCGAGCGCGGGGTACGGCCGATCGGCTTCTGGTCCACCTTGACCAGCCGGTCCAGCCGGTCCAGCCCGCTGACCGGGCCAACACTGAGCGGCTCGGTGGACTCGCCGGCCTCGGACTCCAGGTCTTCAGGGGCTTTCGCCGCTGCGTCGGCCTCCGGATGGAGCCGGGCGCCTACGACGTCGGCGAGGACCTGGCTGACCAGCGTGGACTTGCCGGACCCGGAAACACCGGTGACCGCGGTTAGCACGCCCAGCGGGAAGTTGGCGTCGAGGTCGCGCAGGTTGTGCCTGCTGATCTCCCGCAGTTCCAGCCAGCCCGCTGCTTCCCGGCGGGCGCCGCCGGCGGCCGCACCGCCGTCAGCCGAGCCGCCGGCCGAGCCGTCTGGCGAGCCGCCGGCCGAGCTAGCGTCAGCCGAGCCGCCGCCGTCGTCCCTTGTGCTAGCGCCGCCAGCGGAACCTGCCGAACCATCCGGGAACAGGAACGGCCGGGTGACCGACGCGTCCACCTCGGCGAGACCGGCCACGGGGCCGCTGTAGAGCACTTCGCCGCCGCCCTCACCGGCGCGCGGACCCACATCCACCAGCCAGTCGGCTCGGCGGACAATGTCCATGTTGTGCTCCACCACGAACACCGAGTTGCCGGAGGACTTGAGCTGGTCCAGGACCGCGAGCAGGGGCTCGGCGTCGGCGGGGTGCAGCCCGGCGGAGGGCTCGTCCAGCACGTAAATCACGCCGAACAGGCCGGAGCGGAGCTGGGTGGCGATCCGCAGCCGCTGCATTTCGCCGGGGGAGAGGGTGGGGGTGGAGCGGCCCAGGGCGAGGTAGCCGAGGCCGAGGTCCAGCAACACCGTGACGCGCTGCAGGAGGTCCCGGGTGATCGCGACGGCCACCTCGTTGCCCTCGGCGGAGGACTGTTTCCGGGGGGACTGTTTGCGTGAGGCGGTTCCGACCTGTGTGAGCTCGGTGGTGGGCCGGATGATGTCCGCCAGCTCCGTCATCGGGACCGCGTTGAGCTCGGCAATCGTGCGGCCCGCGAAGGTCACAGCCAGGGCGGCGGGCGTCAGGCCGCTGCCGCCGCAACGCGGGCACGGGCCGGTTTCCATGAAGCGCAGCACCCGGTCACGCATTGTGGTGCTCTTGGAATCGGCCAGGGTGTGCAGCACGTAGCTCTTGGCGCTCCAGAACCGGCCCTTGTAGGGCTTGGCGACGCGGTCGCGCTGCGGCGTCACCTCCACCACGGGCTGTTCCTCGGTGAACAGGATCCAGTCGCGGTCTTGTCTGGACAGCTTCCGCCAAGGCGTGTCGACGTCGTAGCCCAGGTGGGTGAGGATGTCGCGCAGATTCTTGCCCTGCCAAGCGCCGGGCCAGGCGGCGATGGCGCCGTCGCGGATGGTGAGCGAGGTGTCCGAGACCAGGGAGGATTCGGTCACGGTGTGCGCGATCCCCAGGCCGTGGCACTCCGGGCAGGCGCCGGCGGCGGTGTTCGGCGAGAACGCGTCCGAGTCCAGCGGTGCGGCGCCGTCCGGGTAGCTGCCGGCGCGGGAGAAGAGCATGCGCAGCGAGTTGGACAGCGTGGTGAGCGTGCCCACGGTGGAGCGCGAACTCGGAGTGCCGCGGCGTTGTTGAAGCGCGACGGCGGGAGGCAGCCCGGTGATCATCTCCACCTTGGGGTTGTGCCCCTGCTGGATGAGCCGGCGGGCGTAAGGGGCCACGGATTCGAAGTAGCGGCGCTGGGCCTCGGCGTAGATGGTGCCGAAGGCGAGAGACGACTTGCCGGAACCGGAGACGCCGGTGAAGGCGACGATCGCGTCGCGGGGCACATCCACATCCACGTTGCGCAGGTTGTTCTCCCGTGCGCCGCGCACCCGCACGAAACCGTCCGTGGGGCTCCCTGGAGCCAGATCCGGAACGGTGGGGCCAGGCAGATCGGAAGCATGCTGTTTACTTTGCATTGGTTCGACTCTATCGGTGTCGGAGGGGGTGGGCATATCGGTGCGGGCATATAGGGGTGCGGGCATATCCTTACCGAATGGAAACAAACGACGCCGCCACGGGCACCGGCACCCAAACCGCCGCCGGCACAGATGCGGCCGCGACCGGTCCTGACAGCGACGAAGCCCCGGAACTCACCGAGGCGCCAGAACTTGCCGAGATCCCCGAGGAAGCCCACATACTGCCGGTCGCTGAACTGCACTTGCACATTGAAGGAACGCTCGAGCCCGAGCTGATCTTCGCGCTCGCCGAGCGCAACGGGATCCAGCTGCCGTACGCGGACCTGGACGAGTTGCGTTCCCGGTATGAGTTCACCGACCTGCAGTCCTTCCTGGACCTGTACTACGCCAACATGGCGGTGCTGCAGACCGAACAGGACTTCGCGGACATGACCCGGGCCTACTTGAACCGGGCGGCGCTCGCCGGGGTACGGCATGCCGAGATCATGTTGGACCCGCAGGCGCACCTGTCGCGCGGGGTATCGCTGGAGACGTGTGTCAACGGCGTCGCCTCGGTGCTGGCGGGATCCCAGGAGGAGTTCGGTATTTCCACCCTGCTGATCGCGGCTTTCCTGCGCGACCTCTCCGAGGACTCTGCCCTCGAAGTGCTGGAGCAGCTGCTCGCCTTGGACGCCCCGATTGCCGGCATCGGCCTGGATTCCGCCGAGGTGGGCAACCCGCCGGCGAAGTTCCAGCGGCTCTTCGCCCGGGCCAAGGACGCCGGCCTGCACCGGATCGCGCACGCCGGCGAGGAGGGGCCGCCGTCGTACATCATCGATGCGCTGGACCTGCTGGACGTGGAGCGAATCGATCACGGCATCCGGTGCATGGAAGATCCCGAACTCGTGGAACGGCTGGTTGACGAGCTCATGCCGCTGACCGTGTGCCCGCTGTCCAACGTCCGGCTCCGCGCGGTGGACACCCTGGCCGAGCACCCGCTGCCGGCGATGCTCGCTGCGGGCCTGAACGTCAGCGTGAACTCGGATGATCCCGCGTATTTCGGTGGCTACGTGGATGACAACTTCGCCCAGCTGAAGTCGGTGATCGGCCTGTCCGAGTTCGACTGCGTCAGGATGGCCGCGAACTCAATCCGCTCCTCCTTCGCCAGCGACGAGCGCAAAACCGAGCTGCTGGCCGAACTGGCGGCGTCCGGCGTCTAACACCACGGTTGCCCTATCACTTATGGTCGCTAAAACAGTCGCTAAAACGGCCGGATAGTAGCCATAAGTGATAGGGCAACGGCGGTGGCGCTTAGACGTCGATCGTGCCCATGTTCGGGTAGCGTGCGCCGGCGGCGACGCCGGCCGGAGCGAGCTCATCCAGGCGGTTGAGATCCTCGGCGGAGAGCTCGACGTCGACCGCGCCAAGGTTCTCCCGCAGGCGTTCGCGCTTCTTGGTGCCCGGGATCGGAACGATGTGCGCGCCCTGGGCCAGCAGCCAGGCCAGCGCCAGCTGCGCCGGGGTGCAGCCCTTCGCGTCGGCCAGTTCCTTGACCCGGTCAACGAGCTGCAGGTTCCGGTCAAAGTTCTCGCCCTGGAAACGCGGGGAGTGCCGGCGGAAATCGTCCGCAGCAAAGTCATCGGGGCTGCGGAATTGTCCGCTCAGGAAGCCTCGGCCCAGAGGGCTGTACGGAACGAAGCCGATGCCCAGCTCGGCGAGCACCGGGAAGACCTTCGTCTCCGGCTCGCGTTCCCAGAGCGAGTATTCGGTCTGCAAAGCGGTGATCGGGTGAACCGCATGGGCCCGGCGGACGGTGTCGGCGCTGGCCTCGGACAGGCCAAGGTGCCGGACCTTGCCGGCCTGTACCAGCTCGGCCATGGCTCCGACGGTGTCCTCGATGGGGACGGTCTTGTCCACCCGGTGCTGGTAATACAGATCGATGTGGTCTACGCCCAAGCGCTGGAGGCTTGCGTCGCAGGCGGCGCGCACGTAATCGGGGGAGCCGTTGATGCCGACCCAGGATCCGTCGGCCCGGCGTTCGTTGCCGAACTTGGTGGCCAGGACGACGTCGTCCCGCCGGCCGGCGATGGCCCGGCCGACGAGCGTTTCGTTCGTGAAGGGGCCGTACATGTCCGCGGTGTCCAGGAGGCTTCCGCCGGCGTCGAGGAAGGCCTGGATGGTGGCGATGGACTCGTTGTCGTCGCCGTGGCCGTAGAACTCGCTCATGCCCATGCAGCCCAAACCCAGGGCTGAGACGGTGAGCGAACCGAGTGTGCGGGTTTCCATGGAAATCTCCTCAAAATAACGGCGGGGGCGGCCTCCGGCACCTGATCCGGCACCGATCGGGCATCTGACAGGGCGGCCGGACGGCGCGCAGTGGGCAGACCGCCACTCTAGGCCCATCGGGCGAGCGGCACAACGGAACAGTGGCCGGCCCGGTTCACCCTCGCCGGAGGATGTGCCGGGCGACGCCGAACGGCAGAGTGCACGTATGACGAAGACTGGACAGCGGCGCGTCGGATGGCTGCGCGGGGTGATGCCTGGACTGGACGTCCCCGCCACGTACCAGAGAGAGTGGTTCGGCAAGGACATCATTGCCGGCGTCGTCCTGGCGACGTTGCTCGTTCCCCAGGGCATGGCCTATGCGGAGCTGGCGGGACTGCCGACGATCACCGGGCTGTACACCACCATCCTCTGCCTGCTCGCCTATGCGGTCTTCGGCCCGTCCCGCATCCTGGTGCTGGGACCGGACTCTGCGCTCGGTCCAATGATTGCCGCGACGGTCCTGCCGCTCATCGCCTCCGACGGCGACCCGCAGAAGGCGGTGGCACTCGCGTCGATGCTCGCGCTCATGGTCGGCCTCATCATGGTCCTGGCGTCCGTGGCCAAGTTCGGCTTCATCGCCGACCTCATCTCCAAACCCACCATGATCGGCTACATGAACGGCCTCGCAATCACCATCCTGGTGGGCCAGCTTCCGAAGCTCTTCGGTTTCAAAGTGGACAGCGATACCTTCGTCGGTGACTTCGTCGGCTTTGTTCAGGGCGTGGCCAACGGCGAGACAGTGGTCGCGGCCGCAGCAGTCGGCATCGCCGGGATCGTGCTGATACTTGCCCTGCAGCAGTGGCTGCCCAAGGTCCCTGCCGTGCTCGTCATGGTGGTCCTCGCCATTGTGGCGACGACGATCTTCGATCTGGCGAGCCGGGGCGTTTCCCTTGTCGGGGAACTCCCGCGGGGCTTCCCGCCGTTCACCATTCCCCGCGTGGAGCTCTCGGACATCGGACTGATGTTCGCCGGGGCCCTGGGCATTGCGCTGGTGTCCCTGACGGACACGATCTCGAATTCGTCGGCGTTCGCGGCACGCTCAGGCCAAGAGGTTCATGGCAACCAGGAGATGATCGGTATCGGTGCCGCGAACCTGGCCGCGGGCTTCTTCCAGGGCTTCCCGGTGAGCACGAGCGGCTCCCGGACAGCGGTCGCGGAACGTTCCGGGGCTAAGACCCAGCTCACGGGTGTGACGGGCGCCGTGCTGGTGCTTCTCATGCTGGTGCTGCTTCCCGGGCTGTTCCGGAACCTGCCACAGCCGGCGCTGGCGGCCGTGGTGATCACGGCGTCCGTGTCCCTGGCCGACGTCCCCGGCACCGTGCGTCTGTGGCGCCAGAGCAAGGCCGAATTCAGCTTGTCGCTTGCTGCCTTCCTCGGGGTTGCGTTCCTGGGGGTACTCCCCGGCATCGGCATCGCCGTCGGGCTGTCCATTCTCAACATCTTCCGCCGGGCATGGTGGCCCTACGAGACGGTGATCGGGCGGGTGCCGGGATACGAGGGATTTCACGATGTGAACTTCCACCCCGACGCGAAGCACTTGCCCGGACTGGTGATCTACCGCTGGGACGCACCGGTGTTCTTCGCCAACGTCAAACCATTCCGCGACAACATCCGCCAGTTGGCCCGGACCGAACCCAAGCCGCGGTGGATCCTGCTCGCGGCCGAACCGATCACGGACGTGGACACCACCGCCGCGGACGTGCTGATCGAGCTGGACCGCGAACTGGACGCGCAGGGCACGTCACTGGTCTTTGCCGAGCTCAAGCACCGGGTCAAGGAGAAGATCGAACTCTACGGGCTCAAACAGGAGATCGATCCACACCACTTCTACCCCACCCTCGACGCTGCGGTAACGGCCTACATGGCTCTCACCGGGGCTACGTGGAGCACCGAGGACTGAGCGGGGACTGACCCCGCATTGCTTTCCTACTCACGGGTACTGGTGAGTTGATCCCCCGTGCGCCCCCGTCGGCGCTGTCATAGTGGGTCACGACACATAGAGTTAACAGATCCAGCTCGCAAAAACCAACGTTTCCTTGGCAAAATGCAGGTGGATCAATTGCTTCTAAAGGAGACCCATGGGCGCGAACACCGCGGAAAACACCAACCTTCGGCTTAAGGCCGTGCTGGATGTCCTGGCAGAGGAGGTATGGACCGGCGAAAAGCTGAACGCCGGAGCCGTCCTGAGCGAGGCCATCGTGCGGGTGCCCCTCAATGACCACGAACGTGAACTGCTGAGCGGCGGCATTCCCCGCGGCCACAAGACGCTGACCTCTGCCACGGCCAAACTGGTCAAGGCCGGCTGGCTGGTCAAGGGCCGCTCCGGCTGGTCCATCACCGACGACGGCCAGCGCGCCACGGTTGCTTTCGCCGAGCCTGGCGCCTTCGCCGAAGCGCTCGACGCCGGTACTCCGGTGCCAGCCGGGACCCCGCTGCCGTCTGCGCCGGCAGAAAAGCCCGCTGCGAAGACTCCGGCCAAGACTGCTGCGAAGGCCACAGCAAAGACCGCAGCGAAGGCCGAGAAGGCGCCGTCGACAGCGGGCAAGGTCGCTGACAAGGCTGCCAAGCTCGTCGAGGAGGCCGTTGCCCCGGTCGCCAAGGTGGTGCGGAAGCGCAAGCCCGCGGCCAAGGCCCCTGCGGCAGAAGCCCCGTCGGCTGTTTCGGCAGCTCCGGCAGCAGAAGCGCCAGCCGTCAGCACCGAAACCATCGAACAGCCGGAAGCCGTCGCGGTTGTCGGCGACTTCAACATCCTGCTGGGCGCGCCGGCCAACTGGGCGCCGCAGTATGACGAAGTCCAGATGGAACTGGACCTGGTAGACCAGCTGTGGAAGATCGCCGCGGACCTTCCCGCCGGCTTCTACACCTTCAAGATCGCCCTGAACCGCTCGTGGGACGAAAACTACGGCGCGTTCGGCACCTTCGACGGCCCCAACCACGAGGTCCACCACGGCGGCGGCGTCCTGGTCATTCAGTACGACCACCGCACCCGGGACATCGTTATGCCGTAGGCTCCGACACCCAATCATCCTGCCGACGCGCAAATGACCCTTCGATACCCGAATTCCGGTATCGAAGGGTCATTTGCGCGTCGCGGGAGGAATTGCGCATCCTGAGCCTGCGTTGGGACCCCGGGGCGGCCTAGCATTACCTCGTGGACACGGTTGAGATTGCGGGTCTGAGGATCCGGTACCAGCGTGCGGGCCAGGGGCCGCCGCTGGTCCTGTTGCACGGTGCTTATGAAGACAGCCGGATCTGGCGGCGGCAGCTCGACGCGCTGTCGGATGAATTCACGGTTTTCGCTTGGGACGCCCCCGGGTGCGGAGGCTCCGACGATCCGCCCCCGGACTTTACCGGCAAGGACTTGGGCGACGCCCTGGCCGGATTTCTGCGCGAAGCAGTGCCGGGCAGGCCTCACGTCCTCGGACTGTCGATGGGCTCCGGCGTTGCCCTGGAGCTGTACCGGACTTACCCGTCAGTCCCTGCGTCGCTGCTGCTGGTCTCGGCGTACGCCGGCTGGGCAGGATCCCTGCCGCCCGAGGAAGTGGAGCGCCGCTACGCGCAGGTGCTGGCCGAACTTGAGCAGCCGCCAGAACAATTCATCCCCGTGTGGCTGCCCACGTTATTCACCGACCGTGCCGATCCGGCGGTTGTGCAAGAAGTCAGCGCCATCATGGCCGACTTCCATCCCAGCGGCATGCGGGCACTCCTAAACGCGAACGCACACGCCGACTATCGCGATGTCCTGCCGACCATCGCGGTACCCACGCTGCTGCTGTACGGCACGGAGGACGTCCGCTCGCCGGTCAGCGTGGCCCGCGAAATGAACCAGCGGATCCCGGGCTCGACTCTCGTGACGATTCCCGACGTCGGGCACATGGCGGCCGTCGAGGCGCCGGACGCCTTCAATAGGGAAGTGCGAAACTTCCTGCACGGGATTGCCGGTTGAGCCGGCCCGAGGATTGACGCTAGAGCCGGGTGATGCCCGTCAGAACCGGGTTGGGTCCGGCCGCGGCGGCATCGGGCCTGGATCCGGAATCGGGAGGGGATTGGGCGTCGGGAACGGACCCGGTGCCGGTGACGGCGTGGGCGCCGGTCCTGGCAACGGCTCGGGCCCCGGCTCCGGCCCAGGAACCGGCGGCGGCGTGATCGGACCGGGTTCGGGCGGGAACGGATCCCCGGGCTCCGGCGGCGGCGTCGTGGGTCCCGGTTCCGGCGGAAACGGATCGGGTTCTGGTGTCGGAGGAATTGTCATGTCGGGCTCCCTCAGTCTTTGCGGATGGTGTGTGTTGCGCCGGACTTCCGGTCCGGGGTCTATCGAGCCGGCCGTGCTGCTCCGGCGCGCAGGACCTTCAGCTCCCAGGGCCGGAGATGCAGTCGGGGCACCGCGGCATCGGCAGGGTAGTTTCCCAGGACCAGTTCCGCGCTGTCCCAAACAGCTGGAACATCAACAATCGCAACGTCGGCGTCGTCGAGCGTCACCTTCTGGTCCTGACCGGAAAAGTTGCCGAGCACCAGGAAGGTGGTGTCCGGCAGCGACCGGGCAAAGGCGTAGACGTGAGGGTCATCCGGCAGGAGCATCGTGAAGGTCCCGTGCGACACCACCGGCTCCGCATGGCGCAGCGCAATCACCTTGCGGTAGAAGCTGAAGACCGAGTCCGGGTCATCCACCTGGGCGGCGGCGTTGATGTGGTTGGCGTTCGGGTTCACCGCGATCCAGGGCGCGCCGGTGGTGAAGCCCGCGTGCCGGGAGGCGTCCCACTGGACCGGAGTCCGCGCGTTGTCCCGGTTGAGGGGCGCGAGGGCGGCGAGGACCTCGGCGTCGGTATGGCCGAGGTGCGTGGTGGCCTCACGGTGGTGATTGAGGACCTCGATGTCGCGGTAGTCGCTAATCGCACCGAAGGTCATGTTGGTCATGCCGAGTTCCTCGCCCTGGTAGACGTAGGGCGTGCCGCGGTGCAGGTGCAGGATGCCCGCCAGCATCTTCGCGGACAGCTCACGGTACGTGCCGTCGTCGCCAAAGCGGGACACGGCCCGGGCCTGGTCGTGGTTGCCCCAGTACAGGCTGTTCCAGCCGCGCTCGGCCAAGCCGTCCTGCCAGCGTCCCAGAGTCTGCTTCAGCTCGGTGAGCAGGAGTTTCTTGGGCCGCCACTTGTCGCCCTCTTCCTGATCCAGCGCCACGTGCTCGAACTGGAACACCATGTCCACCTCGGCCCGGGCCGGGTCGGTGTACAGGACGGCGTCCTCCACCGTCACACCGGGCATTTCGCCGACGGTGAGGAGGTCTCCGGTGCGGCCGGCGAAGACTTCCCGGTGCATCTCCTGCAGAAACTCGTGCATGCGGGGGCCGTCGATGTAGAACGGGGTGCCGTCGCCGTAGAGCTTGCCGTCACCGCGGGGGCCGTCCGGGAGGGAGGTGTCCTTGGAGATGAAGTTGATGACGTCCATCCGGAAGCCGTCCACGCTCCGGTCTAGCCACCAGTTCATCATCTCGTAGACCGCCGCACGGACCTCGGGGTTCTCCCAGTTCAGGTCCGGCTGCTTCTTCGAAAAGATGTGGAGGTAGTACTCCCCGGTGGCCTGATCGAACTCCCACGCGGGCCCGGAGAACGCCGAGCCCCAGTTGTTCGGCTCCGAGCCCGTGCCCGGTGTGGGGCCGGTCCCGGCAGCAGCCTGCTCGCGTGGCGGCCGCCACCAGTACCAGTCCCGTTTCGGGTTGTCCTTCGACGAGCGGGATTCCACAAACCAGGGGTGCTCGTCCGAGGTGTGGTTGACCACGAGGTCCATCACCAGCTTCATGCCCCGCGCGTGGAGCCCGTCGGTCAGTTCCCGGAGCTCCTCCAGCGTGCCGAAAAGCGGATCGACATTGCGGTAGTCGCTGATGTCGTAGCCGTTGTCGTCCTGCGGGGAGGTATAGATCGGGGACAGCCAGACGACGTCGACCCCCAGGCGCTTTAGGTAGTCCAGTTTGCTGATGATGCCGCGGAGGTCGCCGATGCCATCGCCGTTGGAGTCAGCGAAGCTGCGCGGATAGATCTGATAGACGACGGCGCGTTGGAACCAGTCGCTTGAAGTCGCCTTAGGTGTTTCCGCGGGGGCTTGTTCAACCGTCATGGGACTCCTCAGCTGGTCCGGCAGGCGATGCGGGAGAGCGCTGTTGCTGCCCCCGCCAACGTCTGATTATTGACCAGTTGGCGGGGGCTGGGAAGACCTTGCCAGGATTGCGGCCGGGGCCGGGGCTAGTTCTGCGAGGCGATGGCGTTGTCGCGGTCCTCGAAGACATCCTCGCCGGGACCGGAGAAGGCCTTGGAGCGCTGGATCGCCTCGATGGACCCGGTGAACAGCTGGGAGTCGTGGGGGTCCGCGTGCCGGTGGTGCTCGTCCGCGGCGGAGACAGTGCCCGGGCGCTGGGACCCTGGGCGCTGGGGACCTGTCCCGGCGTCGGAGGCGCTGGAAGCGGCGGAAGCAGTGGCGGCCGAAGGCAGCCGTTCGAGGCGCACATGGGGGAGCGCCGTCGGGTGGTCTTCCTGCAGGAACAGCACCAGTTCCTCACGGATCAGGCAGCGGAGGTCGAAGAGGGAAGCGCTGTCCGCGGCGCTGACCAGGATGCGCACCCGGACGAAGCCGGCGGTGGCGTCGGTGATCTGCAGGATGCCCACGCGCTTGTCCCACAGCGGGGTATCGGCCAGGACTTTCTTGAGTTCGGCGCGCATCGCTTCGACCGGTGCGCGCCAGTCGAGGTCGAACTCCACGGTGCCCATGACTTCGGACTGCCGGCGGGTCCAGTTCTCGAACGGGGTGGTGGTGAAGTAGGTCGAGGGCAGGATCAGGCGGCGGTCGTCCCAGATGTGGACCACCACGTAGGTCAGGGTGATTTCCTCGATCCGGCCCCATTCCTTCTGGACCACCACAACGTCGTCCACCCGGATTGCGTCCGTGAAGGCCAGCTGGATGCCGGCGAAGACGTTGACCAGCGAGGTCTGCGCGGCGAGACCGGCGACGATCGAGATCACGCCCGCGGAGGCCAACAGCCCGGCGCCGAGGGCTTGGATCGCGGGGAACGTCAGCATCATGCTGCCCAGGGCCACCACCACGATCAGGGCGACGCCGATCCGCCGGGCCAGGATCACCTGGGTACGCAGCCTGCGGGCGCGGCGGTTGTCCGCGACATCCACCCGGTACCGGGTCAGGACCATCGCCTCGACGATGAGCAGCATGGCGATGGCCAGCCATGCCAGGGAGGCGATGAGCGCAATGAGCAGTAGATGGTCCAGGGCGTGGCGCCATTCGAGGTCCCCGGTGGAAATGGCCAGCGCGATCCGCACGGCGATGAGGCACAGGGAAAAGCGCAGCGGCAGCCGGGCCACGCGGGAGGTCTCGCGCAGTTCGGGCTTGCTGCGGTTGAGCCGGAGCACAATCTTGCGCACCAGCCAGGACAGGACGAGTCCGGCGACCACGGCGAGGGCCATGGCCAGGAACGGCATTGCTTGTGTCAGGAACTCTTGCATTACTTAAGCTCTAGCAAGCTTC
This sequence comes from Arthrobacter sp. ok909, assembly GCF_900104405.1. Classification (NCBI taxonomy): domain Bacteria; kingdom Bacillati; phylum Actinomycetota; class Actinomycetes; order Micrococcales; family Micrococcaceae; genus Arthrobacter; species Arthrobacter sp. ok909. Next base: position 73,998 of record NZ_FNJS01000018.1, on the reverse strand, counting down.
CGTGGCCAACTGAAATCGGCGGAATGTCAACGTGCGTCCCGTCACGCCGCTGCGGGTGGTTGCGCCACGTCGCGTCACTCGGTTGCATTCGGCGGCGCCACGGCCGCACCGGACACGGTTCTGTGGCCGCCGCGGCGTGGAACGGCGTGGCCGCCGCGGGACTTTCGGCTCTGGTTTCTGCGGCCCGGCGATCGAGAATGGTCGAACCACTTGAATCCCAGGGGGAGGGTGACATGCGTCGACTTTCGGCACTCGGCACGGCGGCAGCGGCCGGCGTCTTGGTGGCGGCGCTGCTCGGCGCCTGCAGTTCGCCCTCCGGTTCTGGTTCGCCGTCGCCAACCATGCCGACCGTGCCGCCTTTGACCTCCGCGCCCGCCAGCAGCGGCGCCGCCGATACCGCGCCGACTGAGCCGTCGTCGGCACCGGACACCCCCGCGCCGACGGCGGCGAACTGGCAGACCCTCAAGACGCCGGACGGGAAGTTGCAGTTTGACCACCCGGCCGAATGGACCATCAAGGACCGTGGCGCCGAGGCCACTCCCGGCGGGGTATTCCTCGAGGTCCTCAACCCGGGCGGCAAGTCGCTGGCCACGCTGCGGACCAATGTGGCCACCAGCGCCGAGTGCACACCAAGGATCCCGTACTCGGTGCTCGACCTCGTTCCCGTGCCCGCTTTGGCCCAGCAGGGGGTTACCCCGCACTTCATCTTTGAGCTGCGGCTCTATCCGGCCGAGAAGGACCCCACGAAGGCCAACGTCATGGCGTACGGCCTCAGCTCGGCACCCAAACCGGCCGGCCCCGATGCCTGCCCGATCTACCACTACTTCACCTGGCCTCCCGGCGGAGCATCGTTCGGCGGCGTCTACAACCCCTTCGACACCACCCCCGGCAACGAGCCCAATGTGGACACTCCGGAGGCGTACATGAACACCGCCGAATACCAGAACGTCAAGAGAATGATCACCTCGCTGCGGCCGGCGGGGCAGTAGAGGCGGCCGGGCTCGTGCACAGGCGCATGAAGGGACGGGCGGCGGCGTCTTCCGCGAGTGCGGTAGCGGCTCCGGCAGCGTTTCCCGCTCCTGTACTGTCCGCGCTGACGGTCGCGGCCCTGCTGCTGGTCGGCTGCGGTTCGCCCGCTGGACCACCGGCGCCCTCCGGTGCTGCGACGACGGCAGGCCCGACGTCGGACACCGCGACGCCCGGAAACTCCCCTGGAAATTCACAGGGAACTGAACAGGGAACAGAGCCGGGGACAGCGTCCGGGACCGCGCCGCCGGGCGCTTCATCGGCAACGCCGGGAAGCTCTCCGGGAACAGAGCCGGGAACCTCGCCGGGAACCGCGCCGCCGGACGGCTCAGCGACGGCGGTGGGGCCGCCGTCGTCGGACTGGAAGACATTCACGACGTCGGACGGGACGCTGAGGTTCGACTATCCGGCCGCCTGGTCCGTCAAGGATCCCGCCGGGCAGGCGCCGCTGGGCGGCGAGTTCGTGGACGTGCTGAACGCTACGGGGAAGCAGATGGCCGCGTTGCGCACCAACGTCGTCACGGGCGCCGAATGTGGCGATCAGCAGCCCTACCTGCTGATCGATTCGGAGCCGATGCAGGCACTCACCGAACCCGGCTCGGACGACCAGAACGGGCCACGCTACGTCTTCGAAGCCCGCGGTGACTTCCGTGCGGCCGAAAGTTCTGCGTCCACCCTCGCCGCCTACGGAATCACCATGATGCCGCCGGAGACGGGGCCCACGGCGTGCCCGATGTTCCAGCTTTTCCTCTGGCCGCCCAGCGGCGCGCTCTTCGGCCAGGCCTACAACCCGGCGAACAACACGACGCCGGGAGACCCCGGCCTGCCGTATCTGGAGAAGGCGAAACTGTACGCCACCACGGCGGAGTACCAGGACGTCCGGAAGATGATCACGTCGCTTCGTCCTGCAAAAACTGCGGTGAGCGAGCCGGCGAAGTAGCCCGGCTACACAGCGGGCAGATGCCGCCGTCGACGGCTTGCCGGTGCCTGCGCGGAGTTCTTGCTGGTGCGTTGCCCGCCCCACGGGGTGCTTCGGATCTCGCTGATCAGCCCGGTACCTGCGCACTCGCGCACGGCCATGATGCCGTTCGCCGCCTGGCGTTTGTCGTCGAATGCCCGGGAAATGGCCAACACGGTCCCGTCGCCGGCGAGAAGCCGGAACCGGACGTTGGATTCCGCGTCAGTGAAGATTTCGAATAGTCCAGCCATCGCCTTGTCCTTTCGGGCAGTTGTTGCTGCCGGGAGGGTAAGAGCACTTCGTTGTGCCGTTGCCGGGTCTTCGACAATCTGCTCCAGTGCCGGGAACCAGCCTGTCGCGGACTGTATCCGCGGGAAAAGAGGCTAAGGTCCCTTAGTGTCTGGCGGGTGAGACCGGACCGGTGAGACTCAACCCCTGGAACTGAATCCGTACGACAAAAACGGCCGCACCAAACCCGCACGACCCCCGTCCGTGCCGGGCGCTACATTGGGAGCATGACTGACAAGCACCCTGCGCAGTTTCCACCGGATGCCGGCGAGCCCGTGCGGCTGAATGCGCGGGTGTCCGGTGTGGTCCAGGCGGTCGGCTTCCGGTACTGGACGGTGCGGAAGGCCGAGGACCTCGGGCTGACCGGCACTGTCAGGAACAACGATGACGGCTCCGTGGGCATTGTGGCGGAGGGGCCGCAGCCTGTGGTGCTGGAGTTGCGGCGCTGGCTGCGCTCGTCGGAGGCGCCGGGCCGGGTGGAGGACGTCCAGGAGTCCGTCTCGGCGGCGACGGGGGCGTTTACTAGTTTCCGGGTGGTGTACTGAGCGTCAGCAACCCGTGGCCCAGGACGGCTTTGCGGGATAGCGTCCGGTAGCCCTCGCGGTCGAACAACACGGTGAGGAGGTCGCCGTCGTGCCCCATCACCAGGCCCGGACCCCAGAGGGCATGCTCCACGCGGGAGTTCAGCGGGAACGCCTCAACGCCGGTGGCGGAAATGCCGGCGGAAACACCGGCGGCAGAAACACAGTCGGTGGCGGCCCCGCCGTTGTGCTGGTTCGGTACCGCGGTGCCTTCCGTGCAGGTGTCGCAGTTCCCGCAAGGCTCGGGCAGGTCCTCGCCGAAGTAGCCGAGCAGGAACTGGCGGCGGCAGCGGCGCGTTTCGGCATAGCTGCGGATCATCGCGATGCGGGACTTATCCACGCGCTCGCGGGCTGCGGCGAGCTCGACGGCGCGCTCCACCACGCAGGCGGGCTCCGGCGCCGGGTCTAGCGCCACCTCGAGCCGGACACCGTCGTGGTGTGCCCTGACCGCACCGGTGTCCTGCAACTGGTTCAGCAGGCCGGTGATCCGCCGGGCGGGGAAGCCTGTCCACTCGGCCAGCGTCTGTGGCGGGAGCGGCCGGCCGGCCTCGCGCAGCACCGTGAGGACTGCCAGCAGCGAGGCCTCGTCCGGAGTGTGGGTGGCGAAGTAGCGCCGCAGGCCGAGGTCCTCGGAACGGTAGTGCAGCACTGCGACGGCGGGCTGCCCGTCCCGTCCGGCGCGGCCGATCTGCTGGTAGTAGCTGTCCAGCGATTCGGGGATGTCGGCGTGGATGACGAAACGGACGTCGGGCTTGTCGATCCCCATGCCGAAGGCGGTGGTGGCCACCACGACGTCCAGGCGGCCGTCAAGGAACTGCTCGTGGACCAGCTCCCGCTCGGACGGCGTGCGGCCTGCGTGATACGCCGCCGCGCGGAGGCCGTTCCGGGCCAGTCTCACGGCGTACTTCTCGGTGTCCTTCCGCTTGGCGGCGTACACCAGCCCGGGCCCGCGCCCGGGCTTCGCGGGGACCGGACCGGGGACTCCTTCTAGAAGGACTTCGGCGGCGTGCCCGGTGACGAGTTCGGTGACCTGGCTGACGACGGCGAGGCGCTTCTCCTTGTCCTCATGGTGGCGGTGCACTTCGAGGCGGATGTTGGGCCGGTCGAAGCCGTGGACCAGGACGAGGGGGGCGGTCATGCCGAGGCGGGCCAGGATCTCCTCGCGCACGGGGGGAGAGGCAGTGGCCGTCAGGGCCGCGGTGGTCGGGTTGCCGAGGCGCTCGCGGACCTCGCCGAGCCGGAGGTAATCCGGCCGGAAATCGTGGCCCCAGGAGGAGACGCAGTGGGCCTCGTCCACCACGAACAGGGCGATGTTGAGCGCAGCGATCCGCTCCACTGTGCTGGTCTTGGCGAGCTGTTCCGGGGCGAGAAAGAGGAACGCCGCCTCGCCGGTTTCCACCGCCCGCCAGGCGTGCTCCTGCTCCGCGGCGCTGTGTGAGGAGTTGACCGCGACGGCGGCGCCCGGCCCCGCTGCGTCCCGCAAGCCGTCCAGCTGGTCCTCCTGCAGGGAAATCAGCGGGGACACGACGACGGTGGGCCGCTGCTGGCGGCGGTGCAGCAGGAGGGCGGGGACCTGGTAGATGGCCGACTTCCCGTAGCCGGTGGGCATGACGGCGAGGACGTCCCGGCCGGCGGCGAGGGCGCGCATCCCGGTGAGCTGGCCCTCGCGGAGGTGCGCCAGACCAAAGGCCACGTCCGCGAGGTGGCGGAGGTCGGCGTCGTCGTTCACTGGAAGCTGGGGCGGCGGGAGCTGGAGCGCTGGGGGCGCTGGAACCGGGGGCGCCGGAACCGGGGGCGCCGGGGCGTCCGGTACCGGCGGATCCGCGCTGGAAGCGACGGCCTCGGTCATGATTGCAGCTCCGTTGCGACAGTTTGCGGTGAGGCGGGGCGGCCATGGTGCGGGCCGTTGATTTCAGGGTAGGACGTGCCGCGAGAGTTACGAAACGTGCGAGGCGCTGATGGCAGGGCGGGTGCGGGCTGTACGGGGCAAAGGGCCCTCGGCAGGGAACGTGTTTCTGAGTAGGGTGGCCCCATGCAGAAGATATCGCTTGATGCCCTTGCCCGGCAGCAGATTGCAGCTGCGGTGGCGGCCCCCAGCGGACGTGCGGCAGATACTGCGTTTGGCGGGCATGAGAAAGTCCTGCGCCAGACCGTCATGGCATTCAGGGCGGGGACGCAGTTGAGCGAGCATCAGAACCCCGGCGAAGCGACCGTGTTTGTGCTCCGCGGCTGTGTCCGGCTTCGGGCCGGCAACGAATCCTGGCAGGGCAAGTCCGGCGATCTGCTGATCGTGCCCGACGGGCTGCACAGCCTGGAAGCGGAAGAGGACTCGGCGATCCTGATGACCGTGGCCAAAATCAATACCTGACGGCACAGCCGCAGGCGGGGAGACCGGTCGATCGACCAGGGGCCGGATTACCGCAAGGAGCAGGATATGACTGTCATTCCTTTCGAAGATGTCCCACAGACCCGGCGGTGGTGGGCGAGGGGCGCTTACCTCGCGGTCGTCTGCGCGGCGCTCGTCCCGTTGGCGGCTGCGGGTTTGGCTGGCACTATTGCCCTGCTCCTGACGGGCGCCGGCGCCCTCGTGGTGACCGTGGCGGGGATTTACTGGTTCCTCATCAGCCGCGGTGTGTTGCGCTGGTGCGCGTTGGGGCTGGCGGTGCTCGCCCCGCTGGTGGTGTTGTTCCTGTTCGTTCAGGCCGGCCTCCTGTGGGAGGTCATGGTCACCGTGGGTCTGGTGTTTGTTGCGTTGGTGTGTGCCCGCGCGGCCCTCCGGGAGAGCAGGGAAGGCTCAAAGATGCCCGAGTACCCCGCTCCCACCTGGCGGCATGCCTTCCTGGTGATGAATCCGCGTTCCGGCGGGGGCAAGGTGGTGAAGTTCGACCTCCAACGGAAGGCGGAGGAACTCGGCGCCGAGGTGGCGCTGCTCGAGGGCCCGGGCCCGGTGGATGTCGATGCGCTGGCCCGGCAGGCGGTGGAGCGCGGGGCTGATCTGCTCGGCGTCGCCGGCGGTGACGGAACCCAGGCGCTCGTGGCCGGCATCGCGGCCGAGCACAACCTTCCATTCCTGGTGATCAGCGCCGGTACCCGCAACCACTTCGCCCTCGATCTCGGGCTGGACCGGGAGGATCCGACCGGCTGCCTGGATGCCCTCCGCGACGGGGTGGAGCTAAACGTGGACCTCGGCAAGATCAATGGCCGCACCTTCGTCAACAACGCCTCCTTCGGCGTGTACGCGGAGGTGGTGCAGAGCCCGGAGTACCGCGACGACAAGACCGGCACCGTCCTGCAGATGCTTCCGGACCTGATCAAGGGGGACAAAGGCACGCGGCTGCGAGCCCAGCTGGACGGCGTGACGGTGGACGGGCCGCAGGCGGTGCTGGTGAGTAACGGCCCCTACGGCAGCAACGACCTCGCGGGCCTGGGCCGCCGGACCCGGCTGGACCGCGGCGTGCTCGGCGCGGTGACGATTTCCGCCGCGACCACCCGTGAAGCCGTGGGTCTCTTGCGCCGCGCGACCAAGCACGGGCTGATCCAACGCGCCGCGGCGGAGGTGGTGGTTGACGCAGACGTGCCCGCAATTCCCGTGGGCGTGGACGGCGAGGCCCTGCAGATGAGCACGCCTGTGCGGTGCACCATCGAACCCGGTGCCCTGCGGGTCCTGGTTCCGCGGAAACGTCCCGGCGTCCCGCCTGCCCAGCCGGCGCTGGACCTGGTCCGGCTCCGTGAGCTGGCGTGGGGGCACCGAGACGCAGGGTCCACGGCGTCCGCGTCTTCGGCCCCGCAGGCCGAACGATAACGCAAGCACGCAACGGGAGGCCCTCATTGAAATTCAGCGACGCCAGGCAGCTTATCCAGGTCAAGGCTCCCGTATTGTCCCGCCAACGGCGTGTTCTGGCTGGCGCCTACAACGTCGAGGAATACCGGAAATCGGCAAAGAAGGTCTTGCCGGCAGGGATCTTCGACTACCTCGACGGTGGATCTGAAGACGAAGTGACGCTCCGCCGCAACCGCGCCGTCTTCGACTCCTGGGCACTGATGCCCAGTTGGGGCCCGGTGTCCGGACCCGACACGACGACGACCCTCCTCGGAAAGGGCAGTGCCCTGCCGCTTACCTTGACCCCCACCGGTGCCACCAGGCTGTTCCATCCCGAGGGAGAGCTGGCCGTCGCGGCGGCCGCGGACCGGGCCCGCATCCCCTACGGACTGGCCGGGTTGAGCACTGTGGCCATGGAAACGATCGCAGAGCGCCACCCGTCCCTTGACCGCTGGTTCAACTTTGGGCTCACCTCCGATCCCCAGGCGATGAAGGACAAACTGGCGCGCTGTGACGCCGCGGGGTTCACCACCCTGATTGTCGGCGTCGATACGCGGGCGCTGGGTTCCAGGGAGCGGGACCTGCACAACGGTTTCACCGCACCTCCCGCGCTGACGCTGTCAACCATTGCGGACATCGCCCGACGTCCGTCCTGGTGGATCAACTTCCTGAAGTCGGATGGAATCAGTTTTCCCAATCTGGATCCGCGCAGTGCCGCGGCCACCTCTGTGGTTACCCCGTCCATGTGGCAGGACATCCTTGGCCACTCGGATGCGACCAGCGGATGGACGGAACTGGAAGCCTTGCGGCAGGCGTGGCACGGCAAGATCGTGCTCAAAGGCTGCGTCAACCCGGCCGACGTGGCGAAGGCCTCCCGTATTGGTCTGGACGCCGTCCAGCTGAGCAATCATGGCGGACGCCAGCTCGACCACATGCTGAGCCCCATGGATGTCCTTCAGGAATCGCGGCAGCGCGTGGGCGATTCGATCGAGATCTATGTGGACTCCGGCATCCGCCGGGGGAACGACATCCTCAAGGCGTTGGCACTCGGAGCGGATGCCTGTGCGATCGGCAGGGCCTACCTTTACGGATTGGTGGCGGCCGGCTCACCGGGTGTCGGGCGCATCATTGAGATCCTCGCAGATGAACTCCGGCGTACGATGACGTTAGTGGGCGTTTCCAGCATTTCCGAGTTGAAAGCTCGAGGCGGGGAAATTCTTCGGGACATTCGTCATTCCGGAGAAATCCTTGAAACAAGAGCGTCAGGTGACACGAATTGATCAGTTCTGAACTAGCAGTTACGTAGTGCCCTTCCGCAGCGTTGCGGGAGCCTAGAGGATCTTTGAACAGCTAAGGAAACCATGCGCATCCGATACCTTCTTCCCGTTCTCACCATAGCTACGGCGATGTCCCTCTCCGGCTGTGTCAACAACAGTGAACCAACCCCCTCTGGCGGCGCATCCGGATCTACAGACGCCATCGATGTGAAAAAGAATGATTCCATTGCCGCGTCGCTTCCGGAGAAAATGAAGAGTTCCGGTGTGCTCAATGTCGGCATGGCCAACAACTACCCGCCCAACGAGTTCAAGGACGATAACGGTGCGCCGGCTGGCTGGTCTGTGGACCTCACCAATGCCCTGGGCAAGGTTATGGGCTTGAAGGTCAATTTCGACATCGGCACCTTCGACAACATTCTTCCTGCCGTCAAAGCGGGGAAGGATGACATGGGAATGTCCTCGTTCTCGGACACGCTGGAACGCGAAAAGCAGGTGGATTTTGTGAACTACTACTCTGCCGGCATCCAATGGGCCGCCCCCAAGGGCAAGACCGTGGACCCGACCAACGCCTGCGGGCTCAAAGTCGCTGTCCAGGCAACCACCTATGAGGACACGCATGAGGTGCCGGCCAAGTCGAAGGCCTGCACAGACGCAGGGAAGCCGGCGATCACCATCTTCAAGTACGACGCGCAGGACCAGGCGACCAACGCCCTTGTGGTGGGACAGGTCGACGCGATGAGTGCCGATTCGCCAGTGACCCTTTATGCGATCTCCAAGACCAAGGACAAGCTGCAGACCGCCGGCGATGCCTTTGAGGTGGCGCCGTACGGCATCCCTGTGGCCAAGGGCAGTGAATTCACGCCGGTCCTCCAGAAGGCGTTGCAGGCGCTGATCGACGACGGCACGTACAACAAGATCCTGACCAAGTGGGGAGTGGAAGCCGGCGGCATCAAGACGGCGGCACTCAACGTGGCAGCCAAAGGATGATAGTAAATGAGCGAGCCGGAATCCGGCAGGATGATTGAGTCGGAACCTGACGGGAAGCCGCGAGCCCGCGCAGGACAGGACACGGACGACGCGCCGGCGGAGGCGATCGTTGCGATCCCGCTGCGTCATCCGTGGCGGATCTTCATTGCCGTGGTCCTGGTGCTCGGGTTGGCGGTCTTTGTGCTCGACGCCGCCCAGCGCTCCGACTATGGCTGGCCGGACGTGGGAAAGTACATTTTCGACCGCCGGATCAGCCAGGCCGCGTGGGTGACGTTGTGGCTGACCGTCTACGCGATGATCGGCGCGATCGTCATCGGGCTGCTGCTGGCCATCATGCGGCTCTCACCGAACCCGGTGCTGAAGAGCATTGCCTGGCTGTATATCTGGATCTTCCGTGGCACCCCCGTCTACGTGCAGCTCGTGTTCTGGGGCATCGTGTCCCTGATCTATCCGCGGTTCACGCTGGGGATTCCGTTCATGACACCCTGGGTCACCCTCCCGAACGATATTTTCACGAACTTGTTCATCACCGCCGTGATCGGGCTGGCCCTGAACGAGGCCGCCTACATGTCTGAAATCGTGCGTGCCGGCCTGCTGTCAGTGGACGAGGGCCAGGCAGAGGCCTCGACGGCCCTGGCGATGTCCTGGGGGCAGACGATGCGGTACGTCGTGGTTCCGCAGGCCATGAAGATCATCATTCCGCCGACCGGCAACGAAGTGATTTCGATGCTCAAAACCACGTCCCTGGTGGCCGCGATTCCCTTGAGCATTGACCTTTACGGGGTTTCCCGTGGCATTTCGGCGGTGACGTTCACCCCCGTGCCGCTGCTGATTGTGGCTTCCCTCTGGTACCTGCTCTTCACCTCCATCCTGATGGTCGGCCAGCACTTCATTGAAAAGCGGTTCTCCCGGGGAACAGGGCGGCTCAAGGAAGGCAAGGAACCCGCGGGACCCGAGCCGGGACCGCCGACCGGGCCTGCCGGCCCGGGGGCACCGCTCAGTACTGATGCTGGAGGTAAGGGATGACGGGCGTGCCAATGGTCCTTGCCGAGAAGGTTTCCAAGAATTTCGGCTCCAACAAGGTCTTGCGCGGAATCAGCCTGAAGGTCGACCCGGGGGAGGTCCTCTGCATGGTGGGGCCCAGCGGTTCGGGCAAGTCGACGTTCCTGCGGTGCATCAACCACCTGGAAGTGGTTGATGGCGGTCGTCTTTCGGTCGACGGACAGCTGGTCGGCTATCGGCAAAAAGGAGACAAGCTCTACGAGCTCAAGCTCAAGGAAGCGGCTTTCCAACGCCAGGAAATCGGGATGGTCTTCCAAAGATTCAACCTGTTTCCGCACCTGACTGCGTTGGAGAACATCACCCTGGCCCCTATGCGGGTGAAGAAGATTTCCAAGGCCGCGGCCACTGCCCGGGCCGTGGAACTTCTGGAGCGCGTGGGGCTGGCGGACAAGGGCGATGCCTATCCGGCGCACCTTTCGGGCGGGCAACAGCAGCGGGTGGCCATTGCCCGCGCCTTGGCCATGGATCCGAAGCTGATGCTCTTCGACGAGCCGACAAGCGCCTTGGACCCGGAGCTGGTGGGCGAGGTCCTGGACGTCATGAAGGGACTGGCCAAGAGCGGCATGACCATGATTGTGGTGACCCACGAGATGGGGTTCGCCCGCGAGGTGGCGGACACGCTGGTATTCATGGATGAAGGTGTGGTGGTGGAAGCCGGGCCTCCCCGCCAGATCCTGAGCGACCCGCAGCATGACCGGACCAAGGCCTTCCTTTCCAAAGTCCTGTAACGCGTCACAGGGTTTCCGGGCACCGGCGGGTATGGGACAGACTGTTGCCGTGAGCAACTCTCCCCGGACGGGCATCGCCGTCGCCGGACTTAGCCTCGGCACGGCACTGAACCCGCTGAACTCCTCGATGATCGCCGTCGCCCTTGTGGTGCTGCGCGCGGACTTCGGGCTCGACGTCGCCACCGTCACCTGGGTGATTACGGCGTTCTACCTCACTTCCGCTGCGGGCCAGCCGCTCATGGGGCGGCTGGCGGATCGCTTTGGCCCGCGCCGGCTGTTCATGCTCGGCATGGCCCTGGTGGCAGTGACGTGCGCGCTGGCTCCCTTCGCGCCGAACTTTGCCCTGCTTTGCGTGGCCCGTGCCTTCATGGCGCTGGGTACCGCGACCGCCTTTCCGAGCGCCGTCGTCATGGTCGCGGCGCTGGCACGGCAAGCGAACGTGAAGTCCACGCGGCCGCTGGGCCGGATCCAGATGGCCAACACCTCCGCTGCCGCCGTCGGGCCGGTGGTGGGTGGGCTGCTGGTGAGCCTGGTCGGGTGGCAGGCGCTGTTCCTGATCAACGTCCCCCTCTCGCTCGCGGCCATCCTGCTGGTCCGGCGGTTTGCGCCCGCCGACGAAGGACGGGAACGCGGCAGGGCCTCCGAGCTGCTGCGGGACTCGGACATCCCGGGCGTTCTGGCCTTCCTGGGCACCATGGTGCTGGTGATGATGGCGCTCCTGAACGTGCTGCCTGCCTACCGCTGGTGGCTGCTCGGTGGCGGGATGCTGCTCGCCATGCTGTTTGTCTGGCGCGAGCTGCGGTTCAAGCCGCCGTTCCTGGACCTGCGGCTGCTGGGCCGCAACCGGCCGCTGCTTCTGGTCTATCTGGGCTTCGCGGTGTTCAGCGGCGTGTACTACTTCGCGTTCTTCGGTCTCCCGCAGCTGCTGCAGGAAGCCGGCGGTTACGATCCCGGCATCGTGGGGCTGCTGATGTTGCCGCTGGCTGCGATGTCGGTGGTGGTGACGCCGTTCGCGGTCCGTGCGATTGACCGTTTCGGCGTGAAGCGGGTGCTGATCGCCGGCGTCGTGCTGCTGATTGTGGCGTCGGGGGCGATGTGGCTGCTGACGGCGTCGTTCGCCATTCCGCTGGTGTTTGGGCTGACCGCCCTGCTGGGCGTGCCCTACGGCGTGGTCGGCATAGCCTCCAGCCAGGGCATGTACCTCTCCACCCGGATGGAGGAGCGCGGCGTGGCCGCCGGGATCTACCAGACTTGCCGGTACCTTGGGGCGATCACGGCCACTGTGCTGATCGGCATCTTCTACGGCACCGGCGTCAACCAGGAGAACTGGGGGCTGATGGTGTTCGTCATGCTGGGGCTGGGTGCTGTGGTGCTTGTGGTGTCCCTGCTGTGGCGGGAGCGGGAGAAAGCCTAGGGTTGCTGTTCCTCCGTCAACGCGCCTCGGCCGGTACGGCTGAGTCCGCGGCGGGCTCCTGCGTCTGCTTCCGGGCGACGCCGCCGGCGACGGCCACGCCCGTGGTGAGCAGTGCGGTGAGCAGCACGCCGTAGCCCGGATGGACGTGGAGCAGGGCCGCACCGGCGGCGGCACCGGCCAGGATGAGCACGACGGCGCCAAAGCGGCGGCCTGCCTGGGCGCCCTTGCCTCCGCCGAGGCGGGAATCGGCGGCCAGCCCGGTCAGCGTCGAGGTCACCACCACGGTGGTGACGTCCTTGACGCTCAGGTGCCGGGCCGTGGCCGCCTGGATCCCCATCGCGACCGCCAGCGCGCCCGTGATCGCCAGGGTGACGGGGTCGCCGGCATGCGGGGCGTGGAAGAACAGCACGACGGCGACCGCCGCCATCGTGACGCCGACGGCGGTCAGCAGGGCCGTGGTCCGCCGGCTCCAGCCTGCCGCTTCGGGCCGAAGGGCACGGCCGGCGATCACAGCGCCGAGCATAAAGCAGGCCAAAGCAATCGAGGGCCCTACGACGGGCAGGTGGTCGGCGCCGATCAGGGCCATGCCCAGGATGACGACGTTGCCGGTCATGTTGCCGGTGAAGACCCGGTCCAGGCCCAGATAGCCGACGGCGTCGATGACCCCGGTGGAGAACGTCAGCACGAGCATGAGGAACAGGTGCAGCCGGGCCTGATCGGCGGACTTCAGTCGTCTAAGCATGGGTCATCCTTTCTCGAGCCGCAGTCAGCTGATGGCGGCTGCGGTCAGCTGCTCGCCGTTGAGGTATTCGAGTTCCCAGCCGTCGACGGCGTGGTGGTGGACCAGGTTCAGCGCGGCGTTGTCGATGCTCTGCAGCGTGCGGCCCACCGCCCGGCCGAGGCTCAAGCGGATAAGCGTGCCGTGGGCGACCACGAGGACGCGGCGGCCGGGGAACTCCTCGGCCAGGGCCTCCAGGGCTGCCAACCCGCGGTTGGCTGCGTCGTCGTCGCTTTCGGCGCCGAGGAAACCCTCGGGGGTGCGCAGGGCCTCCAGTTCGGGGCCGGCCTGCAGGCCTTCGGCGGGTCCGAAGTGGCGCTCGGTGAGCTTCGGGACGCGGCGTGTCACGCTGAGTCCGAGCCCTGCGGCGATCAGGTCGGCCGTTTCCGCGGCGCGGCTCAGCGGCGAGGATACGACTGCGTCCCATTCGTAACCGGACAGCGTGGCGACGGCATCCCGTGCCTGGCCGCGGCCGACGTCGTTCAGCGGAATGTCGGTGGATCCCTGCAGCCGGCGCTGCGCATTCCAGTCGGTCTGGCCATGACGGATGAGCGCAAATGTCGTAAGGGTCATGCGTCCATTCTGCCCTGAGCGGGGATTGGCCCGGGAAATCGATGTAACACGACGATGGCGGGGGGCCTGCACCGGGGGAACGTTCACAAGTTGCACAGTCACGCCGGTCTGCCTGAAGAGGTCAACCCCACGACCGGCTCGTACTATTCAACTGATCTCTACGGCTTCACCGCTCACGATAATCCCGCCGGTTGGGGGAATGTCGACGGTGAGCATGCTCGGGCGGCCGACATGGCTGCCTTGGTGCACAACGACGCGGGTGGGCGGCTCCACAAGTGAAAGCAAGCGGAGGTATCCGCCGAAAGCAGCTGCAGCCGAACCGGTCGCCGGATCTTCGGTGATGGTGCCCACCGGAAAGAGGTTGCGCGAGTCGAACTCACCCGGCCCCATCTCGTAGAGCGTCGTGACGGTGCCGGCCCAGTTCTGGGCGTCCATCAGGGTGCGCATGGGACGCGGATCGAAAACGAACGAGTCAAAGGCCTTGCGTTCCGCGAAGACGAGAATAGGGTGCCAGTTTCCGGCAAAGGCGATCATCGGAGGGTACGCCGGGTGCAGCTCGCCCCGGCCCACTCCGAGCAACCCGAGGAGGGTGCTCAGAACATCGTCGGTGAACTCGGACACTCGCGGCTCCACGCTCGTGAAGCTTGCCGTCACCGCTGAGCCTTGGCCTGCAGTCTCGATCGCGACAGGCCCCACCGGGGTGTCGAAAACAAAGGTCCCCGTACCGTCACGTCGTGACAGTGCCACGGCCAAAGCAATCGTGGCATGGCCGCAAAACGGCACCTCGGCAATCGGGGAGAAGTACCGCACACGGTTTCGGCGGGAGTCCGCGTCAACCGATACCTCCGTTACAAAGACCGTCTCGGCATACCCGACGTCGGCCGCGATGGCCTGCATCCGGGCGTCATCGAGTCGGGTTGCGTCCAGGACGACTCCCGCCGGATTTCCGCCGTCGGGGGTGGTGGTGAAGGCGGCATAGCGCAGGACTTCCGTGGTCTGTTCCATTCGGACATCGTCGCACAGCGGTCCAGATGGCGGAGACCGCCATGAGCCCTGCTGGCCGTACTTTTCTAGGCGTGGGCGTCCGTGACAACGCGAAGTTTCTCAAATGAGTCAGCCCAGCCGCCGCGGTGCAGTTCAAGGCGTTCGTCCGTCAGGAACGGTCCCTGCGAGAGCGCCAAGCGCGTGGCATCGCCTTCCGTCCCGAGCGAGAGATCGACGACGGTTTCACGGTCATCGGGAGTGGGTTCCTCCCACTCGAAGGTGTAGACAAGGCGCCACGGCGGGTCGATTTCCAGGAACTTGCCGGAGAGGTGGAAGGTCTCGCCGTCGGGCGGCGTCATGGTGAGGCGGTAGCGGCCGCCCACCGCAAGGTTGAGTTCCGCCTCGGGGATGGCGAAGCCGTGCGGGCCCCACCACTTCACCAATTCGGCTGGCTCGGTCAACATTCTGAAAATGCGTTCACGGGGCGCGTTGAGCGTGCATTCCAGGTTCAGGACCAGCCCGCGAGGTTGCTCGTTCATTCTTCAACTCTGGCACCGGGCGGGCGCTGACGGGAGCGGTGTTGCCGACACGGCGGCGCTGCGCGCAAGACGTCAGCCGGATACCAAGGGGCCCTATTTCCGCAGACCCACATCGGTCCATAATGGCCACATAACTTCGGGGATCCCTCACGCTGACGATAGGTGGCGCGGCGTTGAAGAGTCCCAGGTGGCTGCCCCGGCTTTGCGCAAGGGACGGTCACGGGCTCCGGACAAGGATTCCGGGGACCGAAACCGGGGGAGCAACGCCGTCGCTGCGAACATCAACGCACTGAAGGGAATCATCATGCTCAAGGATTCAAACATCATGGCTGTCCTCCCCGCGAAGGACATCAACAGGGCGAAGGAGTTTTACCGGGACAAGCTGGGCATAGAACCCTCCGAATCCATGGAGGAGGGCAGCGTGATGTACAGCTGCGGCCAAGGAACCCGCTTCCTTGTTTACCAGACAGAGAATGCAGGGACAGCCAAGAACACCCAGTTGGGCTGGGAAACGGACAATCTCGAACGCGAGATGGAGGAACTGCGAGGTCGCGGCGTCGTCTTTGAAGATTACAATTTTCCCGGCCTGAAGACGGAGAACGGCATTGCCACCGCTAGCTGGGGGAAGGCAGCCTGGTTCCTGGACAGCGAGGACAACATCATCAGCATCTCCCAGCGCTCGTAGGCCGCGTCTGACACCGATCAACGACTCATAACATCGCTACCGCCGGCAACGGAGCCGGAGGGAACCGGACCGCGCCTTCAAGGCGGGAGCCGGTTTCGAGCCTGACGTCGCCGCTGGACAGGGCAACGAGCGCGTTCAGAACAGCAGGGTTCGCAGCGGCGGCTACCCGCACCCTAGTTCGTGTCGGGTTTCCCACCCCGGAGGTGCCGGTGGTGCAGCTCGTAGCTGTCGAACACATCGGAAGATGTGGCTCCTGAATGGCCGAATTTGCCGCGAAGGACCTCCGCGAGTCCGTCCAGCGCCGCGTGGAGCATCCGTCCAGCGAACTGCAGTTCACCGCTCTCGCTGCGCTGGGCCTGGGATGCCAGCTCCTGGGCGTAGGCCACCGTGGCGGGCAAGGAACCGCGCTGCTCGATTTCACGGAAGTAGTAGGTTTCATGGAACGCAAGCAGGTCTATGGTCACCGTAGCCACGTTTCCGGCAATTGCCTCCAGCAATCCGGTAGCGTGACTGGGCTCCATGTCCAATACACCGGCCGGACCGGCAGCCTCCCTGAACAGAGTCAGCTGGTGGGCAAGGGCCCGGCGGCGGTTCAGGGCCGGGAACGTCTGCAGGATCCAGGTGACCGTTGCTGTCAGCAAGCCGAAACCGGTGACGGCCTGGAGGGCGACAACCAGCCTGAGCACCGGATCCGTTGCCACGATATCGCCAAACCCCACGGTGGAGAGAGTGACCATGGAGATGTAGAGGGCTTCGGCAAAGTCGGCCCGCAGTGGAACTCCGGCTCCGTATACAAAGCCGTCCGTCAGATGGGGCAGGTATAGCAGAGCCCAGCCGATGGCCGCCAAGCCTGCCCAGGCACCAATGACGGCGGCCATCGCCAAGGGGGCCGCGATGAAGGAGCCCCGGCCCCGCAGTCTTCTCGATACAAGCCAGAATCCGCGCATGATCGCCCGGCCCAGAGGACCGGAACCGTGCGGATAAAGGAGCGTACGAAAGACGTCAACGAGCATCAGCAGAATCAGCCCGGCCCCCAGAACCGTCCAGAGCGTGTCCTCGAAGTCCATGCCTCATCTTAGAGGCGGCACTTCCTGAGGAGCAGCCGGCGTGCGACCATCAAAGTGCCGGGAGCCCGTGGGCGCGTCGGCAGTATCGGTTTCCTCGCGCAGAGTGAACCGGAATGACGTCAAGGGGGAGCGTCGTGGGTGGAGTGTCTGGGCCTAATGGAAGGGCCCTGGCGCGCTGGGCCAGAACCGCCGTCGTCGTTTATCTGTCGGCGACGGTTGCCGTTGTGGTAGCGGCGCTGCTTAGCAGAGGCTTCGCGCTGGACCTGGATGCCGGGTTCAAGGAGGGACTGCTGCTCGCCCTGGTGGTTCTGACACTGCCCGTTTCGTTCGCGTATTTCGTCATCGGCACTCTTGGCTCAGGCACCGTATTGAGCCTGACTACGGTCCTCTATTATCTCGGATACTTACTCCTTGCGGTGGTCAACGCGGGTGTCTTCCGGTGGCTTGTCCTGAGCGCCCGGAGGCGAACACTGGTTTCGGCCGCCGGCACGCCCGGCGCCTCGGCTCAGTATCCGCGGGTGACGCTGCGCGGGGTCACTCCGGACGTCAGGAAGCTCTGGTGGGCGGTGCCGCTGGCAGTTCTGCTGAGTCTTCCGCAGTGGATGGTGGCGAGTTTTGCCTGGTGCGGGATCAGCGGTTGCAGCGGCGGAGGCTTCGGGGTGGCCACCGGGTCCGAGTGGATCGCGGTCATCCTGAGCGTCGTCAACGGCGTCATCCTGGCAGTGACCGTGTTCGCAGTGCGCTGGCTGTATCCCACCCGGAAGCGTGCCCTCATTGCCTTGGCGGCCGGGACGTTGTTCGGCTTGGTGGGTGCTGCTGTCACCCACGGGTAGCAGCCTGGTTTTGCGCCACGAACTCCAGCCCATCCCCTGGCTGCGAACACCGGCCCATCCCCGTGAAGAGTGCCGGATGACCCCACGCCGGGTTAGGGGCTGACCACCCGCCCGTTCTGGATCAGCACGTCCAGGTGGTCGCCGATATCGGCCAGCACTGCGATATCGGCAAGCGGGTCAGCGGACAGCGGACAGCATGTCGGCGTCCGCGCCCGGGGCGACGACGCCGATCTGGCCTTCGCGCCCCAGCAGCTGGGCCGCTGTCGTGGTTGCCGACCGGATGGCATCAATGGCCGACGGCCGCGGAAATGGCTGTCGTTGGCCAAGGCGTCGACTAAGGTGCGAGTTCTGAACTCCTTAGTCGGATGCTGCTGAGGTGCTCTCAATACCGAAGTGCCATAGTGCAGCGTCCAGGTCTTCAGCGCGCCACGCACGTGAGTCTGCAGCAGCGCGGATCACGGCCGACATGTTGGTGTAAGAGGTGTCCTCGATGCCTGCGGCCTCGGCCACTCTCCGAATCCGCACGTCAGTAGTCCCCTGGGTTGAGAGTCCACTGAGAACGTCGATGTAGTCCAGCGTCTTGGGGCTTACATGACGTACACCTGCGAGGGCATCACGAAATGCCGGCCGTTCTGCTGCGTCAGCGAGTCTGGCCCGGAGTTCCTCTACAGTTTCGACGCCCTGATCCTCAAAAACCCGCGTTAGGTCGTCTATCTGGGCAAGGCGCCCCGGCGACGGCCAATCGATGACTTCCGAGAGGCTTCCCGTCGCAAGACGTTTCCGGAACCCACTCGTGGTTTGTGCATCTGGCCAGGCGGCAACCAGAGCGTCAACGCGCGGCTTTACGGTTGTCTCGTAATTCTGCCGTCGCTGCAAGGAGGCATCGACAATAATCGCTCCGATGGAAGCCCAACCACGGCTGACCTCAGCAGAGGCGTCGATGCCGTGGGAGTCAATGAAGGCTAGGAGTTTGGCGGTGTCGCCGTCGGAAGTCATAGGTGAATACTTCCACGGAAACAGGGCAGCCTCGGAGCGCCCCCACCATCCAGTACGGCGGCGCACCCGGTTTGGGCGGCGAGTTCACGTCGACCGCCCGGTCATCTTGCGAGGATCGGATGCTGCCTTGTAGGGCTGCCCTCAAGAGGAGTGCGGTCGCTGAGCCTTGTTGGTCCGCCCACGCTAAGTTTGGCGGGCGGCCAGGTCTTCCTTAATCCGGGTCAGGTAGGGCCTCATGAGGGTTGCCCACCATTGGTCGGGGTCCTCTGCAAGCTTGGGGTGCGGGTGGATATGGGCGGGTGAGTAAAGCCAGCCTTCAAAGCCACGCACGAGCCGAGCGGCAGGCGGGTCGGGCGGCGGCCGCGGCACCCCTGTATCCTGAGAATGTAGTTCAAGGGCCCCGGCGGCCATCGACCAAGCCCGGTGTGCAGCCGGATGAGGGGTCTGGAAGCTGGGCCGCAGCCTTGGACGTCGTCGAATCGCCACCGCAATGGTCAGTCTGCGATCGGCTCCCGAATGCTCGGAATGGATCCTCTATCAGCATTGACACACCAGCCCCCGTAGGAATCCCGACGCCGGTCCCCAATCCCGTGCGCGCAGCTGCGGGGGATGAGCCGGCCGTTGTGACTTGGGCCGAGGCCGGGATCAGCATGACCGCGCGATGGCGGTCGGCGAACGGCAGACCGGCGCCGACGCGCGTCGAAGTGGTCTCCGACTCCCTCACGGCCGATGAGGCGAACCGGATGGCGTCACAGGGGATCGCGATGCTCTGGCACGGTGACTTCCACAACGCACGGCAGATCCTCAACGCCCTGGACCGGCGGATAGGCGCCGGAAAGAAAGAGATCGCAGCAACTCCGGCCGATAAGTTCTATCGGCACCGCCAGTCCCGCTCGCACCGTGCACGCGTTCTCGGCCTGCTGCTGATTCCTCTTGATCCGGGCCCGGTGGTGCCGCTGCGCCGCGCACCGGACATCCGGCAGGCCGCCGCTGAAGCGTACGGTGAGATCGGCGAATCTTCCATCGTGTCCCTGCACGAGCTTGTCGGGGCCATTGGCGCCCACGAGTGGCGACGTAATGGCGTCTACGTCGATGCCCTGCAGGGCCGTATCCACCCGCACTATGGCACGTTCTTCCCCACCCGCAGTGAGTATGTGGATCTCGTCGCCGCCGCTACGCTGCCCTCTGACACGCTGGCGTTCGACGTCGGAACCGGCACCGGGGTGCTCGCTGCCGTCCTCGCGCGCCGTGGCGTCCACCGCGTGGTGGCGACGGACAATGAACCGCGTGCAATCGCCTGCGCAGCTGAGAATTTCCGGAACCTCGGCGTCCAGGACCGTGCCGAGGCCGTCCTGACCGACATGTTCCCGCCCGGGCGGGCACCGCTTGTCGTGTGCAACCCTCCATGGATTCCGGCCACGCCGCATTCCACCCTGGACAACGCCGTCTACGACCCCGGGAGCAGGATGCTGTTCCGCTTCCTGAACGGACTCTCCGACCATCTGGAACCGGGCGGTGAGGGCTGGCTTGTCCTCTCCGACCTGGCCGAACACCTTGGCCTGCGGACGCGTGACGATCTGCTGGCCGCCATCACGGCGGCAGGGCTGAAGGTGGTGGAACGGTTGGACACCAAGCCAACGCATCCGAAGGCATCGGACCGCGACGATCCCCTGTTCGAGGCGCGCACGGCCGAGGTCACGTCGCTGTGGCGGCTCGTTCCCCGATAGTCGTTCCTGACCCATGCGGCTGCGCGGTCAGGGACGGGACCGCTACCTGGCCGCGCTCCCGTACTCGGTCAGGCCGTTCCTGATCGCGAACAAGGTGGCACCCACCCGGTTGGTTGCACCGATCTTGGTGTAGATGTGCTCCACATGGTTGCGGACGGTCTTCCGGGCGAGAAACAGAGCGCCGGCGATTTCGGCCGGTGTCATTCCGCGGCACAGCATGCTGAGGATCTCCACTTCCCGCGGTGTGAGTCCACCCGCTGGGGCATGCGGACGGCGGGGCTGCTGGCCGGCCGCCACGAGCACTGCCTCCACAGCTTCCGCGGCGAGCCTGCCGGCTGAAACCTCCTGCCGGAGCCTGGCAGCCGCATCACCCGGCGCGAGCACGGGCCGGTGCGGGCGTGGCTCCAGGGAGGCTTGGTAGGAGTCCGCAGCCGCCAAGATCCGCTGCTTTATCCCCAGCTCCGTTCCGCCAATCCCTCGCGGATAGCCGGACCCGTCGAGCCGCTCGTGGTGTGAGCCGGTGAGGGCCGCCTCGCCCTTCAGTCCGGGAACCCGGCTGAGGATCCGCTCTCCCAGATACGGATGCATTCGGATACGTTCCAGGTCCAGCCCGGAGAGGGGCTCCTTCTTATCCCACACCTGGTTGGACACCCCCAGCCGGCCCAGGTCGTGTACCCATCCTGCACGGCGGAGCTCCGTGACGTCGTCGGCCGGTAGCCCATGCTCCTCGCCCGCGGCGGCGGCGAGGGCCGCTACTGCACGGGAGTGACCTGCCGTGTAGGGAGACTTGAGGTCCGCGAAGTCGCCGATCGCTCGCAGCACCGCATCCAGCTCGTGGTCGGACAGGGGAGCGTCATTGGGAGCCAAGTCCAAGGCGGCCTGCCAGCAGTCGACGTCGAGGAGCCCTTCGGTGAGTGCCTCGGCCTGATCGATGAACAGCCTGGCCAATGCTGGATCGAACTGGCTGCCGCGGCGCGCCCGCACCATGGCCACCGCACCGGCTACGCCCTCCCTCCGCAGGAAGACCTCGGCCGTATCCGCGAGATGCATGATCCGCATCTCCAGCGGAATTTCCGGCCCCGCCACACCCTCCGGCAGGCCCTTGCCGTCCCACCGCTCGAAGGTGTGGGTGAGCAGTCCTGCCACGCCGTCGTCGAGCCCTACACTGCTGGCCAACACCCCGGCGGAGATGCAGTGCGAGGCAATCATGGTCCGCACCGCCCCGCTGCCCGTCGCCGCGAAACGCGTCCAGTAGGCAACGCGGGCGAGCGGCGGGAGGCCGGCGCCGGCGTGGCTGAACATGCCGACATACATGGGCAGGCCATGCTGGTCGCGGTTGTAGTAGTCGGCGCGGAAGGCGATATCGTCCGTGAACAGCGCGGCGAGTTCAAAGGAATCCGCGTGGCAGCCGATCCAGGCCAGCTGGTTGGCGTAGTAGATCCTGCCCTGGCCGGCGGCGTCAACCCCGGCCGCCCCCGCGATCCGTAACGCCAGCAGGGACGCCCGCAGCATGTGCTCCATCGGTTGCCCCAGCCCCAGGTCAATGGCGAGCGACAGTGCGGCCAGGACTTCGCTGCGGCGGGGGTCAGCCGATGACTGCTTCACACCTGCCATTCTAGGAAGCCGTCAGCCAAGGCAGTAAGGATAACGCGGCGGCCGTTATGCCGCCTGGTTCTTCCCGGTCCGTGCCGGGGCAAGACCTGGTCCGGCGCGATGGCCCGTGGACGGGAACCTAACGCCCACCTGGGCTCCGAACAGTCCACGTTGCGGAAGCCAGAAGTCCGCCAGGTGGTCCTGTACAGGCAGTAGGCCCGGGACTCCAGCGTCCTCACCCCGGACGGTGGCCTGGGAATCCGTCACAAGCCACAACTGCCGCGGCTGGGCCTGGAACGTCTGGCCGTTGGGCACCACACCCGAGACTTTCATCCTGCCCGCGCCGAGCAGCGGACCGGCGAATGCTCCCATGGCCCGGAGCACCAGCTCGTTTCGCCACAGGCTTTCCGGCATGCGTACGGCCATGGCGGTCAGCATCGTGGTGGGCGCGGACGTGCCCAGCTGCAGGCGCCAGTCAACAACGCCTGGAATCGTGATCACGGCGGTGAACGGCCCGCTCCACTGGATGTCGACGTCGGTCTCCACCGTATGGTGGACGGCCGTCCCGAAGTACCGGGCGCAGCTGAGCTCGGGCGCGGCGCTGGCGTAAATGGTCCACTCCCCGCCGGGCGTGCGGTGCCAGACGGAGCGGTAGCCGGGGCCAACGGAGCTCACGGGAAAATCCCGGAAGGCCAGGTAGTGGCCGCTGGTAAAAGGTAACCCCAGGACGGCGTAGCCGGCGAAATGCTCGGCAGCGTCTTCGGGAAGTTCTGCAAGTTTCGGCGTTGCCTCTGCTGATGACTGCGGCTGGTAGATGGTCATTGCCGCCTCCTTTTCTCTATGACCCGAGCCTATGGCCGGGCCGCAGCAAGGGCATGGGGCAACTGCCCCATTTTGTCTCGCACGCCCGGAACAATGAACCAACGGCGCAGTCTGCGAGGTCCCGCCGCCGCCAGGGTTATCTACCCCGCCACCGCCGCCTTTACCTCCTGCTTGGCCGCCATCCACTCGCTCAGCCACGGGGCCCGGACGCTCGACGTGATCCGGCAGTCGGCCACGAAGGTTCCCCTGGCGCCGGCGTCGATCCAGTCTTTGAGCGCCTCAAGGTCTGCGAGTGAGCGGATGATCGCCGACTCGGCACCGAGCGCGCGGGCGACGCCGCTGAAGTCTACTTCAGGGATCAGCATGGGCTTTTCAGTCAGGCCTTGGGAACCGTACTGGTGGATTTCGGCTCCGTAGGCGGCATCGTTGTAGATCACGACGACAGCGCTGTCCGCCGCCCCGATCAGCGATTCGAGGTCGGACAGGCCCATCAGGAAACCGCCGTCGCCGGAGGCCAGTACCAGTGTGCGGCCGTCCTCCACTGCGCGGGCTGCCCCGACGGCGCTGGCGAGGCCGAGCCCGATGGTCTGGTAGGCGGTCCCCACCATGACCAGGTCCTGGGGCCTGGGGATGTGCCAGTACATGGGTGCCCAGCCGAGGAAGTGCCCGCCGTCCTGGACCACCGTGCGTCGCTCCGGCAGCACGGAGTCCAAAGCGGTTGCGAGGGAACGCGGGTCCAGCCGGCCATCCGCGGTCTCGTCGGAGCCTGGGTGGTGGGCCGGTCCCTCGGCGAGGCGTTTGCGGGCTTCCGTGCGCCAGGCTTCTGCGGGGCTGGCGTCCGGCGAGGCCGGGCCATCCAGCATCTTCAGGATGCGTTCCGCGGCGGACTTCACGTCCGCACTGACGAACAGGTCCACCCGGGGGTGCGTCGGCTGCAGGGCGGTGTCGATCTGGATGACGGTGCTGTCCGGGCCGAGCAGGTGCCCGAACCGCAGGGTGAAGGGGCTCAGGCTGGCCCCGGCCACGAGGACCACGTCGGCCTCGCCCATGAGCCCGGCGGCGGTGTCCGTGCCGAAGCCGCCGGCGACGCCGAGGTACCCATCGCCCTGGAGCAGGTTGAGCGCCAGGGCGGTTCCGGCGGTCAGCGCGCCCAGTCGGTCGGCAAGCCCCCGGAGCTCCGGGCCGGCACCGGCGAGGTGCGCACCGCGGCCGGCGAGGATCAGAGGCCGCTTTGCCCCAGCGAGCAGGCGGACCACCTGCCCAAGGCCGGCGCCGCCGTCGTCCGTCAACTGGGGTGCCAACGGCGCCGGAAGCTCTTCATCTGCCGCCTCGAGTGCCGCGAGGTCGTAGGGAATGGCAATCACGACGGCGGTGCGCTTGGTGAGTGCGTACTCCACCGCCTGCCGGGTGATGGAGCCCGCGGCGTCGCGGGTGACGGTGAAGGTGGCCGCGCCGAGGCCTGCGGCGATGGCTGCCTGGTCCACGTCCTGGGGGCGGGCGCCGGTGCTCGGAGCATCCCCGGTGACCAGCACCACCGGGACCTGCGCCTGGACCGCCTCGGCCAGGGCGGTGAGCGCGTTGGTGTAGCCGGGGCCGTAGGTGGTGGTGCCCGCTGCGAGGCGTCCGGACGCACGGTAGTAGGCGTCGGCCGCGGCGATGGCGGCGCCCTCGTGCCGGACGGGGGAGAAGCGGAGGCCCAGCTTCTCCGCTGCGTCCAGGAAGTAGACGTTTCCGTTGCCCATGACACCGAAGAGATCGGTGAGGTAGCTGCTGAGAACCTGCGCCACGCGGCCTGAGACGGTAAGAGTAGTCATGCAGGAATCATGTGGGCTAAGTCACGGATCGACAAGAGAGTGTGTTTTGGTTGGGATATTTGGCAGCCGAAGGTGGCTTAGAGTGAAAATCTGCACACTTGTGGTGCGCGTCACCTCAACTCACGAGGAAGGGTGGGATTCCTGCCCTGAGAGCCGGGCCAGGAGGCCGTCGTACCGTGGCGGCATGAGTTCCAGCACGGAGATGGCGGTGCTGGTCCGCTGTATCCCCTCGATTTCCAGGATCTCGTTGGTGATGCGGTAGAGATCGGCCGTACTGCGGGCCACTACCTTCGCCATGAGGTCCGCGTCTCCGGTGGTGGCGTGCACCTCGATGACTTCCGGGATCGCGGCGAGGCCGTCTTCAACTGCGCCTGTCCGGGTCTGGCTGATGGACAGCGAGAGGAAAGCCATTAGGTCATAGCCAAGCGCGGCGGGATCCAGCCTCCGGCTGAAGGAACGGAGGGCGCCGCTGCGCTCGAGCCGTGCCAGCCGGGCGTGGACTGTGTTCCGTGCGACGCCGAGCGTGCGGGAGAGTGCCAGGGCGCTGGCTTCCGGATCCTTGTCGAGGGCCAGGATGATCCTGCCGTCGAGGGAATCCAGGGTGCGAGGGGTCGGGATGGTCATATTTTCACCGCAGTCACTAGAAGTTGAGCAGAAGTCCCAATTGCCTGAGGGTATCTTGCATTGTGGGGCGGATCACAATCATGATCGGTCCTCATGACCCGTGATCAACTCCTGACCGCACCGGACACCGCGCTCCCCACCCTTCGTGGTGCAGTAGCCGGACTTCCGTCCTACGTCCCGGGCCGGCGTGGCGCCGGCGCGGACATCGCAGCCCTCGCCAGCAACGAAAGCCACTACAGTCCACTGCCCGCTGCCGCCGCTGCGGTGGCCGAAGCGGCTGGCACCATGAACCGCTACCCGGACAGTGCCGCCGTCGAACTCCGCGAACGGCTCGCCGGGCACCTGGGCGTCACTGCCGGGGAGGTCGCGGTGGGGCCCGGCAGTGTGGGCGTCCTCCAGCAGATCATCACCGGACTGTGCGACGCCGGGGATGAGGTGATTTTCGCCTGGCGCTCCTTCGAGGCGTACCCCATCCTGGTTGAGCTGGCAGGCGCCCGGCCGGTCCGCATCCCGCTGGACGACGCGGAGGGCCACGACCTCGAGGCCATGGCCGCTGCCGTCACTGACAGCACCAAAGTGATCCTGCTCTGCACCCCCAACAATCCCACCGGCGTGCCCATCAGCCATGAACGCATCGAGGCCTTCCTGCAATCCGTCCGCTCCGACATCCTCGTGGTGATCGACGAGGCCTACGTGGAGTACGCCGAAGCGGGCAGCGGCCCCGATTCCCTGGCGCTCTACCGCCGCTACCCGAACGTCTGCATCCTGCGCACCTTCTCGAAGGCGTATGGGCTCGCCGGCCTGCGTGTGGGATACGCCGTGGGGGCGCCGGCCATCGCCGAGGGACTGCGCCGGACCGCCCTTCCCTTCTCGGTGAGCGCGCTGGCACAGAAGGCGGCCATCGCTTCGCTGGACGCGGGGGAGGAGATGGAACTGCGGGTGGCCGCGGTCAGGCAGGAACGCGTCCGGATGGCAGCGCAGCTGGAAGCCCAGGGCTGGAAGCTCCAGGCGAGCCAGGGCAATTTCCTGTGGATCCGGGCCGATGACCACCTCCGGGCGAGGCTGGTGGACGCGTTCGACGCCGCCGGCATCCTGGTCCGGGCGTACCAGGGCGACGGCGTACGGATCACCGTTGCCGATCCCGCCTCCAACGACCGCGTGCTCGGGCTCCTCGAAGCCCACGCAGCCTGACAACTCCTTTATCCCTTACTACTCCGTTCCACCTACAACCAGAGGAATCCCCATGGAACAACAGACAAAGACGTCTGTCCGCGCCCTCGGCGCGGCCCTTAAACCCCGCCAGCTCACCATGATGGGCCTGGGAAGCGCCATCGGCGCCGGCCTGTTCATCGGCTCGGGCGCGGGCATCCAGGCTGCCGGCCCGGCGGTGCTGATCTCCTACCTCGTGGCCGGCACGCTCATCATCCTAGTGATGTGGGCCCTCGGCGAGATGGCGGCCGCCAACCCGGACAGCGGCGCGTTCTCCGTCTACACCGCAAAGGCTTACGGGCCGGTGGCCGGTGCCACGGTGGGCTGGCTCTGGTGGCTGCAGCTGGTGGTGGTCATTGCGGCTGAAGCGCTCGGTGCGGCAGGCCTGCTGGCCACCATCTTCCCCGCGTTGCCGGTGTGGCTGATGGCCTTCGTGTTCATCGTGGTGCTCACCGCCGTGAACCTCACCAGTGTGAAGAACTTCGGCGAATTCGAGTTCTGGTTCGCCCTGCTCAAAGTGGTTGCAATCGTCGGGTTCCTCCTGGTGGGCGCTGCCCTGCTCTTCGGCTGGCTGCCGGGCGTCCAGTCGCCGGGCCTGTCCCACTTCACCGGGGCCGGATTCGCGCCCAGCGGGTTCGCCGGTATTGCCACGGCACTCTTCGTGGTGGCCTTCGCATTCGGCGGCACCGAGATTGTGTCCGTGGCGGCAGCTGAGACCGCCGAGCCTGCCCGCAGCGTGAAGAAAGCGGTCCGCACGGTGCTGTGGCGCATCCTGGTCTTCTACATCGGTGCCATCTTCGTCATCGCAGCCGTGGTTCCCGTCGGTTCGGCAGGGCTGAAGAGCCCGTTCGCCGCTGTGCTGGACGCCGCCGGCATGCCCGGCGCGGCCACCGCCATTACCCTGGTAGCCGTGGCAGCACTGCTCTCCGCCCTCAACGCCAACCTCTACGGTGCATCGCGGATGGCGTACTCCCTCGCGGAGCGGGGTGAGGCGCCACGCCTGCTTGCCTCGGTGTCCAAGGCGCGTGTCCCGGTTGTCGCAGTCCTGGCCAGCGTCGCTTTCGGTGTTGTCACGGTGGTGCTGGAGTTGGCTTTCCCCGAGAAGGTCCTTCCCGTCCTGCTCAACATCGTGGGTTCGACGTGCTTGCTGGTGTGGACGTCCGCGCTCCTGGCCCAGCTCGCGCTGCGGCTACGCGCCGACCGGGAGGGGACGGAGCTTCCCCTGCGGATGCCCGGCTTCCCGTGGCTCACGTGCTTTGGCTTGGTCATCCTCGCAGCGATCTTTACCGTGGGCTTCATCGGCGAGGATTCCCGTCCCCAGCTCCTGAGCACGTTCGGACTCGTGGCGCTTCTGGTGGTGGCGAACTGGCTGCGCCACCGGAAGGGCAAGGTTTCGCCGGTTGTCGAAGCTTCGGTTGGTGCCAAGCAGCCGGTGCTTATCGACTGAATCAGGTGCCCTGAACGAATTCGTTCAGGGCACCTTAAGGGCGCGTCCGGCTTTGGCCGGGCGCGTCCTTCGCGCTACTGCTGCGCAGAGTGGGCTGTAATGGGGCCCCTATCCCACCCCTCCGGCACACCAGAGGGCTCGGAAGTGAGGCAGAGATTTCCCGAGCACTGGCCCAAATGAGGATGGGACCCCGTCTAACGTAAAACTCGTCGGCCACCGAATGGTGAGGTGATCCAATCGCAACATGACCGGCTCCGCTTACTTCGGTAGGTGCAGGGCCGGTCTTCGTTTTAGCAGGTGGGCGCCACTTGGTCGAGGAGTTTGAACGCGCCGCGACCTGCCAAGCCAGGATCCACGAATACAATCACCAGAGATCCAGGCGGCACCGGCGGGTTCTCATCTATTAGCCGCGTCCCCACCTTCCGCAGAGGTGCAACCACAGAGGAGTAAGCGATGACGAATATCGAGAGCATCACGCTGGAGGCGGAGCTCGTCGGCGAGGACGCCACGCGTGACATTGCAAAGGCAGTCAGCGCCCGTCACTCGATCGCTCGCAAGTACGTTATGAGGCTCCGCCGGCGGCATCCGGACGCAACGCCCGCTGAGGTGATCCAGATGTTGGAGCGTCACTACGGAACCTCGATCACCACTGCTGGTGCCCTCATCAGCGCCGGCGCGATCGCGGCTGACATTGGTATCGCGATGATTCCCGGAGTCGGGGCGGCAGCGGCCGGCATGAAGAGTGCAGGACAACGGGCTGCCAAGAAGACTGGCAAGGAAGCCGTCAAACTTGCCGCAAAGAGCGCTGCGAAACAGGCCGCAAAGAACATGGCGCTGGGCACTGCGAAGAACGGTGCACAACGAGCCGCTGCTCTCCTTCCCGCAGGAGATGAGCAGTTGCAATTCGAGATCACCGCGGTATTCGCGCTCGCGATTGCCGACATTCACGGAATGGACCTCGACAAGGACCAGGCCCTCGCCCTTGTCTACGGACTCTCGAACGAACGCGTGAGCCAGAAGCAAATCGCCACGATGGCGACAGACCTATCGAGCGCGTCGCCTGAAGGCGTCGTCGGCCTCGGCAACAGGATCTCTGCTGACCGCACGGACTGGTCGCACTGGGCGAACACGCTCGCAGACACCCTCCCTGGAGGCGCCGCACAGAGCTTGGTTCGGACAATGGAAACGGGTCAGTTGGACGCAGTGCGCGAAAATTTGAGCGGAAAGCAGCAGGCAACGATTGAATACGGAGTTGGAGCCTTGGCAGGAGGAGTCACGCGCTTCGTGTTCGGTCGCGACGTCATCGTCGCCGCCCGAGCAGCATTCGCCGATGCCCCAGATATGTTCCCCGAACATCTGGCCGTTCCTATAGAGACTGGCGCCGAAGACCGCGACGTCGACCAGAACCGAGCTCTCGCAGCAATGGAAGACGCCGCAAAGGTGACGGGAAACTGGATTGCTGGCACTGCCGGCACAGTCGGAGGCGGCGTTGCCACCGGCGCTGTGGCAGTCGGCGCAGGGGTGGCAACCGCAGCCGATACGGTAACGCGCGCGTTCCGGAGCGTGGACATCGACGGTGACGGGATCCCAGATGAGCCCCAGGCCCTCACCGCGGTAAAGGGTGTTGGTGGCGCCATCGCCGGTACAGCAGGCAGCGTCGGCGGGAGTGTTGCAGGCTTGTTCAAGCGGAAGAAGCGCAGCGAACAGGCGACGGACGGGTCTGAGACCGGGAGTGAGGAAGCGGTCGAGCAATAACCCCGGAAATTAGTAGGCCGCGCAGCGTGGTCCCGTTGCGTGTGGTCGTTCTGAGCTGCTGTTAGCAGCCGCCGCCGCGGGCCCCGATCGGATCACCTAGGCCTCCACCGGGAGGTTGACCTCGGGCAGCCCGAGTTGCTGGCCCTGGTAGGTACGCGTTGACGGGCAGTCCCAGCAGCGCCATGAGGATAGCCGGGCCGGGATGCTGCCGAGCTCGCCGTCGCCTAAGCGGGTGACAGAACGGACGATGTCATGGTTTTCCGGTGCGCACTTGGCAGCAGCGCCGTGGAACTGCCAGGCGGCCTTGAGCTCGTCCCCTACGGCGGCCCACGCTTGGCGTCATAACCGAGCTTTACGACCGCTAAGGCATGGCGCATCTCGTCCGCGCGGGCCGCGCGGGTCGGCCCCGGTTAACCTGGCTCACCAGCAGCCGGTGTGCCTGGTACTTCTCCGTGATCGTGTGCCCCGGCTGTAGGAATGCTCGTTGCAGCAGAGGTTAATCATCAGGACTTGGAGCACTGAACGGCGGGTGCGGACGGCTGAGTGTGGCCATCAGCACCCGCCGCACGACTACTTGGTTACGTGGACGACAACGGCTTTGCTAAGGGGTTGCTTAGCGCCCGGGTTATCGATTCCGGTCACTGTCCAGTTGCTCAGCAAGAGGACTGTCTTGCCTGAATCGGCGTTGTAGATGACGTTCTCGAATCCCAAAGCAGCCAGGTCCTCGTCGAGCGCCTGAGCGTTCATGCCTTGAACTGCAGCCGGAATTACGCCCCTCTTCGGCGGAGCGGGAACGGCAGGTGCGGCCGCTGCCGCAACTGGTGCTGCGGGCTCGGCTGTCACCATAGCCGTTACAGTCGCGGTGGCGGTTTCCGTCACAGTCATGGTTTCGGTGACAGTCGGAGCAGTTTGGGGCGTATTCCCTCCCGCGCATCCTGATAAGGCAAGACACAGCAGGCCCGTCAGGGCCAGTTCTTTCTTCATTACTCCCATTTTCATTTCTTCTAGAGTTTCCAGCCCACTCGCGGGGCTTGATCGATTCATTCGTTCCGCGAGACTTGTAGGCCATTCCGGCGGGGATGTGTGCCCGGCTGAACCTCTGCCAAGAATCTGCAAATTTTGGCGCCATCGGCTTGAGGTCTAGGCGACCGCATAGTTCCATCTGCATTGGCTGCGGCCTCGAAGCCAACACAGATGGAACTAGGGCGGGAACTTAGAGACCCGTCTTGCTCACTCCGTACTCGGCCTGCGCCGGGCTGAAGCCCTCGAAGATCAGTTGGTCTTTCAGTCCGGCACGGGAGAAGGACTGGTATTCGAGGTAACTCTTGGCGGACTTGGCTGCCTGCTCGTTCCAGTCGACTGTCACGCGGTCCACGGCCCACTTCGCATCCGGTGCCGAATACTTCTCGAACTCCAGTTGCTTGATCAGGCCTGTGCGCGAGAAGGCTTGGTAATCGAGGTAGTCGCCAGCGGTCCGCAGTGCGTTTTGCTGACTGGTCGTCCCAGCTTCAGCGGCAGCCTTAGCAGCAGTGTCAGCGTCGGCTTTGGCTTTGGCAGCAGCGTCAGCATCAGCCTTGGCTTTAGCGTCAGCCTCGACCTTCGCCGCCTTAGCAGCAGCGTCAGCGTCAGCCTTGGCCTTAGCGTCAGCCTCAGCCTTGGCGACGGCGGGATCCACGGTTGCCGTCTCGGACGGGGCCGCAGCAGCGGTCGCACGGGCGGAGCCGCTCACGGCGGAGGCAGGGGAGGCGGACGTGGTGGCAGCGCCGGCGCGGCTGGCATTGATGATGATGCTCAGAAGGAGGAAGGCGGCGGTGACGATCAGGGCAATTTTCTTGTGCTTGCTGTAGCCCTCCAGCGGTAGACCTTGCTTATCGCGGGTCTTGTTTGCTAGTAGGAGGATGAGGTCGATCAGGGCCCATATTCCCAGACCCCCCAGAGTGACCAGCTTGAGGATGCCCGTTCCGATCTTGCCCAGGTAGAACCGGTCTACGCCGAGAAAGCCGAGGAGGAGGGACAACAACCATGTCACGAGGAACGACTTGTTGCTCTGTTGCGCCTGTCCGTAGCCCGGAACCGGCGGATAGGGGGCAAGATTCGGGGATTGGCTCATGAGAGTCCTTTCATAGGACACCTGACCGACGTGCGATGCGTAGCGTGCGGAGTGGGTGCGGTGATGGACGCGCAGAGAGGGAACCCGGTGCGGAGCGCGGGCAGCAGAGGAGATACATCGCCCCAGCCAACAGTTACAAGCATGTTCGCTTCCCCCAATAGCGTCACGGGCGTATACCCGCATAACGGATGTTACATTGCATCCCCGCGATCGAATGCAAACGCATCGGAAAGTGTCATCTCGCTTTTTTCGGAAAGTGCCGGCGTTCAATATGGGTAAGCAAGTCGGCGTGCCGAGGCGGAGACCCCTCGGGAATGATAAGTCTCAGCCGTTCTGGATCAGGTAGACACTTTAAGTCATGAAAGTGCACTCAGAATTCGGACGAGGTTCCGCTCAAACGCGGCAGCACCATTGCCATCGGGCGCTGGGACCCGAACCAAGGGCGGCATTCCCATGGAAGGAATCACTAGATCACGCAAAGCGTCGTTGTATGCTCTCTGGCGCTGGCGGCCGCCGGGAACGAATGCGGACGCTGCCTTGTTGAGGCGGTACGTGTCCGCTTTTCGGCGGAACATTGTGCACAGCTCCAAGTACTCTTCGGAGTCGAAACCTAGGCTGGTGTCTTGGGGATAGTGGGCAAAGGTCTGCATGCGGAAGGTAGTGAAATGCTGAATCTCATCGACCTCGATCATCGTCCCAGTGGGTGGATGGATGAAGTCACCCGGCAGAGCAGTTGCCCGCTTAGCTGATTGGGCTTCACTGTCGCCGCCAAGGTCGTGGAAGATCTTATCCAATGGGATGATGGCGGCCGCCGCAATATCGGGCACGCCAAAGTGCCCGCGCTGATTCAGCCAGGGTTGTTTGTATCGGACCAGCTCTATACCTTCGTGGGCAGCTGCATCCAAGAACGCTTTTTCACAATCTCCGACAGGCATTTCCACATCCTAGAGCCGCTTACCGATGGCAGGAACGATGCCCTCGATGCTGACGTCACTGGGCGGGAAGCAATAGTTCAGGCAGATGCAGCTGTGTCGGCATCCGATGCCCTTCGGTTGCCTTCGCTGCCGGTCAGAACCTTGATCCCAGTGGTCATAGAATCATCGGCGCCTATTGCGGCGGAGACTTGCGGCGCCTGGACAACCGATGGACGGGTCTCCCATGGGTGTGCGGACGGCCCCGGATCGCCGCGCAGCACGGCCTGTCGTGTGAGGACCGTGCCCGTTGGGAAGTAAAGTCCGGTTCATGGAAACGAATGTGGAGACTCACGTAGACGGTAGGTTGCAGTCGTTGATTGAGGCAGCTGAGCGGGGAGAGCGTTGCCCCGATATTTATGTTCTCGTCGGCAGTTGGGTCATTCAGGGCCTCCCGGTCAGCACGGCTGAGTTCATGAACATCACCTACGGCGACTACTACCGGCAAGTGGCAGACACGCGGGATGCGCGCAAACTGAGCAGGAACCCGGATGAACGGGACCGTCTGATAAGTCAGCATCTAGCCCCGTACATGGCAACCTTCGGCAATGGCGGCCCCCAGGACGGCCTGGCGTTAAGCGTCGCGCACGCATCCGTCTCGGGCTCGACCGGCCCAATCCTCCACGTGCCGGCCCTGCGAGTACCGATCGGAGCCGTTCAGTCGTGGTGGTCGGCAGGATTCACCGTAGACCAGAATCGCGGTTACAACGGCGGCGTCGCGGTCGGCTTCGCTTTCTAGTCGCGGGCCGACTTGATTCGGCCGACTCGAGGCGCCTTCGTGGCGTGGCCCTTTCCTGTATCGCCACCGGGTGGCGCGCAGAAGAGCTAAAGGGGCAGGCCCCGTCTGTGCCCTAGTCCATGGCGCTGAGGTAAGCGCTCTTTCCGGGACTACGGTATGTGACGCGTTTTGATGTGGCGAGACTTCGTGCCTCGTCATCGAGTTGGGACTGTAAAACCGCCAGATAGAACTGGTATTTTTCCGGTTTGATGCCGGATTTGTGCAGAAAGAGATTGCATGCACCAGCCATACGGGCCAAGTGATCGAAGGCGCCGGAATTTGGTGTGAGCTGAATACGAGCCTCCCTAATGAGCCCGCGGGTGTCGAGTACGGACTCCTTGCATCGGCCGAAGTCTGCGGCAGTTGCTCGGAGATCCGCGATAAGCGGAGTGCCGACATTGAGAGCACGCTTCAAACTCAAATCGAGGAGGAGGCCGTTTAAGGCTGCGGCCTCTTTAAAGTGTGCCTGGCTCCGGCTCGCCAACCAGTTGCTTAGCAGGGCAATCGTGGCCCCCGCCACAGTGCCGATAAAACCTATTGCGATTTGCTCCCAGAAGTCCATGTGATGACAGTAGTGTGACCAGGCGAGCCACAGAAATTAAACGACATTGCGGCTGTCAGAAGACCCGCGTCCGTTGCCAATTGGACTTGTGACGCTTGCGAGGAACATCAAGAGTTGTCGATGTTTCCCAAGAAACGCGGACAGCCCTTGTCGACTTAGCGGGTCAGTCTCGTAGCACCCACGCGGCGTTGTTGGGCTGCAGCCAGCCTTCCTGATCCAGCGGGGTGGCGCTGAGCAGCACTGTCCCGGCGGGGAGTTTGACCGGCTCGGTGCCCATGGCGACGGCGACAAGGAAGTTTGCGTTGCGTTCGCAGATCAGCAGGTTCCCGACCTCGACTCGCCAGGTGCCGCCGTCGTCCGCGGTGAAGACCGCGCTCTTCCAAAGCTGCTGGCGCAGCTCGAGGGCGGACTTGGTGAGGTCTAGAGCGGACCCTAGGTTCTTCCGCTGTCGCTCAACGGCGTAGTTCCCCCAACCTTCCGGGATGGGCAGCCACGGCTCAGCGGCTTGCCCGGATGCCGGATCACCGAGCGAGAAGCCGTGGTTCAGCGCCGCGTCTTCGGTCCACGGCAGCGGGACGCGGGCGCCGTCGCGGCAGACACCGCCGCGGGCCCACATCGGATCCACCCGGGCCTCCACCGGGACATCGACCTCGGGCAGCCCGAGTTCCTGGCCCTGGTAGAGGTAGGCGGCGCCGGGCAGTCCGAGCAATGCCACGAGGGCCGCCCGGGCCCGGGCACTGCCGATCTCACCGCCTCCGAAGCGGGTGACGGAGCGGACGATGTCGTGGTTTTCCAGCGCCCACGTGGGCGCGGCGCCGTGCAGATGCCGGGCGGCTTCGAGTTCGTTGCCGACGGCGGCCCACGCCTCCGGTTCCCAGCCGAGTTTCACGAACGCGAAGGCGAAGGCCTGGTGCATCTCGTCCGCGCGGGTGTAGCGGGCGGCGCGGGCAGGCTCAAGGTTGACCTCGCCGACCAGCAGCCGGTGCGGCTCACACTTCTCGGCCAGGGTGCGCCAGCGGCGGTAAACCTTGTGGACGTCCTCCTGGTCCGAGACCTGCGGATTGGACCGCAGCCCGTCCACCACGCCGCCGGTAGAGGGCGAGTCCGGCAGCCCCTCGGCCTTGAACAGCGCATGCGCGACGTCGATCCGCAGCCCGTCCACGCCCTTGTCGAACCAGAAGCGCAGCACGCCGTCGAAGTAGTCGCCGACGGCGGGATTGCGCCAGTTCCAGTCCGGCTGCCCGGCCGAGAACAAGTGCAAGTACCACTCCCGGTCCGTCGCGGAGTCCGGGTTGGCGCGGCTCCAGGCCTGGCCGCCGAAGACGCTCTGCCAGTTATTCGGCGGGACATCGGCATCGGGACCCGGAACAAAGTGGAACATGTCCCGCTCCGGTGAGCCCGGCCCGGCCGCGAGGGCCGCCTGGAACAGCGGGTGCTCCGAGGAGCAGTGGTTCGGGACGACGTCGAGCAGAATCCGCAGGCCTAGCGCGTGGGCCTGCTTCAGGAGCGAGTCGAACTGTTCCATGGTGCCGAACAGCGGGTCCACGCCGCAGTAATCGCTGACGTCGTAGCCCTGGTCCACCTGCGGGGAGGGCTGGAACGGGGTCATCCAGATGCCGTCGACGCCGAGGGCGGCGATGTACGGCAGCCGGGCGATCAGGCCGGCGAGGTCGCCTACGCCGTCACCGTCGCCGTCGGCGAAGGAGCGCGGGTAGACCTCGTAGATCACGGCGGACTGCCACCATTCGGGGGCCGGCGTAAGTGTGGTTTCCTCCACAGGATTCACACTCATTTGCTCGCGCCCGCCGTCAGGCCTTCGACGATCCGCCGCTGGAAGATCAGCACCATAATGACCAACGGTACGGTGACGATCACGCCGGCGGCCATCTGCTCTCCGAAGGGTGCCTGGAATTCGGTGGCGCCGGTGAACTTGGAAATCGCGACCGTGGCGGTCTGGATCTTGGGGTCGTTGATCATGGACAGCGCGATGATGAATTCGTTCCAGCTGTGGATGAAGGTCAGGATCGCGGTGGTGAAGACGCCCGGCGCGGCGAGCGGGAGCAGGACCCGGCGGAACGCCTGCCACTTGGTGCAGCCGTCGATCATGGCGGCTTCCTCAAGGTCGAACGGCAGGGCCTTCATGAACGTGGTGAGGTTCCAGACCGCCAGCGGGATCGCGAAGGACAGGCTGGGCACGATCATGGCCTGGTAGGTGTTGATCCAGCCGAGGTCCGTGAAGAGGCGCAGCAGCGGCACCACCACGGAGATGCCGGGGAACATCGACGTCGCGATGATCACGCCCAGGATCATCGACTTGAAGCGGAAGTTCAGCCGGGAGATCGCGTAGGCGGCGAACACGCCGAGCAGCAAGGCGAACACCGTGGTGGTGCCGGCCACGATCAGGGAGTTCAGCAACGCCTGGCCGAACATGGTGGAGCCGTCGAACACCTTGGTGTAGTTCTCCAGCGAGAACGGCGCCGGGAGAAGGGTGTTGTCGAAAATGTCCGCGGTGCGGCGGAGGCTGGAGACCAGCATCCAGTAGAACGGGGCCAGGCAGTAGGCGAAGATCAGCGCCAGGCCCAGGTACACCGAGTAGGAGCGCCACGTGCGCTGCGTTTTCGGCTTGCCTGTGTTCGATTTGCCAGAGCGGCCGACGGCGGCGGCTGCGTCGGGCGCGGCGGTGCCGGAGGCGCTCGGTGCACCGGAGGCAGTGGCGGCGTTGCGGAGGTCGGAGATGGTCATCGGGTGGCCTCGGCCTTCTCGGTGCGGGTTGCCTTGGAGCGGGACTTCTTCGAGATCAGCTTCAGTTCTTTGGCGCCGGTGACGTCGGCGCCGAGCACCTTGACGAAGACGATCGCGACGACGGCGACGTACAGGAAGAGCATGATCGCGAACGCGGAGGCGGAGCCGTAGCGGAGCTGGTTGGACTCGTCCCAGGCGAGCATGGAGAGGGTTTCCACGGATTCCTTGCCGGGGCCGATCAGCACGAAGGGCAGGTCGAACATGCGCAGCGCGTCGAGCATGCGGAACAGCACGGCGACCAGCAGGGTGGGCTTGACCAGCGGCAGGGTGATGGAGCCGAGCTGGCGCCACCAGCCGGCGCCGTCGATCTTGGCGGCTTCGTAGACCTCGCCGGGGATGACCTGCATGCCGGCGAGGACCAAGAGGCCGATGAACGGGGCGGTCTTCCAGACTTCGGCGATGATGATGGCTGCGCGGGAGGCGTTGCCCTCGGCGGTCCAGAGGATTTCGCTGCCGAGGAGGGTGTTGGCGATGCCGTCGGACTGGAAGATCCAGCGCCACAGCAGGCCGGAGACGGCGGTGGGCACGGCCCAGGGGACCAGGATGCTGGCGCGGAGGAAGGACCGGCCGCGGAAGGCGCGGTTCATGGCAAGGGCCAGGCAGAGGCCCAGAACGGTCTCGAGGAACACCGTGGTGACGGTGAAGAACGTGGTGTTGCCGAGGGCGTTGAGGAAGCGCCGGCCGGTTTCGCCGACAAATAAGTCGGCGTAGTTGGCCAGGCCCACGAAGGATTCGACGTCGGCGACGAAGCCGTCCGCGTCCAGTCCGGATTCGGCGCGGTAGAGGGACTGGTGCACCGCGGCGAGCAGCGGGTACACGATCACCAGGGCCAGCACCAGGAGGGTGGGGGAGAGCAGCAGCGCGGCCATGCGGCCTTCGCCGGGAGTGCGGGTGCCGCGGTTGCCGCGTTTGCGCGGGCTGGCGGGTTGGGGCGTGCCGGTCTGCGCGCCGGCGGGCGGGGCGGTCGTCGTCGTCATTCTGGGAACCTCACTGGAGTTGCTGCTGCCGGGCTGGCCGGAGTGAACCGGCCGGCCCGGCAGCAGCTACGGGGCGGAATTACTTGGCGGAGAGCTCGGTGAGCTTGGCCTGCATGTCGTTCAGAGCCGTGTCCGTGTCCTTCTTGCCGGTGATGGCCGCGTAGGCCTCTTCCTGGATCGCCTTCGTGGTGGCGCCGTACTGGACCACCTTGGGGCGGGGCTGGGCGTTGTTCAGCGAGGTCAGCAGGGTGGGGAAGAACGGGCGCTTGGCGACGACGGCGGGGTCCGCGTAGAGCGACGCGTACGCCGGGGCGCGGGAGGACAGGGCCAGGCGCTTCTTGGCCTGCTCCTCGCTGGTGAAGAATTTGATGAACTCCAGCGCCGTGGCCTTGTTGGCGGTGAACGGCGAGATGGCCAGGTTGCGGCCGCCGAGGGTGGAGACGCCGGGGCCGTCGGTGCCCGGGATGGAGGTGATGCCGAACTTGCCGGCCACCTTGCTGGAGCCGTCCGTGGCGCTGAGGGAGGCGTGCAGGAAGGGCCAGTTGCGCAGGAAGACGAGCTTGCCGTCCTGGAACGCGCGTCGGCCCTGCTCTTCGAGGTAGGTGATGGCGTCGGAGGGGAAGAAGCCTTGCTTGAAGCCGTCGACCAGCAGGTTCAGGCCCTTCTTGGCCTCGGGCGTGTTGACGGTGGGCTTGCCTTCGGCGTCCACCACGGTGCCGCCGGCGGAGGCTACGGCCTCGGAGAAGTTGACTGTAAGGGCCTCGTTCTTGTCGAACTGGCCGGCGTAGCAGGACATGCCGGCGGCTGCCGGGAGGGCCAGGATGGCCTTGCAGGCGGTCTTCATTTCGTCCCAGGTCTTGGGCCGGGCGGCGATGCCGGCGGCCTTGAGCAGGTCCGAGCGGAAGTAGAACAGCGCGCCGTCGGTGTAGTACGGGGCGCCGACCAGGGTGTCCCGGTACGTTGCGGCGTTGACGGTGGCGGGGATCATCTTGTCCGTGGGGATCGCGTCCGCGGGCAGCGGCATGATCCACTTGTTGGCGGCGAACTCGGAGGTCCAGACGACGTCCAGGTTCAGCACGCTGAAGGTATCCGACTTGATCTGGGCGTTCTGGATGAGCTGCTGGCGCTCCTAGTCCGCGGAGTCCGGCAGTTCGATGAACGTGACCTTCTCCTCCGGGTGGGCGGCGTTCCATTCCTCGATGCTCTTGTTCGCGGCACCGGAGGCGTCGCGGTTGGAGACGTAGTTGATGGGGCCCTTGCCCTCGAAGGACGCGGCGGCAGCCTTCGGGGCGCTCTTCGCGTCCGTGGCGGTCCCGCCGCAACCCGTGAGGGCGATAGTGGCGACGGTCAGGGTGGCGGTGGTGGCTAGAAGAGTCTGCCAGGTGCGGCGGCGCTGCCTCATGTGTTGCTCCTTGTTGTGGGGTTGGTGCGAGGTCGGTGGTGCGGGTGGTTTGGTGCATGCGGAATCGCGGCGGGTCGCTTGGTGGCGCGGGGGAGCGCCGGCGGTCGCCGTGGGTGGTGGTATTTGGGTCTTGGCTAGCTGCTTGGTCGGGTGCCGGGCGGGGCCGGCGTTGCCCGAGCCGGGTTGGGCGGCGCGGTGGAGCCGCGCTCGATCAACCGGTGCGGCATGATCTTCGGCCCCAGGTCGCGGGAGCGGAGCAGCTTCTTCACGGCCATCCGTCCCATTTCCTCGAGGGGCTGGGCCATAGTGCTCAGCGGCGGGTTCACGTGCAGGGCGGTGGAGGTGTTGTCGAAGCCGAGGACGGAGACGTCTTCCGGCACCCGGAGTCCGCGCCGCTGCAGTTCATTGACGACGGCGGCGCCCATCTCATCGCTCATCGCGAAGATGGCGGTGAGGCCGGGATCCTGCTGCAGCAGTTCGCCGACGCCGGCGGTGCCGCTTTCGTAGAAGAAGCTGCCCGTGGCGGTGACCGGGGTGCAGCCGGCTTCCGTCATGGCGCGCAGGTACCCGCGCTTCCGGGGCTGGGCGACATAGATCGATACCGGATCCCCGGTCAGGAGGCCGATGCGCCGGTGGCCGAGCCGCAGCAGGTGACGGGTCGCGTCGTAGGCTGCCTGCTCGTCGTCGATGGCCACGCTGGGGGAGCCCGACTTGTCGCTGATGGCGACGGAGATGATGGGGACGTTGGGCCCCAACAGCTGCCTCGTCTCCGGCGTGATCACGGCGGAGATGAGGATGACTCCGGCGGCCCGGTAGGTGCGCAGGGTCCGCAGGTAGCCGGCGATGTAGGCGGATGTGGCGCCGGTACGGCCGAGCATCACGGCGTAGCCGCGTTCCTGGGCCTCTTCCTCGACGCCCTGCATGACCTGGGAGGCCAGGGCGTCGGAGACCATCGGGGCGAGGAGCCCGATCACGGACGTCTGCCGGGTCTTGAGGCCTCGGGCGAGGTAGTCCGTTTCGTAGCTGAGGCTCTTGACCGCGGTCTCGACACGTTCCCGGGTCTCGTCGGAGTAGCCGACAAGCCCGTTGACAACCCGGGAGACGGTGGCAGGGGAGACGCCGGCGTGCTTGGCGACATCGCGGATGGTGACCACTATTCCTCCTCCCTGAGGGTGCCTACTGGGCCGCATGGCCCGTTTGCGTAACGGGTTACGCAAACGGTTTACGTAAACGGTTTCGTTGCGTGCAGGATCAACAGTAAGGGGTGGGTGGGGGATCGCGTTGCGTTTCGTAAACGGCGAGACAACAGACGGGCGGCCTCCAGTTTCCGGCCGTCGTGGGTGATGCCCAGCGACAGGGACCGCTTGGCAACTTCGTTCCGCTCGAGCCAAGGGCCGCCCATGGACGGCAAAGACAACCCGACCCAGACATTGAACCGGTCCCGTCAGGACCATCTGATGGCTATGCACCAGAGCCCTCGCGCCTCCTGAGCGTCGGACGACGGGGGCAACACACTGACGACTTCTGCTTGCGCCCTGAGCTTCGCCGGGGCCCGGTGTAGCTGCGCAGGTGCAATGGCGCTGTGCGGATCAGCGAGCCTTCGCCGGTTCGCCGGCCGGCGCGGACATGGAAGTTCGGCGCCGCGGAAGCCAGGCGTCGTGCGGCGGCCATGACGGAGCTCGTCGGGCGCCGCTTCGGCGGTCGGCTGCATGAAACTGGGAGACTAGATAGCAACATTCTTCTCGGGACGCGCAATGAAACCTCGCAGTTGCGTTGGAGCCGCGAAGGGACCCCCTCGCGGTATTGTGATTCCGCCGACTACTGCCGCTAACATCTGACAAGAGTTTGATAAATCACATACGAAATGGGAGATTCATGGGGGCACCGGAGTACTCCGACAGCGATGTCGAAGCAATGGCTGACACGCTTGCAACCTTGGTGGCCGGCGGCAAGACACTGCAGGGGGCTGAGGCAGCCTTGACGTATGTGCCGGACGGACTTGTCCATGCAGCGCGAGTTTTCTATGAGAAGCGGCTCAATCTCATAAAGGAGATCCCGGATCCGGGTTTCCTGGCGGACAAGCACCGGAAAGTTGGCTTCTGGTACTCCGGTCCTCGCAACGACGATGTTGTGTGGCCCACGCTCAAATCCAGGTTGCTACAGGAACTTCCAGCGGCGGCCGTTGAAGGTGTGGACGCAGCGTCCTCCAAAGTGATCTGTTTGGGGAGTCCTCCGGGCAAA
This sequence comes from Arthrobacter sp. ok909, assembly GCF_900104405.1. Lineage (NCBI taxonomy): Bacteria > Bacillati > Actinomycetota > Actinomycetes > Micrococcales > Micrococcaceae > Arthrobacter > Arthrobacter sp. ok909. The sequence continues at coordinate 32,568 of NZ_FNJS01000018.1, read as the reverse complement.
GAGACCATTGACACCAGGGGTCTAGTACTTGGATACGTTCAGAGCGGCAAGACGACGAACTTCATGTCCGTTGTTGCGAAGGCGGCCGACGTCGGGTACCGGCTCATCATTGTTCTGACCGGGACGACCGAAAACCTGCGCACGCAGACGCAGGACAGGATCAACGAGTATTTGATCGAACCCTGCAGTTCTATCTGGCACCCGTTGACTTCCGTCGATCTGGACTTCAGCGTGACCACTCCGGCGGATGCGATACTGAGCAATCCGTCCATGCGTTCAATAGCCGTCGTGAAGAAGAATCCCTCCAGGCTACGGCGCCTCCACATGTGGATCAAAACAGCGTCTGCGACTACGCGTCAAAATTGTCCTATTCTAATCATTGACGATGAGGCTGACCAAGCGTCCATTGATGTAGGAACCAAGCGCCAATCGACCATTAATGGTCTAATCCGCGATCTTTTGGCCAACCCAAAAGCCGCATACATCGCATACACGGCTACGCCTTTCGCCAACTTGCTTATCGATCCGAGTGTCGAGCATGACCTGTACCCACGAGATTTCATCGTGGACCTGCCTCGCCCCGATAACTATTTTGGTGCGGAACGGATATTTGGTCAGCTGGAAGCCGAGAGCCTCGAGGATTCCGTGGACGATGGCTTGGACGTTGTCCGCTTGATTTCCGATTTGGAGGTTGAGTCCGTTCGTCCGCCACGGAACAAGACACTTCTCGAACAGTGGTCTCCCGAGGTGCCCGATGCAATGGACGCTGCAATTCGGTGGTTCCTCCTGGCTACGGCGGCCCGGCGCCTCCGCGCCCGCAAAGTTGCCCATTCTTCGATGCTTATCCACACCTCCATGCTGGCTGGCGCACATGAGAAGACTGCGGAAGCGGTCGTCGATCATTTGGACGGGCTTAGGGCGGCGCTGGTCAATGAGGCCACTACGACTTTGGACCTATTCCGCGATCTCTGGGACTCCGAATCGGTTCGCGTAAAGGCCGACTCATTTGGAAATCAGCCGATTGCATTCGACGACCTGATGCCCCACCTAATTGAGACAGCCCGTGCCACAAAAGTCATCGTGGATAACTACCAATCAAACGACCGATTGGAGTACGACAAAGAGCATCCGCAGACGGCGATCGTCATCGGTGGCAACACGCTGTCCCGTGGGTTGACGCTCGAAGGTCTCACGTCGAGCTACTTCGTCCGTGCCTCATCGGCGTACGACACTTTGCTTCAAATGGGGCGCTGGTTTGGATACCGAATGGGCTACGAAGATCTGATCCGCATCTGGATGAGTTCTGAGCTGAAGAGCTGGTTCCTCATGCTGTCCATCGTTGAAGCCGAGATTCGCGAGGAGATCCAGGTCTACGAAGCGGAGGGTAAGACGCCTGCCGAACTTCCCGTCAAGATCCGGACCCATCCCCAAATGTCAGTGACGTCGGCTGCGAAAATGCGTTCCGCAGTCAAAGCCCAAGTCAGTTATTCGGGGCGTCGCGTACAGACAATCATGTTCAACGAAGACGACGGCGACTGGCTGGAAGGCAACATCAAGGCAACCAAGGACTTGTTTGAGCGTCTGATCGGCGAAGGCCATGACGAAAACGAACTTGAAACGTCTCGACGCGGCTTCCGTAACGTTTCGGTTGACGAGATTTTGGGTTTCCTGGATACGTATAAGGTTCATGACGCGGCGAAATCCATCGACAAGGACGCGATCCGCCGTTATATCGAAAAGGAACGTGCCGAAGGTGATTTGAAACGCTGGGACGTTGTACTCATGGAGCCTCTCAACGGTGATGAGGAACTTGATCTTGGGCTCGTCGGAAAAGTCCGACTCCTGCGCCGTAAGAAGATGTATATCCCCAGCGACGACGGGACGGCCAATCTAAAGGCAGTTGCGTCGACGTCCGACCGCATTGCAGATCTCGATGTCGGTTTGGACCTCATCCGGAAATCGCTGAACCTAAAGTCCACAGACAAAATTACGGACCGACAGTTGCTGCAGTTCCGCCAACTGCGGCAGACGACGGATCGAACTGGTCTATTGTGCATCTACCCCATCGCCAAGGAATCTGATCCCGACCTGAACAAGTCCGCACTGGAGCCCGCCGAGAACCGCCGGGTTCCGCTGTTCGCAGCGGCCGACCTGGTTGGGCTTTGCTTCATGTTCCCCGATTCACGCAATCCTCGATCGGTGGTCGATTACGTCGCCGCCAAGGTAGACGCCGAATATCTTGAGGCCCTTGAAGAGGAATTGGAGGCAGCCGATAAGTTGGACGAAGCGAAGGCCGTCGAAGACGAGCTGGTGAAAGCATGAGAGAGTCGTCGGCTTCGGTCTTTGATTTCCTGGCCAAGGATGTCTCTGCTGGTGGAAGTTTCCATTCCCGGAAATCCGGCATATCTGCGTCGGACGGCGAGGTGCTTTGTGCCGTGGATGCCGGCGGTCGGCCCACAGTGCTCGTCCCTGTGGGAACAGCAAAGGGCGGTCCGCTCGACTGGGCTACTAGGTCGTTGTCTCTCCAGACACTTGAGCTCGCCGTTGATGGCGTGCAACGCCCCTATGTGATTCTCCGCTGCATCGACCCCAAGCTGCACCACCAGTTCGGACTATTGGCGGACGACGTTCTGGATGCCATAGAAATTGACCCTGAAAGGGCATCAAATGCAGTGTCGGCGACTTTAGACCGCTGGAGAAATCTCTTTGAGGCCGAACGGGGAAGCCTCTTGGGGACCGCGCAGCTGGCAGGCATCATGGCCGAGCTCACAGTTCTTCACGAGCTGGTGGGATCTCACGGACCGCGAGCTTTGTCGGCGTGGCAAGGGCCGAAAGGCAACCGTCACGACTTCGTGTTCGCGGACTGTTCTATTGAGGTCAAGGCAACGACCAATCACAACAACATGGTGGTCACTATCCATGGTGGTCGTCAGCTGGCTGCACCAGATCAGGGGGACCTCTACCTTCGAGCCCTCCAACTGGAGCGCTCGCCAAACGGCACATCCGTCCCCGGCAAGATCAGGGAGCTGATCGAGCTCGGTGTTTCTAGGCTTGAGCTTCTGGGGGTGCTAAGCGGTGCAAGTTATTCGTATGCAGACTCGTCTGCATACGAAGGATTGAAATTTACAACGCTATCCGAAAAATCGTATTTGGTTGATGCCAACTTCCCTCGGATTACCGCGGAGACTCTGTTTCCGTCCGGCACAATTGAGCGGCTTGGCAACATTTCTTACTCCATAGACTTGGGCCATATGGGAGAGATTAACCTCGATCTTTCAACGGTCTCGGTGGCGAACGGCGGGCCAGACTGATGTTGTCGCTATACAGGCAGCAATACGGTGCTGATGGCGGCTTGGATGCGCGTTCTGCAGACAACGCCATTGGGCGTACTTCACTTGGGCTTTGGGATCTTGTGCTCCGCGAGTCTCTCCAGAACAGCTGGGATGCACGAACCGCAAAAAATGGACGCATCTCATTCTCTGTGGACGAGTATGAAATGTCGTTGGAACAAACTCGCATTTTGACCCAAGAAGTTTTCGGCGAACTGCCACCGCACTGCAAATCTACCGATCTGCACAAGCACATTTTCGATCATCGAATACGAGTTCTAGTGATTTCCGACACGGGAACACGCGGCTTGGGCGGTCCTATTCGGGCGGATGTATCCGGGACTTCGGGCGAGCGGCGGGACTTCGTCGATTTCGTCCGGAACCTTGGTCGTTCGACCACCAAGGGCCTGGAAGGCGGAACCTATGGACTAGGCAAAGGGGTCCTGTACAGAGCCAGCCAATTGGGTCTTTGCCTTATCTACTCCCAGGCGTATCACAACGGGTCGATTGAGCCTCGCTTGATTGCGGTGTCAGGAGGTGATGGCGACTACGACGATGACGACAGTCGGTACACGGGGCGGAACTGGTGGGGTGTACCCGGAGCAGACGGAATTGTAGATCCGCTTACCGGCTCTGGCGCTCGGGAGCTAGCTGAGAGTCTGGGCATGCGGATTCCGATGGGGGACGATACGGGCACGAGCATCATGGTTGTTGCGCCGGACTTCGCTGGGGTCACGAACGGCCGTGATCGAGTGGCAGCAATCGCTGATGCTGCAATGAAATGGGCGTGGCCCCACGCCTTAGATACCGGAAGTGGACCAAACGTCAGGTTTCAGTTCACTGCCGACAACGGCTCAGTCCCTGGCCCGGAGCCGTTGAATCATCCGGTCTATCGTGAGTTTGCTTCGGCCTACATTGAGGGCCGTAAGCGGATCATGGATCCCACCTATGAAAGTAATTGGCAGACCACTTACACCCCGATTCGGAGCAAACGGCCAAATCAAGGTCTGGGACTTCTGACGTATCGGATTAGCCACACTCCGGTGGCAACTGGATCCGAACTTGAGAACTCCGTGGCCCTTCTGCGGGATCCAAGGATGGTAGTTAAGTACCTGCCCGTTTCGGCTCAGCCCAACGGCGTGCCAGTCTTTGGAGTGTTCATTTCGACGCCTGAAATGAACGAAAAGTTCGCTAAATCGGAACCGGTGACGCATGACGATTGGGTATACCAGCAAGCCGCAGCGGCAAGGAATTTTCCGAATCCCGTCAGGATTGCCTTGGACAAAATCCGGGAAACTTTCCGCGTGCTGTCGGTCCAGGGTGCCAAAGCCGGTAGCGGTGTCGCCTCCAAGGGCGCCTCTCGGGTGTCAGCTGCCTTAGGCAGCCTGCTGTCTGGATTCTCGGGCAATGGAGCCGAACAGCAAGCGGTGGGCTCGTCCGAAGGCCTGAGTACAAAGCGCCCAAGAAAGGCATCAATCCGTCAACTCGCTGAATCGTCCTTGGACCTGCTGGACGGCGAGATGGTAGCAAAGTACGGATTTGCTGTGACTGGAGGGCGCCCAGGAAACGCGGTGGCAGTCCGTGTTGCGGCCCGCGTTGTGACGGAGTCTGGAGGAAATGAGGCGGCGAGCCCCGCCGAGGCTGAAATGCCTCGTTTCATCGGGTGGATGTCGTCAAATGGGCTGCTCTCCTCCGAGGAAGTGTTGACGGTGCCTGTGCCGAGCGAAGATGAGATCACAGCCGTCTTCACTCAGCCGGCCGATGCGGCAATCCGCGTCACGGCCACTGTAGAGGAGCTTGAAATTGCGAGGAGTTAGCTTCGGGCACCTCACGCTGCCATTTGAGGAAGTGTCAACTCTCTCATGGGAAGTTTCTGTCGGTGAAACACCCCTGACCGATGGCGAGACTTTGGCTGAGGATTGGACTTACTACGATGACATATACATTGAGTGTTCCTATCAGCTGGATCTCCAAGATGCCTTGCTGCGACTGCAACTTCCGCCAAGTGCACGCCTAGGAGCTGTCATCATCGCCCGCTCCTCGGGCACGCCCCTCATCACAACCTCTGAAGTCCGCGACGTTCGCGGTGGGCGTCAGCAGGTCCACCTAACAGTCCCGGCAGATCAAATTTCAGGTACGTTGTCCCTTGAATTCCAGATATCGGTCCTCCACATCGGTCATGTCGTGGAGAGTCCCTTTGCGCCCAAAAGGCTCGGTAACACCGTCTTCCGAGTTGACCGAAAGATTGTCCTAGAGGGCACTGCTCCTCGCCTGCCCATGCTTCCGGTGAGTTTTGCGGAGCACGGCATAGCCGGTTCGAGCAACGCATTGTGGTGGCTCCGGCTGACATCGCGTGATTTGGCAGTAAGCGCTTCGGCCGCCATATGGTTATGGCTCAATGCAGACAACCCATTCATTTCCCGGATGCTCGAAGATTCCGACTCTTCGGAGTCCGACGCGTGGCTTCGGTTTCTTGAACTGGACTTCATGCGCCAACTGCTTCGCGAGGCGCTCAGCAGCGACGAGCTGAGCCTTCAAACCGACTATCCGGAGGAATCCCTCGGATACGTACTAAGCGGTGTGGTCCGGCTTTTGGGCGAATCTTTGGACCAAGTCCAGCAGCGGTACCGCGAGGATCCCGGCCGCGTTGAGGCGGAGCTCCAATCGAAAGTCGGTGCAAAGTAAAATGGCCGAAATTCATACGTTGCTGTGCTATCCCCGCATGCCGCTCTACGAAGCAGCTCAATCCTGGGAGGTGCTTCGTCGGCAGAGTCTGGCCGAGATCGGTGCTTCCCTTGATCTCACGACGGTTCAAGCACAGTACTACCCTCTCGCCCGGCAGCGTGCAGGTTCCGATGAACTACTTGGCCTCCGGGGGAAAATCTTGGGCATCGCTGAGGAATTCGGGTTCCCTTCAGTAGTGAGCAGCAAATTTCTCGTTGAGTTCGATCGAACCGTTGGGCCAGAGATTCATGCTCAGATGACCATCATGCCTGCCGACGCGTCATCGATAGATGTTTGGAATTTCATCAACACGGTGGTTGTGCCCGACGTCGTTCTCTGGCGATACGGACGATTCCACACTCAAAGTAAGAACTGGATCATCTCTGAGGATCGGCTGTTCGACATGACCAGAACGACAATCGGCCGGCTATGGTGGCGGGTGCATCTTCTTGGACCCGAACTTGCGGGCAAGCTGGGCGAAGACGAGGTAGTCAACCTGCTGGAAAGGCCGCGCATCGGCGGCTACCCACTTCTTTCCCGCGCGATGGGTGCGCGCTTGTTAGCGTTTGCCTCGGAATCAAACACGGGTCGGCGCATGGAACTCTTCCGAGATGCCACTAAACGGCTCCTCCGCAAGATGACGGTCCAATCCGTGTTCGTTATGACGCCCGTGCAGATTGAAGAATTCGTCACATCGTTGTTCCTAGAGTCGGCGACGGCCTTGGGTATCTCTTTGCCGGAGGCCCCCGCGAAGACGCAAAGTGAGGTCGATTCTGCGGTAAGTAGATTTGCAGCCAGTTGGCCGATGTTCTGAGCAGGCGACCGGACGGCATCTCATCTTGGCGTAATTGTGTTGCGCGGGGCACTAGCGCCAAAACCAAGAGTTCCGCTGGGTAACGGTGTCGGTATCCCCATCTCTATGAGTATTCTCGACCTGGGCAGGCGCCGGAAGTCATGACTCCGACCGAGCGCCGACTCGCTCGACTGCTGAGTCTTTCACCAGCAGCCGATTTGAAGGGCTTTCAGACTCTGACTCCCTAAGGAACCCAAACATGTCGGCGACGACGTCACCTATTTGTTTGGACAGCAGAGGGGGGACAGCGTTCCCTACTTGGTGGAATTGCTGGGTTCTAGGCCCTTCAAAGAAGTAGTTGTCGGGAAAGGACTGGAGACGCGCGGCTTCGCGTACGGTGAAGCTACGCGTCTGAGCCGGGTCGGGGTGGATGTAGTAGTGCCCGTCTTTGGAAATGTGTGAAACCACGGTTGTGGCTGGAGCGTCCCAAATCTGTACTCTGAAGCGGTCTGTAAAGGGAGTGCCCACCTTGCCGACATTGCTGTGCTCGGGATGGAGGGACGTCGGCAGATCGGTGTACTTCGGACTCTTGCCCAGGCGCTCTGCTAGTTCTGCCATCACGCGGTATCGTGCGAGGTCCGAAACCATGTGAGCGCGGGGAACGTGCTGGATTGGTACGCTGAGCCTTTTCTCATGGATCCAAGCTTCATATGCATCTACCGCGAGCGCCCCGGATTTAATGGGGTCGGGCTTGGAGCCCACCTCAGTCATTTGCACTTGGTCTAAGGCCTCCGCCTGTACAGCCTGCCAGTCCAGATCGATCTTTGGCCTCCTCTTAGAAGTCTCCGCATGCACACTAGGCATGGTCTGGACTGCGGCCCGAACTGTGACTGCCCCATCAGCTTTGTTGAGAACTCGTCGAGGAACGCTGGCTGCGACGTCAGTCCGAACGCCAAGCAGGATCACGCGGTGCCGCTTCTGCGGCACGCCGTATTCTTCGGAGCGAATAATAAAGTCCGACGGGTCCAAGTCCTGCGCTTCAGCATCCACGACCAGAGAACGGATTTCGTAGCTCGTGCCACCAGGGAGACGCTTGAGGTCACCCAAGATCGTTTGGAACATGCTGCTGTCGCCATTTTTGGACGAAAGAAGCCCCTTTACGTTCTCCATGACAAAAATCGTGGGCTTGAACTTGCCGAGGATGTGGAGATACTCGCGGTAGAGGAAATGCTTGTGGTCTGATGCGAAGGATTCATCTCCAGTCCTGCGGGACCGCCCAGCAAGGGAATACGCTTGGCACGGCGGCCCGCCGATGAGCGCCCAATGTCCTCGCTCCTCCTCCGGTCCGAGCTGCCGTTCGATGAAGTTATCCACCGTGGGACGGTTGTCCTCGCCGAGCTCGACTTGGTAGACGTGGGCTTTCGCCGCCAGATAGGCCTCTTTGAAGTCGCCGGTGAGAACGGATTGCCACGTCTTCTTGCCCTGGATGTAGTCGAAGTAGGGCTGCAGATCGCCCCCGGACCGTACGAGCTCTCGGTACGTTGCTCGCAACCGGAGCGTCTGGCAGGCGAGGCTGTCCATCTCGAACGACGCCAAGGTCTTGAAAACGAAGTCGCCCCGTTCGTCCCTGACACTGGAGAATCCTTCGTTCAAGCCTCCGGGCCCGGCGAAGAGATCAATAATTGGAAACACATGCACCCCTTGATATCCGACACTCCAGGATACCAGGCCCGGCAGACAATCAGGCTACGGCGTCCGCGGCTAAAGCAGCCTACTCCTCAGACGATCGTTGTAGCAGGTTGTACACAGCACGCTCGGGGCTCCTCCCGTCCCAAGCATCACGGCTCGCAGAAGCTTTCCTGCGGAGATGTTCTGCAGGGCCGAGCACGCCTCGCATCGCCAAGCGGCCTTTTCGAGCACAGCGAACCGCTGGCGCGTGGTTTGGCTGGCATGTGAATAGGTCAGCCTGGTTAATTCGTTCAACTTTTCCGGATTAGCCGGAGAAGGGTGTCCATCCTCATCCAGATCCGGTTCGAAGGCATAGCCGACGTCGGATTCTACTGCTTCCAACTGGTACATACAGACGTCGTAATGGCCTGTTTGATCCAGCCAGTACCTGCTGACTCGGTAGAGTCCGTCATACCGATAGACCTTGGCCCCTTTCTTGGGTCCCCAGCCCCGGATGAGCCGAATTACCATCCCGCTGGCTGACGAAGCGGCGAGTCCCGCGTTTGGTCCTTCAAAACGCTGGTGTTCAATTTGCCGTCCTGTGTCCCGGTCTAGTCCGCCTTGTCCGGCGTACCAGAGGGTGACTCCGTGGTCTTTGTCGCCGCTATAGACCCCAGCGGCGACGAGCGAGCGTGTGACGCGTTCATCCCCGTCAATGCCGTTGACAAGGTGTCGATGCAGTCCGGCTGCCTTAACGTCCGTCCTGTTGTGGAAGAGGCTACCCACGGGGACGCTCTCGACATGGCCCAGCTCATGTTCGGTCATACGTGCATAGTGCCACATCAACCTGCGGCCCCTTCGTGACGCTTAGAGAGGACCAAACGTGTCGATGCTCGTCCTGCCTTGTGGACAAGAAGGTGTCGAAACGGTGCCCTAAGAACGGTGCCCTAAGTGGAAGTGGTAGCGCTGATCTTGGATGGACATGGCGCCACCTACCGCCGGCCGCTGACAACCTGCAGGCGCAGCAGCTCCTCGGATTGACGGAGACGCCGGAACGCGGCGAAGGCGTCGACGTCGCCTTGCAGTTTTTCGAAGTGCTGAGAATTTGGTCTAACCGAAGGTCATCTCGTGTATGCCAAGGGCGAAGGAGACGTGAAGACATGCGTCGTTGACCCGCCGTGCTTGGCGATTCACTGCCACGCCCTGAACTTGGAGCAACCCCCAAACCAGCTGCTGGCTGACGGGGACTTGCTCGCCGCCCGGATCGCTGGACCCCTCATTGCGAAACGCGCAGGGACTTACGGTGTGACTAGGTAGGGACAGCCCTTATTTGAGACCGGCGGTGCCGTCATGTGGCGGCATGACACTAATCCGGAACCCAGTTCCCACGAACCCGAACCGCGAAGAGCAGGTCAACCCCGCGGGTTCCTTCCGGCGATGTGCGTTGGCACGTACCGGGCGTCCTCGCCCACCAGCGCCAGCGTGGCCGAGGCGTGTCGGGTCAGCCACGGCAGCCCCACCGAACAGTCCGGCAACTCCGCGACGCCGCGGGAGTGCCGGAGTAATGCCAATCGTCCATCACCGAGATGTCGAAGAAGCTGAAGTCCAGGCCGTAGCAGGTAGCCCAGATGAAGGAGGCGAGGGGCGCTGCTCCACCTGGAGTCCGCTGATGCCTTACGCGGGGCCGTGCAGGTTGACCTGCAGGATCCTGTCTCGCCGCTCCAGCACGTGGTGTTCCACGCCGTGCTGGGCGAGCCAGTAGCTGGTGGCCAGCCCCGCCTGCCCAGCGCCCACTTGCGGTAAGGCCTCGCACTGAAGCGGCGGGGGCTGGCCGGCTCCTCAAACGCCGAAGGTCCATTCCCCCAAAAGTGCGGGACACTGGAAGTCCCAAACCACGAAAGCGGCCCACGTTGATTAATCCAGCAGGACGGCTTCACCCGGCTGACTCCGTGGGACTGAGCCGGGCTGGCGGCGTAGGCCATCTCGATCCGCTGCTGTATCCGTGGGACCCGCCCGTGGCCTCGGGTGTCATGGACGGCAATGAATTCCGGCCCCTTGAGCTTTCAGCCGGACTGGATGACGCCCTCGCGCAGGCCGGCGCGGCACCGCTGGAAGCCCGTTCCCTGGTGGTCGCCATCGGCTCGAATTCAAGCGCCGACGTGATGCGGCGGAAATTCGCCACCTACCACCAGCCTGTCAGCGCGGTCCTGCCGCTGGTCCGGGGGCAGCTCCGCAACATCGCCGTTGGCCACTCCGCCCACGTGAGCAAGGCCGGCTACATCGCCGCCGCCCCGTATCCGCTGATGGGAGAGTGCACAGCGGTCTGGCTTTCGTGGCTGGACGATGTCCAACTGATGGCCCTCGACGAAACGGAGCCCAACTACCGTCGGATCCAGCTCGACGGCGAAGCCTGCCCGCTCGTGGCGGACCGCGGGGAACGTCCGGAAGAGTTCTCGCTGTTCACCTCGCGCTGGGGCGTGCTGACCGACGGCGACGGCGGGAAGCTTCCCTTCCTCGACCAGCCTGCCCTCTTCGGGCTCCTCGCCGGCAGCGGCACCGGGGACCTCCTGGAGGAGGGGAAGTCCGTATTCGGCGGACCGCCGGAGCTAGTTGCCGAGCAACTCGCGATCCCCTCGGTCCAGGCCTGGGCCAGGGAATGGTTCAGCTCGGCCGGCCTCGCCGCGGCCGCGGACTTCGAAGGTCCTTGACCGGGTAGCCCCCTCTGGAACGTCGCCTTCACCGGGCGGCGATGTTCTGTGCATTGTTCGCTGCGATGTGCTGCGCGATGTATTCGGCGTCGCGGCCCACGCCCGCCACGATGGACGAGCCGTGCCCGGTCAGCCACGGCAGCCCGACGGCGTACAAGCCCGGGTGCTCGGTGACGCCGCGGTGGTGCCGGGGGTAGTTCCATTCGTCCAGCACCGGGATGTCCAGGATGCTGAAGTCCAGCCGGTAGCCCGTGGCCCAGAGGACCAAGGTGATGTTGGCGGCTTCGAGGTTCAGCCGTGCCGGCTCCGAAGGAAGCCAGTCGTCCTTGCGCGGCGGCTCCGGCTCCGGTGCCGACATGCCGGTGGCGGCAATATAGCTGTCGAACATCGGCTTCATCCGCTGGTAGAACGCCGCCTCCACCAGACCCAGGCGTTCCGGAAGGTCATCACTGAAGACGAGGTCGCCGTCGTCGGCTGCCTCCAAATGGCCGTGCAGCCGGACGCCGCGGCGGCCGAGGTCCCGCAGGTGGATGTCGTGGCCGCCGTCGGCGCCGGAGACCAGCGGGTTGCAGGCGAACCTCGCCGCGGGGGAGGGCAGCTGCCCCACGGTGAGGCCGTTCAGTCCGGAGTCGGGGCCGAATTGGGCAAGCTGCATCATCCAATAGAGGAGGTCCTGGCCGCGGTACCGGCGCGGTGCTTCCGGGCACGTGGACACCGCCAGGTGGATTTCGCAGCCGACGGCGAGCAGTTCCTCGGCGATCTGGCCGCCGGACTGGCCGGTGCCAACGATGAGCACGGCACCCTCGGGCAGCTGGCCCGGGTTGCGGTAGCCGTCGGTGTGAAGTTGCAGGATGCGGCTGGGCAGTTGCGCCGACAGCGCGGGGATTTTCGGCTCCTGGTAACCGCCGGTAGCGAGCACCACGTTCCGGGCCCGCCAACTGCCCAGGGTTGTGGCCACGTTGAAGCCGCCGCCATAAGCGGGCGCGATACGCGTGACATCCGCACCCGTTCGGACAGGAGCGCCGATGCTCTCCGCATAGTGCCGGAAATAGCCGATGAGGTCATCTCGCAGCATGAATGCCTCCGGGGTGGGACCCTCATACGGCATGCCCGGCAGCGCGAGCGAGAAGTTCGGCGTGTTCAGGCAAAACCCGTCCCACCGGTCCTGCCACGCCCCGCCAAGCGTTTCGCGCCGTTCCAGCAACTGATGTTCGACGCCGGCCCGGCTGAGCCAGTAGCTCGTAGCCAGGCCAGCCTGCCCGGCCCCAACCACCAGGGTGTCGATAACGTTGTCCGGTCCTGCAGCGGCGGAGGGCATGGTTACTTCCTTGCGGCGGTCGCCTTCGGAGCCTTGGGGGATTTCGGAGCCTTCGGCGGCAGTCCGGCCACATGCTCGAATGCTTTCTCCACCCAGGCCCTGGCCCGCGCCTCATCGCCGTCGCCCTCGGCATTCCAGATCTCCGGCAGCCCGGTGTAGCCGCCCATGGGGCGCTCCGGTGGCCCGAATGGAACGGTCCGCTCGGTACTTTCGAGCATTTCCTTGTCTTCCTCGGCCAGCTTCACGCCGATGGTGGGGCCGAACAGGCCGGCGAACATGTTGCCGTGCACGAACGCTCCCAGGTTCCCGAACATCGGCTTGATGACCACCTCGGGATGGTCCGGCAGCACCGAGCGGAAGTGCTCCTTGTCGGCGTCGGACGCTTTCGGCATTTCCATGGGTCTTCCTCCGGTAACTGACGGTCGCGGACTGGTCTTCCTGCAGGATATGCCCGCGGCTGGGCACGGTACAGGCTGTCTGCCCGCAGGCGGTCGGGGCCGGCGCTGCCCGGGGCTGCCGCGGACGGTGGCTCGATGGGGCTGTGGTAAATGGTGTCCGGAATCTCCTGTACAGTTGATCTTGTTGTTGTGTTTATGCAGTTCGTAGTTCAGGCAGTACGCATGGTCGAAAGTCCATGTTCTTCTGAAGCAGCGGTTTTGAGCACCCCAAACAGGAGGACCCGAAAGTCGGGACAGTTCCTCCACCTTCACGAAGGACAAAAATAATGGCTACTGGTACCGTCAAATGGTTTAACGCTGAAAAGGGCTTCGGCTTCATTTCCCCCGATGACTCCTCACAGGACGTTTTCGCACACTACTCTGCGATCAACTCCTCCGGCTTCCGCTCCCTCGAAGAGAACCAGAAGGTCTCCTTCGAAACCGAGCAGGGTCCCAAGGGTCCCCAGGCCACCAACATCCAGGCTATCTAATTTCCTTTTAGATACCCGGGACCGTTAGGTTTCGAGCAGGGCCCGTCTTCGGACGGGCCTTGTTTTTGTTTAACCCATCCGCGCCACGTCAGTCCTGCTCAAATGCCAGGCTCCAGTTGAAGTTCGACGTCGACCTCGTCTCCGGCGCGGATGCCCGCCGCCGTCCTGATGCCCTTCTTGACCGGCAGCAGGTACGAGCCGCTCTTGCTGTCCGGGAAAAGCGAGGTGGACCACCGCTGCCCGGCGATATAAGCGGTCACCTTCACCGAACCGAAGGCCTTGCGGAACGGGGCGGCGTCGTCCCGGAGCTCCTCCGCCAGGTCCCAGGGCAGCGTGATGAAATGCCACCCCGATTCCTCGGGATAGTGCCACAGCTCGCCACGGAACGAGTACGACGCCGTCACGCGTCGACCAACCCCATCACAGCGAGACGCCGTGGCGCCGGTCCAGAAACGCGGTCAGCGCGGGGTTGTCGATCTCCCTGGCCAGCCAGGGCACGGTCTGGGCCGCGGCCTCGTCACCGAGGACCGCACGATGGGACAGCGCCCGGACCACGAACTCCCGCATCCCGCTCCGGCTGGCCAGCGCGGCCAGACGCTCCACGAACTCGGACGCACGCGGCGACCCGGTGGCGATGGCGACTTCCGCCGCAACATCGAGCAACCGGGCCGAATACCAGAGATACCACGGCGTGGGTTCCAAACCCCGGTTAATCCAGTGTTCGGCGGCAGCGAGGTCACCGTGCGCCAGGAACAGCCGGGCTTCGGCGCCCGCCGCCAGGGCCATGTAGCAGTGGTCGCCGGCGAGCTCGGCCATGACCCAGGACCGGTCAATCAGGTCCGCCGCCGCGTCCAGCCGGCCCGCGGCAAGGTAGGTTTCGCCCCGGACTCCGGCGACAAACGGCTCGAACGCCGTCCAGTGTTCCCCCGCCACCCAGTCCCGCGCCCGGTCCAGGCAGGCGGCCGCCAGTTCCAGGTCGCCCCGGAGCAGATGCACGCGACCCAGCAGGGCCTCGCTGAACGCCTGCTGCCGCCGGGTCCCGACTTCCCGGGCCAGCCTCCCGGATTCAGTGAAAGCGGTCACGGCATCCCCATAGTGCGCGGTGTCCGAGGCCAGCATGCCCTGGATCGCCAGAATCCTGGCCTGCTCGTCCGGGATTCCCTCGGCCGCGCGCATCGCCCGGTCCAGCCAGCCGGCTGCGCGGTCCGGAACGCCGCGCTGCACGGACAAGTAGCCGAGCTCGCGGAAGGCGGTGGCGGCAGTCCGGGAGACGCCGTCGGGCCCTTCGGCGGACAGCGCGCGGTGCAGGAGATCCGCCACTTCGGCGCCGCGGCCGCCGGCCTGATGGATCATGGCCCCGGACAGCGTGACCAGGGATTCCGCGAGCAGATGATGATCATCGGTCCGTTGGGCGAGCCCGACGGCGAGCCGCAACTGCTCCAGCCCCCGGTCCACCGAGCCCGCCGAGAGCGACGCCCCGGCGGCGTCGAGGTAGGACCGCACTGTGGCCGCACCGGCCGGCAGCCCGGGCCCGGCTCCGGGGTCCGCGTCCACCAGCGCCGGATCCGTCAGCGCCCGCCGCACCTCCGCGGGCAGGCCGAGCCCGAGCTCCCGGCGGTAGAGGTCCCGGCACTTGTCGGCCTGCTCCCGCGCCCGCCGGTATTCGCCCAGGGAGAGCAGGGCCTTGATCAGTGCGGCGTGGCAGTCGGCGTTAAAGGGGTCCAGGCGCAGCGCGCGGGTGGCGAGGTCGACGGCGTCGTCCGCCCTTCCCGCCGACAGCGCGCCGAGGGACGCCTCGTAGAGCAGTGCCAGCACGCAGTTCTCGAGCCGGTGCCGCTGGTCCTCCAGCCACGACTCGAACACGGGGCAGTCCGCGAAGGACAGGCCCTCCAGGAGCTGGCCGTCGAAGGCGCGGGGGTCGGCGTCGCCGACGGGGTGCAGGGCCGCCAGCACATCGCAGTGCCACCCGGCCGGCAGCACGAGCCGTAGCGGGTCACCGCCCACCGATTCCGCGCCGAGGGTCCGCCGCAGCTCGGAGAGGTTCCAGCGCAGGGCGCCGAGGGGGTCCTCGGCGTCGGGAAACAGGAGGGCCGCCGTCCGGGCCCGGCCGGTGCCGTCCGGTTGCAGCGCGAGGTAGGCCAGCACAGCCCAGGCCTTGCGGCCCCGGGGCTGCCGGAGTGGGGTGCCAGCGGACTCGATCCTGGGCGGACCGAGGAGCCGAATCCATGTGTCGGCCATATGAGTCATGCTACGCCGGGGGAGTGGCCGCGGCCCGGGGGAATCACGCGCTTGCTCACGGCCGCTGCAGAAAGCCGCCGCGGAAACCGGAGGCATCCACTCCGCACTCCACCCGAGATGTGGAGTTGGGTCCTTCGTGGCGGTGCTCTGCGATCGCCCGGCGTCGCACGCCCAGGCTTTGCGTGGTCCTGCATCACATGCGTTTCGAGACACCAAGTCGGATTAGGAGAAGGAGCGGCCCGCCCGCAAGCAGATCCTTTAGCGGACCTCTGGGGCGGACTACATGTCCTGAGACGAGAGCGCGCGTCGCAGGTGTTCGAAATATGAGACGTAGTGTCTTGAATCGTGGACGTCATGATTACCATGGGCCATGGAATCGACTCAGGCAACCCGTGGCTTCCCTCCCGTTTTCGTTGACGCGGTGTGGCTTCGGGCGAACCTCGACAGCGTAGTCGCGGTCGACGTGCGCTGGTACCTCGACGGTTCGTCCGGGCGGACGGAGTACGACGGCGGGCATATCCCGGGCGCGGTGTTCGTCGACCTCGACGCTTGGCTGTCCGGCGACACCGGGCCGCGCGGACTCAATCCGCTGCCGGATCCCGCAGTGTTCGCGCAAGGAATGTCCGCGCTCGGCATCGGCGACGACTCGACGGTCGTCGCCTACGACGATGCCGGCGGAGTGATCGCAGCACGGCTCGTGTGGATGCTGCGAGCCCTCGGAAAGCGCGCGGCCCTGCTCGACGGCGGAATCGCCGCATGGCCGGGTCCGCTCGAGAAGAATCCAGCGCGTACTTTCCCGGCGACATTCACCGCTGCCGACTGGCCCGAGGAACGCCTGGTGCAGGCCGAGGACCTCGACAGGTGGCACGGGGCGATCGTCGACGCGCGCAACACGGATCGCTTCGACGGCAGCCTTCAGCTACCCACCGATCCTCAGGCAGGGCACATCCCCGGGGCCGTGAATGTGCCCTGCCGGGAGAACCTCGACCAGCACGGGCGCCTGCGCCCCATCCCGGAAGTGCGCGAGGCGTTCGCCCGCGCCGGGATCCGAGACGGTTCCACCGTCGTCTCCTACTGCGGATCAGGCATCACGGCATGCCACAACCTGCTGACCCTTGAACACGCAGGCCTCGGCCGAGGCCGCCTCTACGCCGGCGGCTGGTCCGAATACGCCGCAGACCCGCAACGCACCGCAGAGCGATGAAGCATCCTTTTCGTATGAAGTAGCCGGCGTTCGGCGGCCCCCATGGGGTCGATGGTCTTCACGATCACGGCTGCGTTGGCGCAGAGGGAACACGAAATCAAACGCGAACGCATCACCGACTCCGTCCGCAAGCGCCGTGAGGCCGGCAAAGACCTGGGCGGCCGCCAGAAACTGCTCGTAGTTCTGCACGACGGCGGGAGGCCGGCAACGCTGCCGGACGCCCGCCGTCGTGCTGGTGCCTGCGGCCGACTGTCCGGACAAGTGGCCGTTATTTTGCCTTGGGGATGAGGACCCACAACGCGATATAGACCAGCTCGCCGACGCCGAAGAAGCCGAAGAATACGAAGCCGAGGCGGACCAGTGTCACGGAGATGCCGAAGCGCTGAGCAATAGCTGCGCAGACTCCCGCGAGGATCTTGCGGTTCCTTGGCCTCATCAGAGATCGTTCCATCCAGCCAAGGTAGCAGTGCGGCCACGCCGGCGGAACAGCCTAGTCCGAAGCGCCGCACAAGGCCGTACAAGGAAGGGCCCTTCACCAGCGGCACAACGCCGTACAGGGAAGGGCCCGCGCGGGGCCGAACGGCGCCGGCGCGGGACTGCGGAGCCGAGCTACGGCGTCGGCATGCCGGATGTCCTTGGAGGCGAGCTGCTGGGCCACGTTCGACGTCGGCGATGAACGGACCCATCTCAGAGCAGAAACGGGCGCGAAACCGCTCACACGCCGGCTCACACGGTGACCTCGGAAACTGGACATGTCCCCCAAAGGGACCGGAAATATGGGGTCCGCAAACCCGACAACAACCGCAGCCCTCACCGCACCGATTACCCCGGAATCCGGCCCCGACCAGCATCTTCATCACTCGCCCCAACAACCGGATTCATCAATCACCCGAGGTGTTCTTCCATGGAATTTGCCGCCATTCTGCTCGTCGCACTCATGGTCTACGCAGCCGTCGCCACCGTCGTCGCGGTCGTCCGCGACGGCCGGGGCCACACTCCGCTCGAGCGGTCCACCCGCCCCTGGACGGCGGGTAGCCTCCCCAGCGAACCGTACGCGTCGCTGCGGTCCCTGCGCTGACTGAATTCCAGCAGTCGGCCGCCGCTAACCACGCGGGCACGACCCCCATCTCCGGCGCTGGAGACGGGGGTCGTGCCCGTCATCGCAATCCGCGGCCCCTTCTGCATTCCGCTGCACTTTTGGACAGCCGCGGCGTGGATCCACGCCGCGGCAATCCGTTATCGCCGCGGTATTCCGGGCGCGATGCGGAAACCCGGGTGCAGGGCCGAACTTCCCGCGGTACAGCCGGATGATGCGTATAGACACCCGCAGCGGCGCGGGAGCATCCTAAACGTGTGCGCGTTTCGGGAGGAGAGCGGCAACGGGGCGGGGAGCTTCCGCCCTGGCTGGGGGATTCCGGGGAAGCAGGCGGGCCGCCGGCAGGCGGGTCTCACTTTCCGGGCGTGCGGACACGATCGGCGAGGGAAGCTGGTACCAGATCATGGACGAAACATCCGATACGCGGCAAAGGCTGTCCTCCCGCATCGACGAGAAGCAGCAGGCCCTCCGTTCCTATCTCAGCAAGGAAAGACCCCGGCGCACCCGGCTGGCCAATATCAGCATCGTGGGCAGCGCACTGGCCGCGGCGCTCACGGCCGGCCCCGCCTTCGGAGGCACGGGGTTCACCGAATCGGTAGCGGCAATCTTCAACCTGAGCGACGACTCGCTGGTGTGGCGCGTGCTGTGTTTGTTTGCAGTGATCTTCTCCATTGCCGCGGCGCTGGCCACGAATTTTGCCACGTCCCGTTCGCTGGCCGACCGTGTGAGCGCGGCCGAGACCTGCAGCGCCCAGTTGGAGGGGCTGCAGGTCGCGTTGAACTTCGGCCACATTGAGATCGACGAAGCCGTCAAGCTCTATCAGCAATATTCGACGCAGGTGGCCTTCGTGGAGGGACTGCCGGCGGGGTGAGTGCAATCAGTCCGGGACGCCGGGGGAGAGGACGTTGAGGCCGGCGTCCACGGCGGCGGCCAGCAGTTCGGCGTCGTAGGCAATGATGACATCGGCCCGGAGCCGGATCGCCGCCGCCAAGTGAATGGCATCGGCGCTGCACAGCCGGCCGGGCAAGGCGGCCGCGTACATCAAGTCCGAGCGCGCCACGTCCGCCAGATTGATTCCACTCAGCACGGAATTAACCAGCCCGCCGGGAAGTCCCCGCCGGTTGGCGGCGCAGTGAAGCTCCGTGTACAGGAGCATGGAAGCCGCCAGCTTGTCGCCGCGGTACACGGCGGCCTCGAGGTACATTGCCAGGGCCGCCGATTCCGGTTCCTCCACCACGAGTTTGAGGGCCGCCGCCGTGTCCACGTAGAGGATCAACGGTCCCCGCGAAGGTCGTCCAGGATTTCCGTGGTGATGGTCGCTGAACTGACCCTCGGCAGCGACTGAAAATCAACTGCACCCGGGGAGGCCGGCCGCATCTGCCCTGCCAAAAGCAGCCGCTCGAACGGGGAGGAGGACGGTGGGATGAGAACGGCGGCGACTTCCCCATTGTTTGTCACCTCAATGGTTTCGCCGTTCTTCACACGCTCAAGAATCTTGCTGCTCTGGTTGCGAAGTTCGCGGTGCGGAATTGTTGTCATGCCAGCCTCCGTAGCAATCGTAGCAACGCACCGGTCGGCAGGAAAGGAGCTGGACGTTGCTGGGACGGCTGGCGTTGGGGCAGCCGGCCCGGGACCCCAGCGCGGGGACCCGGGCCCGGAGGCAGCCAGCCGCCGCTCAGCCTGCCTTGTAGTTAAATGTCAGCTGGGCCGGGGGAGGGCCCTGCAGCATCTCCGGCGTCAGGCCGTGAAGTTCGACGAGTTGCTCGCGGAACCACACGTCGTAGGGATCGTCCGACGTCGAGAGGGCCTGGAACGCCTTGCCCAGATCCTCGGCCTCGTGGAACAGGCAGACGAAGTCCCCTTGTGGGGTCTGCATGAGGCTGGCGACTTCCCGGGTCATGCCCATGCGCTCGCGTGAGCGTTTGTGTTCTTCGGCCCGGGCCCCGCTCATCTCTGCGTCGAGTGCTTTCCAAGCCTCCAGTTTCCCGGGCAGGATCGGTGCGAACCACGTTATGCATTCCATGACAGATGTCCTTCCACGCAACGGTTTCAGCACGGTGGCAATCCCATCGGTGCAGCTGGAATCTTAGTCCTGCGGACGACGGCGGGACAGAGGCCGCGGGAAGCTCCACCGCTTGTGCCGGCAGGCTCAGCCGCTTGGAGCGGCAGGCTCACGCCCCGCGCTCAGCCGGCGAGGTCGGCGAGGATCCGCGCACCCGCCCTGGCTCCGGCGCCCCTGCGGAGGCGGTTGCCGATGTACACCGCCGCCTTCAGGTGGCTCTCGGACGCCAGAAGGGCCGCGAGGGCGGCGCCGATCTGATCCGGCGACGACGTGCGTTTCAGCAGTACGCCGGCCCCCGCGTTGCTGATGGCCTTGCCCACCATGTGCTGGTCCATCAGGGGGTGCATCGGCAGGACCATCACCGGCAGCCCGTGGGCCAGCGCGCGCATGGAAGTGGCATGGCCGCCGTGGCAAATGACCGCGCGGCAGTCAGGCATGATCCGGTTGTGGTCGACGTAGCGGTGCACCGAGGCGTTCCCCGGCACGGACAGGCTAGCCGGATCCACCGCGGGACCGGTGGTCACGATCAGTTCCACCGGCAGCCCGGACGCCGCGTCCAGGATCTTTTGCAGCACCTCCTGCTGCCCGGGAAACGCCGTGCTGCTCAGGCTCACCAGAACCCGCGGCGGTCCAGCGGCCGAAGGTCCGGGCGACAGGGTCCCGGCAGCCGAGACCCCTGACGACGGCGCCGCGGACGGGGGCGGTACGCCGACCAGCTGCTCGGCAGACGGGGTCCCGGCACCGGCCGCGACGACGTCGTCCACCACGGCCCCGGACCACACCACCTTGTCCGGGGCGCTCTCCCAGGACACCCTGTCCCAGGAGCCTGCCGGATCCAGGACCGGGTCCGCGCAGACCAGCACCCGTTCCGCCTGCTGCATCACGCGCCGCGGCGGCAGCCCCTTCAGCGAGAGCGCGGCGCCCATGGGGCCATGCCGGAACGGGCCGTCGAAGAACGCGAAGAAGCTGTGGACCAACACCACGTGCCGCAGGCCGGCCGTCGCGGCGGCCTCGATCGCGCCCAGAAGCAGGCAATCGATGACGACGACGTCGGGCGGTTCCCGCCGCGCCTCCGCCACGAGGTCCCGGCCGATGCCCGCGTCGCTGAACGCGGACAGCATGGCCGCGAACTGCCGGTGCGCCGCGGCCGGCACGGCCAGATCCAGCGGGGCCGCGTGCCGGTACGGGATGAACTCCGCGCCGGTGGCCTCCACCGCCGTCGCCTGCCGCGCGTGCCCGAGGAAGCGGACCCGGTGTCCTTGCCGCAGCAGTTCGCGGCCGATCCCCAGTGCCGGCGGGAGGTTGCCGCCGGCGTCGAGCGTGGCGAAGAGGAAGTCCGACATCTCTTCCTCCTCAAGCATCAACCCGCGGGGGCTCCTTTAGGGTCCTGCGGCCCTGATCCCAGACAGCTCTGTTGCCCGGGTTCCTGCAGCGCTCCGCCATGTCCTGCGGGAACACAGCAGTACCGGTACTCAGAGCATCGGTACTGCTGAATGCTAGTCGTTCGGGCGCGGCCGGAACAGGTGATGTGCCGGGAACCGGTCCTGCGTCGCCTTCAGCTGAGGGACGTGGGGACCGCCGACCATCAACCAATACTCGCCACGAGCTCCGCACTCCGGTCCCGGATCGCAACAAGGCTGTCCGCCAGTCCGCAAAGGACAATGCCGGCATCGGCCGCCTGCAGCGGGGACTCCGGCGTGTTCAGCCCGTCGGCGCGGAGGTTCACCAGCGACTCCACGAGACGGAACGCCAAATCCCCGTTCTGGCTGGTGCCCGCCCACCCGTTCGCGGGCAGTTCCGCCCCCAGCCGCTGGTACAGGCCCCGGAGTTCCTTCCGGTCAGCCATGAAGCTGTGAAACCTGGCGCTGCGCGCCTCCGGCAGGTTGTAGAGCACCCCGAGGTTCCAGCGGGCGGTGCACAACTGGGTTCCGTCAAAGAGTGCGACGGCGTGGAGCCGCGCCGCCGCCGCCACGGGGCCGCGGTCGCCGTCGTCCCCGGCGCAGACTGTGCGGGCAAAGGCGAGACCGCCGGCCACCGTGCCCGCCAGGAGAACCTCGAGGATGTCGTCCTTGTGGCTGAAGTGGTGGTAGAGCGACGACTGGCGTATCCCCACGGCCTCCGCGATGGAGCGCGTTGAGG
Organism: Arthrobacter sp. ok909; assembly: GCF_900104405.1. Taxonomy (NCBI): domain Bacteria; kingdom Bacillati; phylum Actinomycetota; class Actinomycetes; order Micrococcales; family Micrococcaceae; genus Arthrobacter; species Arthrobacter sp. ok909. The sequence continues at coordinate 10,361 of NZ_FNJS01000018.1, read as the reverse complement.
TGTTGGCGTACCCCTGCGTGGTGAAGAGTTCAGCGGCGGCATCGAGGATCTCGTCACGGGCCGTGGCCCCCGGACGGGAGGGCTGCTGCTTGCGGGGGCGCCCCGGGCCGGTTGTTGTCACGGCATCATTCTTGCACCCCGGCGCGACCCTGCCCTTGCATCCCGGCGGGGCCCGCGGTGCGGCCCAAAACCCGGTGAGATTCGGGAAACACCACGGAAATATTCCGTCAATCCACCTTTTACACGGGTGAAACGAGTTCGGGATGTCCGGCTGGAAAACTATCAAGTGACCGGTATTCCGCAGCGTTGGGCCCAGTGCTGCATTTGCCGGAACGCATCAACCCCAACGCCGTTCCAGCCCCGGAGATTCCGATGACATCCACAGTTCTTCCCTCATCCGCGCAGACGGATGACGCAGACCTCACGTCGCTTGGCTACGAGCCCTCCCTGCACCGCAAGCTGGGCCGATATGCCTCCTTCGCGGCAGGCTTCTCCTTCGTGTCCATCCTGACCACCATCTTCCAGCTCTTCGCGTTCGGCTACTCCTTTGCCGGGCCGGCCTTCTTCTGGACCTGGCCTGTTGTGCTGATCGGCCAGCTGCTGGTGGCCCTGAATTTCGCGGAGCTCGCAGCCCGCTACCCGATCTCCGGGGCGGTCTACCAGTGGGCCCGACGCGTCGGCGGTGAAACGGTGGGCTGGTTCGCCGGCTGGTTCATGGCCCTGGCACAGGTGGTCACCGCCGCCGCAGCGGCCATCGCCATGCAGGTGGTGCTGCCCCAGCTCTGGGACGGATTCCAGCTGGTGGGAGGCGACCCCGCCCTGAACACCACCACCGGCGCCGCGAACGCCGTCGTCCTCGGGGCCATCCTGCTGGTGGTCACCACGGTGATCAACTCCCTGGGCGTCAAACTGATGTCCCACGTGAACTCGGTGGGCGTGACCTGTGAAATCGTCGGCGTCGCCGCCGTGATCCTGGCGCTCCTCACCGCCGCCCAGCGCGGACCCGACGTCGTGATGGACACCACCGTCCTGGCCGGATCCGACCTCGGCGCGGTCGGCGCGTTCATGGTCTCGGGCCTGATGGCCGCCTACGTCATGGTGGGCTTCAACTCGGCCGGAGAACTCTCCGAGGAGACCAAGTCCCCGCGGCAGACGGCACCCCGGACCATCCTTTCCGCCCTGCTCATCTCCGGCATCGGCGGGGCGCTCATGATCATCACGGCGCTGATGGCCGCCCCCAGCCTCTACGACGGCCGGCTCGCCACCGAGGGCCTGCCCTACGTGCTGACCGCCGTCCTGGGCACCTTCTGGGGCAAAGTGCTCCTGGTGGACGTGGCCGTGGCCATCTTCGTCTGCACCCTCGCCATCCAGACCGCCGGATCACGCCTGGTGTTCTCCATGGCCCGCGACGGGAAACTCCCCGCCTCCGCCCTCCTCTCCTCGGTCCACCCCACCCGCGGCACCCCGATGTGGCCCTCGATCGCCATCGGCGCCCTGGCCGTCGGTGTGCTGGCCATCAACGTCGGCAACGCCGCCCTCTTCACCACGCTCTGCAGCGTCTGCATCGTCATGGTCTACGTGGCCTACCTCCTGGTCACCGTGCCGCAGCTCCTCAACCGCCTCCGCGGCGACTGGGACCGGGTGGGCCAGACCATGCCCGCCGGGCTGTTCTCCCTGGGACGCTGGGGCCTGCCCGTCAACATCCTCGCGGTGCTCTACGGCGCCGTCATGGTGGTCAACCTCGCCTGGCCGCGGCCCGAGGTCTACGACCCCTCCGGCGAAAACGGCATCCTGCTCTACTCCGCCCCGCTCATGGTGGGCATCGTGCTCCTGCTCGGCCTCTGGATCCGGCGCACCAGCGCCCGGTCCGCGAGCCGCAGCGAAGCCTGACGCCACTGCCTGACCGCGCATCTTCTGACCGCGTAGCGCCTGACTATCTGCCCGCGCCACTCCACGCCCCACTCCAGGATTGACATGACACAGACCACCGAAACACCAGCCACCGCCACATCCACAACTTCAGGCGCCCGCGCGCACGCCCGGGAACAGCACGGCCACACTGCGGACACCATGCGGCACGTCCCGGCCGCCTCCGCCCCGGCGCGGTACACCGCAGGCCTGCCCGAGGCCGCCAGGGAACGCCTGAGCTGGGCCGAATCCGTGGCCTTCGGCCGCTACACCGCCCTCCCGCTGGCCCGCGGAACCCGGATCCGGCTCACGGACACCGACGGCGACGCCTGCGTCCACGTCCTGCTCTACCGCAGCGGGGCACTGCACGAACGGCTCAACGTGGCGGACACCGTCAAGGTCCCGTGGCAGGCGTACCCCACGGCCGGCCACCCGCTGCTCTCCGACGCCGGCCGGCTGATGGCCACGATCGTGGCCGACACCTCAGCCCGCCACGACGCCCTGACCGGCACCACCACCCTGGCCGGGAACACTGCCCGCTACGGCGCCGGGACGGCCCACAGCAGCTCGCCCGCCGGGCGCGAATTGCTGACCGTGGCCGCGCTGAAGCAGGGGCTGGGCGCACGGGACGTGGCGCCGTCGCTCTCCCTCTTCAAGGGCATCCGGGTGGACCCGGACGGCAGCATCCGGTTCACCGGTGCCGCCGGCGCCGGTGCCGCCGTCGACATCCTCCTGCACATGGACGCCGTGGTGCTCCTGGCGAATACCGCCCACCCCCTGGACCCCCGGCCGGACTTCACCGGAACCGCCGTCGACGTCGTCGCCTGGCACGCCCCGGACGACCTCGGCCTGCTCGAGGAGGGGCTCCTGACCGGGCCGCTGACCCCCGAACACCGGCAGGCCCTGAACAACACTGACCACGACCTCATGGCAAGGAACGAACGATGAACACCGCGACTGAAACCCTGACACCCCCGGCCGCTACTGCCAGGGAAACCGCGCTCGCGGACGGCGCCGTCGTCCTGGACGAATACGTGGAAGCCCGCGGTCCCTGGTCCGCCGTCGTGGCCGGCGGGGACGTCCTGACCATCGTGGACCTGGAAGGCAACCAGGCGGTGGACTGCCTGCTCTACGCGGCAGACGACACGGCAGTGCGCTACTCCGCCGCCGTCACCCTCGCCGCGCAGCGCTCCATCGTGCTGACCACCGGCTCCGTGCTCCGCTCCGACACCGGCCTGCCGCTCATGACCGTGGTGGCGGACGAGGTCGGCGTGCACGACACCATCGGCGGGGCCTGCTCGCAGGAATCCAACACGCTGCGATACGGGCAGCACACCCGCGAACAGCACGCCTGCGTGGAGAACTTCCTGATCGAGGGGTCCCGCTGGGGGCTGGGGAAGCGTGACCTGGTCTCCAACATCAACTGGTTCATGAATGTTCCGGTGGACGCCGACGGAGCCCTCGGGATCGTGGACGGCCTCTCCGCCCCGGGCAAGCGGGTGGCCCTCCGGGCCGAGGTGGACACCCTGGTGCTGGTCTCCAACTGCCCGCAGATCAACAATCCGTGCAACGGCTTCAACCCCACGCCCGTCCGCATGATCGTCACCCGCCCGGAGGCTGCCCTGTGAACCGCTTCGACACCCTGCTGATCGCCAACCGCGGCGAAATCGCCTGCCGCATCATCGAATCCGCCCGGAAAATCGGGTTGCGCACCGTGGCCGTGTACTCCGAGGCGGACCGGGGCGCCCGCCACGTCAGGCTGGCGGATGAGGCCGTGCTCCTGGGCCCGGCCCCCGCCAAGGAGTCCTACCTCAAGGTCGAGGCCCTGCTGACGGCGGCCGCGGCCACGGGTGCCGGCGCCATCCACCCCGGCTACGGATTCCTCTCGGAAGACGCCGGCTTCGCGGAGGCCGTGGAAGCCGCCGGGCTGGTCTTCGTCGGACCCACCCCGGACCAACTCCGGATCTTCGGCACCAAGCACACTGCACGGGATGCCGCACGGGCGGCCGGCGTGCCCATGATCGCCGGATCGGGCCTGCTTCCGGACATCGACGCGGCCGTGCTCGCCGCCCGCGACATCGGCTTCCCGCTCATGCTCAAGGCCACGGGCGGTGGCGGCGGCATCGGAATGACCGTGTGCCGCACCGAGGACGAGCTCACCGAGAGCTACCCCCGGGTAGCGCGCCTCGCCGGTGCAAGCTTCAGCACCGCCGGTGTGTTCGCCGAGCGCTACGTCGAGCACGCCCGGCACGTGGAAGTACAGATCTTCGGCGACGGCGACGGCCGGGTCGTCAGCCTGGGGGACCGGGACTGCTCGCTGCAGCGCCGGCACCAGAAAGTGCTGGAGGAGGCGCCCGCACCGGATCTGCCCGACGCGCTCCGGGAGGAACTGCACCGCAGCTCGCGGGCTCTCTGCGGATCGCTGGACTACCGCTCGGCCGGGACTGTCGAGTTCGTCTACGACCCGGTCCGCCAGGAAGCGTCCTTCCTTGAGGTCAACGCCCGCCTCCAGGTCGAACACCCCGTCACGGAGGCCGTCACAGGCGTCGACCTCGTGGAATGGATGCTCCGGCTGGCCCAGGGCGGAACTGAGGCAGCCGGCGTGCTGGCCGGGCGCCCGGACAGCATCCCCGTCTCCGGCTACGCCGTCGAAGCCCGCCTCTATGCCGAGGACCCGGCCCGCAACTTCCAGCCGAGTTCCGGAACCGTCACCAACGCCGCCTACCCCGCAACCGACGGCGTGCGCGTGGACGCCTGGGTGGAAACCGGCAGCGAGGTCTCCACCAACTACGATCCCCTCCTGGCCAAAATCATCACCACCGGCACGGACCGGAACCAGGCCTTCGACCGGCTCGGCGCCGCGCTGAAGGCCACCCGGATCGACGGCATCGAGACCAACCTCGGGATGCTCCGGGCCGTGACGGCCCTGGACGTGGTCCGCGACGCCGCCCACTCGACCGGCACGCTGAACGACCTCGGCGACCCGGAACCCCGGATCACCGTAGAACGGCCCGGGCTGCAGACCTCCGTGCAGGACTGGCCCGGCCGGGCCGGTCTGTGGCAGGTAGGCGTTCCGCCCAGCGGCCCGATGGATGACCTGTCCTTCCGGCTCGGCAACCAGGCCCTCGGCAACCCCGAGGGCGCACCCGGGCTCGAGTTCACCATGACCGGCCCCAGCCTGCACTTCACGCACGCGACGACGGTGTGCGTCGCCGGGGCCCCCACCACGCTCACCGTCGACGGCACGGACGTGCCCGCCTGGGAACCGGTGACGGTGCCCGCGGGAGGCACGCTCGACGTCGGCACCGCCGAAGGCTCCGGCCTCCGCGGCTACATCCTGTTCCAGGGCGGGCTCGACGTGCCGCAATACCTGGGCAGCGCGTCCACCTTCACCCTGGGCCAGTTCGGCGGCCACGGCGGCCGCGTCCTCCGGTCCGGGGATGTGCTCCGGGCCGTGGCCCCGGCTCCTGCCCCGGAGGCTACCGCGGAGGATCCGGCGCCGGCAGCCCGGCCGGCAGCGCCAGGTCAGGCGGGTCCCGTTCCGCTGGACAGCAGGCCCGTGCTGACGTCCGCGTGGGAGCTGACGGTCGTGGAGGGCCCGCATGGCGCCCCCGAGTTCTTCCAGCGCGAGGACATCGAGGACCTCTACGCCGCCAGCTACGAAGTGCACTTCAACTCCGCCCGCACCGGCGTCCGCCTCATCGGCCCCAAACCGCGGTGGGCGCGCAGCGACGGCGGCGAGGCGGGACTGCACCCGTCGAACATCCACGACACCGCCTATTCGGTCGGCGCCCTGGACTTCACCGGCGACACGCCCATCCTGCTCGGCCCGGACGGCCCCAGCCTGGGCGGCTTCGTCTGCCCCGTGACCGTGGTGACTGCCGACCGCTGGAAGCTGGGCCAGCTCCGTCCCGGCGACACCGTCCGGTTCGTGCCGGTGGAAGCCCGCCAGGCGCCGTCGGCCAAGGACCTGGGACCCGGCCGGCAGCTGGTGCTGCCGGGCGACGCCGGCTGGTCCCGCCCCGCCGGCGGTGCCGCCGCCAGCTTGAAGTCCGGTGCGGCCCTGCCGTCCGCCGGGCTGAATTCCGGCAGGGCCCTGCAGCCCGCCGGTATCCGCCGGGGAGACGGCGACGACGGCGTGCTGGGCCGGGTGCCGGAAGGACCCGGACGGCCCGCGGTCACCTACCGCCGCTCCGGCGATGACAACCTGCTGGTGGAATACGGCGACATGGTGCTGGACCTCAGCCTGCGGGCCCGCGTGCACGCCCTTCACCAGCACCTCGAGGAGCTCCGCATGCCGGGGATCGTGGACCTCACGCCCGGGATCCGGTCCCTGCAGATCAAGATCGACCCCACGGTGCTCCCCGCCCCGCGGCTCCTGGGCCTGGTGCAGGACATCGAAGCCGCCCTGCCGGCCAGTTCGGAGCTGGTGGTGCCCAGCCGCACCGTCCGCCTGCCCTTGTCCTGGGACGATCCGGCCACCCGCGAAGCGATCCAGCGCTACATGGCCGGCGTCCGGGACGACGCCCCCTGGTGCCCGTGGAACATCGAATTCATACGGCGCATCAACGGCCTGGAGTCCGTGAACGATGTCTTCGACACCGTCTTCAACGCCGAATACCTGGTCCTGGGCCTGGGCGATGTGTACCTGGGCGCCCCGGTGGCCACACCCCTGGATCCCCGCCACCGCCTGGTCACCACCAAGTACAACCCGGCCCGGACCTGGACGCCGGAAAACGCCGTGGGAATCGGCGGGGCCTACATGTGCATCTACGGCATGGAAGGACCCGGCGGTTACCAGTTCGTGGGCCGGACCACCCAGGTGTGGTCCCGCTACGCCGATTCCGCGCCTTTCGAACCGGGCTCTCCCTGGCTCCTGCGGTTCTTCGACCGCATCTCCTGGTACCCGGTCAGCCCGGAAGAGCTGCTGGACCTGCGGGCGGACATGGCCGCGGGCCGCGGGCGCGGCGTCGACATCGAAGACGGCACCTTCTCCCTTGCCGACCATGAGGACTTCCTGGCCCGGAACAGCGAGTCCATCGCGGTGTTCCGCGAGCAGCAGGCGGCGGCCTTCGCCGTCGAACGTCAGGCCTGGGCCGACGCCGGCGAGTTCGACCGCGCGGACGCGGCAGCCGCCGTCGTCCCCGAGCCCGGGGAGCTGGTGGTCCCCGACGGCGGCACCCTGGTGTCCGCGCCGTTCGCCGCCAGCGTGTGGAAGGTGGACGTCACCGCGGGGGAGCACGTGGTGAAGGGCCAGCCGCTGGTGTCGCTGGAGGCGATGAAGATGGAAACCGTGCTGACCGCCCCGTGCGACGGCGTAGTGCAGCAGGTGCTGCCAGTGGCCGGATCCCAAGTGGTGGGCGGCGAAGCCCTGGTGGTCCTCGGGCTGCCTGTGGAGACCTCCGCGGAGGAACTCAGCAAGGAAATGGACACCAAGGAACTGGACACCAAGGAACTGGAAGAGGCCACACTATGAGGGCGACGTTTGAAGGACCGAGTGCGACCGCCCGGGTGCGGGCGGCGCTGGCCGCCATCGAAGCCTCCGGCCGGCCGGAAATCTGGATCACTGTGCGGGGCGCGGACGAACTGCTGGCCGAGGCGGCGGCCGTTGACGACGCCGTGGCCGCCGGCGCGGACCTGCCCCTGGCCGGGCTGCTCCTCGCCGTGAAGAACAACGTCGACGTGGCAGGAATTGACACCACCGCGGCGTGCCCCGGCTTCGCCTACACCCCCGAGAACGACGCCGAGGCCGTGGCCCGGCTGCGCGCAGCGGGCGCGGTAGTTGTAGGGGCCACAAACCTGGACCAGTTTGCCACCGGGCTGGTGGGGACCCGCAGCCCGCACGGGGCGGTCCGCGATGCGCGCCGCCCGGACCGTATCTCCGGCGGCTCCAGCTCCGGCTCCGCCGTGGCCGTCGCCCTGGGGCTGGCGGACATCGCCATCGGCACGGACACTGCGGGATCGGGTCGCGTCCCCGCCGGACTCCAGGGAATCGTGGGCATCAAAGCCACCCTGAACGTGGTGTCCACTGCCGGAGTAGTGCCGGCGTGCCGCTCCTGGGACGCCGTGACCATATTCGCGAGGGACCTGGGCACGGCTGAGTTGGCCATGGGGATCATGGCTGGCGGGGCGCGCCCGTGGCCCGCCGATGTACGGCTCGCGGCGCCCGAGCGGCCGCGCGTCGCCTATCCGTCCAGCCTTCCGGAACTCCCGCAGGCGTGGGCGGCCGAATTCGGCCGCCAGATCGCCAGGCTTCAGGCTGCGGGCGTGGACGCCGAGCCGATCGAGTTCGAGGTTTTCCTGCAGGCCGCGCGTCTGCTGTACGATGGCGGGCTCGTCGCAGAACGCTACGCGGCCGTCGGGGCCTTCGTCGACGCCGCCGGCGACACTGCAGAAAATCCTGCCGGGCTGGATCCGACGGTCGCCGGAATCGTCCGCCGTGCCGGCCAGGTACCGGCACACAGCTATGTTACGGACACCGCCCGGCTGGACGGACTGAAGCGGCAGGCGATGGCGCTCCTGGAGGGATTCGACGCCTTGGTGGTCCCCACCGCGCCGTTCCACCCGAGCCTGGCGGACGTCGCGGCCAACCCCGTGGGCGTGAACTCGCGCATGGGCACCTACACGAATTTCTGCAACCTCTTCGATCTGTGTGCCGTCGCCGTACCCGCCGGAGAGGTGGAGGGGGCTCAGTTCGGGCTCACCGTTGTGGGCCGCACATTCGACGACGCCGTGGTGGCCGACATCGCCCGCAGGATTGAAACCCCACCGCCGCCCCCGGCGCAGTTCGCGGCCGGAGCCGCTCCATCCCGGCAATTGCCCGAGGGAGAGCCGTGGCCCGTCCGTGCCGGCGTCTCCTCGGTACCCCTGGTTGTGGTGGGGGCGCACCGCAAGGGCCAGCCGCTGGCGCACCAACTCGAAACCCTGGGAGCCTCCTGGGCCGGGCACGTGCGCACGGCGGCACGCTACCGCATGGTCTCGCTGGACACCCAGCCGCCGAAACCCGGCGTGTACCGCTCGGAGGACGGGGCGGAACTGGTGGCCGAGCGCTGGCTTCTCTCCGAGGCGGCACTGGGGCAATTCCTGTCGGCGTTGCCCGAGCCGATGCTTCTTGGCTCTGTACGCCTGAGCGACGGGTCCAGCGCCGTCGGCTTTGCCTGCGACGCTGTGGCCGCCACGAACGGCACGGACATCACCAGGTACGGCGACTGGCTGGCTGCGATGGCCGCCTCTCCGGCCGGGCAGGCGGCCCCGGGCTTGGAAATGCTTGGTGAGGGACCGCGCGGTGAGGCATCCCTGGTGGACGGATCGCGAAGTCAGGGATCGCACGGCACCGTCGCTGACGTGCTGCTGACCGGGTTCACACGAGGGATGCAGCCGGGTACCAAGCGGAGGTAGCCGTGAGCCGGCACTTGGCCAGATTCACGGGGCCGGCTTCATGGCGCCGCCCGGCGGAGGCCTGCCGGGGGAGTGCCTTCAGGGGCCCGCCCGAGGGGACCGCCGGGGGAGGCCTGTACGGCCGGCTGGTCCGGGTCTTCCAGCCCATCGCAATATCGGTCGAAAGGAACGGCAATGCTGAACGTTAAGACATGGTGGGCCGCGATGCGCGCTACGGCAGCCCCGCGTCGCGCAGGGGAGGTGACGGGTGCCACCCGTGACGCGGAACTGCAATATTCCTGGCTGCTGCCGGGTGACGTCGCATATTCCGCAGTTCCGCCAACACCCGAGACTTAAGCAGCCGTGGAGTGACGCGTCGGGCAGCCGCTGCCCGACGCTATCGTGGCGCCGGGTACGGCGTAGGTGACGCAGCCCACAGGGGCAAGGCTTGGCCTCTGGGGTTTTGGAAGGGCCGGTGATGCGGCCGGATTCCGCGTGGATCCGGGGAATATGACGCCGGGGGACGCCTTTGCGGGCCGATTTGTGCAGGGTCCTCGCGGCGTGTAAAGTAATTCGAGTCGCCGCCGCTGATGCGGAAAGAAAGCGACCGACCCCCTTCTAAACAGCCTGAAAATGGTTCGCAAATTAGCGTGCCGAATAAGGGTGGGGACCTTTTCGAGAGAATGTAGATCGCAGAAATGCGAATTTGCAAACGCTCCCGAGATCGGGTAAGTTTGAAAAGTTGCTCCGGAGCGATCCGCGACTGTTTGTTGGTTGTGGTGGTGCCGGGTGTGTCTGTTGTTTGAGAACTCAATAGTGTGCCAAGTTTGTTGATACCAATTTATTATGGATTGGTTGTTTTGCCAGGTTGCGCCACCCCGTGGTGTGGTCTGGTTTTTACAGCTGGTTTCAAATTTTGTGCAGCCGGTTTCTCCCGTTTTCCCGGGGGTGCCGGGTGTGTTCGTTTTTGTTTTACTTCAACGGAGAGTTTGATCCTGGCTCAGGATGAACGCTGGCGGCGTGCTTAACACATGCAAGTCGAACGATGATCCGGTGCTTGCACCGGGGATTAGTGG